>NZ_JBHSOU010000044.1:123175-140394 GCF_042656385.1 Pseudomonas sp. GCM10022186
ATCCCTGTGAGGCACTCTGTGGATAACTTGGTGGCAGCTGCCGCCAGCCCCCGGCCCACGCCGTGCTCCAGTGCCTGGCCAGATTTTGACCAGTCATGGTTTTTCCCGCGTAGACAGTGACTTGCAGCCTTCATCTGGCGTCATGCGGCCTGCGTCGAGTTGTCCCCGTTCGCTGTGTGGAAAACTGTGGATAAGCTTGGGAGTAAGCTGCGCAGCCCAGTGGCGGCGGGGGCTGCGCGGCAATGGCGATTTTTTCGCCAGCAGGCCGACTCCATAGATGGCGTAACCTATGCCGGTCTATTCGCAACGGGCCCGTGCCCCAGAGCAAGGAGAACAGCATGACTTCCACCGTTTTCATCACCGGCGCCACCTCGGGATTCGGCGAGGCCTGCGCCCGGCGTTTCGCCCAGGCCGGCTGGTCGCTGGTGCTGACCGGCCGCCGCGCCGCGCGCCTGCAGGCGCTCAAGGATGAACTCTCGGCCCTGACCGATGTGCACACCCTGGAACTGGACGTCCGCGACCGTGCGGCCATGGAGGCGGCCATCGCCGGCCTGCCGGCGAAGTACGAAAAAATCCGCGGGCTGATCAACAACGCCGGCCTGGCCCTGGGCGCCGACCCCGCGCCCAGGTGCAACCTGGATGACTGGGACACCATGGTCGACACCAACATCAAGGGCCTGATGTACAGCACCCGCCTGCTGCTGCCGCGCCTGATCGCCCACGGGCGTGGCGCCAGCATCGTCAACCTGGGCTCGGTGGCGGGTAACTGGCCCTATCCGGGCAGCCACGTGTACGGCGCCACCAAGGCCTTCGTCGGCCAGTTCTCGCTGAGCCTGCGCAACGACCTGGTGGGCACCGGCGTGCGCGTCTCCAACATCGAGCCGGGCCTGTGCGAAAGCGAATTCTCCCTGGTGCGCTTCGGCGGCGACCAGGCCAAGTACGACGCCACCTACGCCGGTGCCGAGGCGATCCAGCCGGAAGACATCGCCGAGACCATCTTCTGGATCATGAACCAGCCGGCTCACATCAATATCAACAGTCTGGAGCTGATGCCGGTGAGCCAGACCTGGGCCGGTTTCGCTATCGATCGCTCAGCGAAGTGATGCGGGTGGAGCGCCCCAGCAGCTGCAGGGCGCGATCCGGGTAGTCGGTGATCAGGCCACTGGCGCCCATGTCCAGCAATTGGCGCATGGCCGGTTGCTCGTTGATGGTCCACATCTGCACCGCCAGGCCGCGCTGCAGCGCGGTCTGCATGAGGCCTTCGCTGGCCACCTGCAGGCCGCCGCTGCGCTCGGGGATCTGCAGGGCCTGGTAGGACGGGCTGACCAGGCTGCCCAGACCTATCCAGTTCAGCGCCACCAGCAGCCGCGCCGAAGTCGGTCCGGCCGACGTGGCGACCCCCGGGCAGACTTCGCGGAAGCGCTTCAGGCTGCGCTCGTAGAAGCTCCCCACCAGAACCCGCTCAAGCTGGTCGTGCTCGCTCAGCAGGGCACAGAGCTGCTCTTCCATGGCCGCGTCGGGCACCTTGATTTCCACCACCTTGGGCGCTTCCGGGAAGCGCTCCAGCACCTCGGCGAAAGTGGGTATGCGAATGCCCTGGCCACGGTAGGGATGGCTCTCGCCGCCGTCGGCCGTCCAGCGGTAGCCGGCATCCAGCGCCTGCACCTCGGCGAGCGTCAGCTCGGCCACTTCTCCGTCGCCATTGGTGGTGCGGTCCACCCGCGCGTCGTGGAGCACCACCAGCTCGCCGTCGCGGGTACGGCGCACATCCATTTCCAGCATGTCCACCTTGAGGGCGCTGGCGCGCTCGAAGGCGAACAGGGTGTTTTCCGGCCAGAGGCCACGGCCACCGCGATGGGCGATCACCAGGGGCCTGTCGCCCAGGCCGGCGAGCACGGCGGGGCGGTCCGCCGGACGGCTGGTCAGGGCCAGCGCCAGCAAGGCGACGGCGATCAGAAAAAGGGGCGCGAGAAAGAAACGGGCGAAGCGCTGCATGCTGTTCTTATCCGTAAAACGTGGACGGGCGTGCCGAATCAGACGCGGGGACTATGACAAAGACGTGACGGCGTAGCGAGAGGAAAGGCGAAGAATTGGGATGTGGTTGCCCTTGGGTGCGGCTACGAGTGCCGGCGGAGCGGTCAGCTTTCCGGCTTGCCAGGCCCCAGCCAGTGTTTGCCGCCGATCATGATGAAGCGCAGTTGCTGGGTGATCTTGGCGGCGGGCAGCAGGTGCGGAGGCAGGTTGTCCGCTGGCGGATCGATCAGCTCGGGCAAGGTGGCGAATACCGTCTTCACCACCAGGTCGGCCACCAGGTCAAGGCCCTGCCTGTCCAGTTGCGGCATGCGATTGACCAGCTCGAGATCGGCGGCCAGGTCGTCGGTGATGCGCTGGCGCAGGGCGCCGATGGCCTGGCGCACCGGCCGCGAACCACCGTACTGCTCGCGTGCGAGGAAGAGGTACTGGCCACGGTTGGCGGCCACGGCGTCGAGAAAGATGCGCACCGACGCGTCGATGATGCCGCCCTGCTCGAATTCGTTCCGGCGGACCATGCCGATGGTGGCGCGGAAGGTTTCGCCCACTTCCTCCACCAGGGCCAGGCCCAGTTCGTCCATATCGCTGAAGTGACGGTAGAAACCTGTGGGCACTATGCCGGCTGTGCGAGCCACCTCCCGCAGGCTCAGACTGCCGAAGCCGCGGCCGCTGTCCATCAGGAGGCGGGCGGCGTCCATCAGGGCCTGGCGGGTCTGCTGCTTCTGTTCCGAGCGTTGGGTCATGGGACGCGGCTGTTGGCCAATGTGCGGCGCACTCTAGCAAATGGGCTTTGCGGGCGTCGAACGGGCGGCCACGTCGGTGCACGGAGGTCAGCCTGCCTTGTGGGAGCGGGTGCATCGGCGATTGGAAAGGCTATGTCTGCGTTAGCTGTTGCAGCACTGAATGGAAGCGTCTAATACGGGATTTTCGGGCCTCCGTGCCCGCCTGACACCTCCCTCTCCCCCGGCCCCTCTCCCGGAGGGAGAGGGGTGACTCGCGCCTGACAGGGCGCAGCAATTCTGATGCCTGATCAGTGCCAGAACCTGCGCAGGAGAGGTGGGGCAGCGGCTCCGCCCCGTCAGGAGGCCGAGCGGAATCGTTGCGCAGGGGGACGAGCGGCATGGATGCCGCGAGAGGCGTGCGGGGCCAGGGATGGCCCCTCACGCCGGGCCCCCGGAGCCACGATGGAGCGAGGGAAACGCAGTAACAGCCGAAGGCTGGTCACCCGGCGAAGCCGGGCCGGATGCCGGGGCAAGTTTTTTGGTTCCTTTTCAACGATTGGAAAAGGGACTCGCCCGGGGGGGCGAAACAGGGACTCGCCGTCCGCTCGATAATTAGCTGGGCTCAGGGCGTTCTAGCAACACTTAACGCAGACATAGCCATTGGAAACGCCCCCACGGGAAAGTGCGGCCCCCAAGCAGAAAGCCCGGCGTCCGCCGGGCTTCGAGGGGGAGCCGCGCGTCGCGATCAGCTGACGCGATGGGCCTGCAGCAGGCGATCCGAACCACCTTCGGCCACGCGGAAGGCGTTGGTGCGGTCCGAGCCGCTTTCAGCGATGCGGTTGGCGCCGGTGCGGTCGGCACCATCTTCGGCGACGCGGTCCAGGATCATGAAGCTGCCTTCAGCGGCAACCGGCTCCACGACCTGGAGGTAGGTGCCATCCCGGGATTCACCCAGTACCGGCTGGTCGTCGGACGGCAGGGCGAATACGGAGGTGCTCAGGGTGGCGATGATCAGGGCGGCGAAGGCGTGGGTTTTCATGATCGTGGGCTCCTCAACGGGGGCTGGAAACTGGGTACGGAGCCAATCTTACGGATGGGGCGTCGATTAAAAAGTGAACACCCACGATAGAGAACATCGACGTCGTTGATGTTGCCTGCGGCCCTTTATAATCAATGCCTTGCGGCATTTTTCGGCAAGATTGCAGCGGCAGGGCCGATTGCGCTCGGCGCTCGGGCGGAGCAACCCGGGGCAATTTCGGGTCGATAAGGCAAGGAGATTACGCGGCGCCGATGGTGGCTGCCGGGGCAAAGGGGAGTAGTGCATGACACGAGGTCTTCGCATCCTCGCCAGGTCGGTTCTGGCGCTGGCGCTGCTGCTTGCGGTGCTATTGGTGCTGGTCGCCACCTTCGACTGGAACCGCATCAGACCGGCATTCAACGAGCGGGTATCCGCCGAATTGGGACGGTCATTCGCCATCGAGGGCGAGCTCAAGGTGATCTGGCAGCGCGAAGACGGCGAGGGCGGTTGGCGGGCCCTGGTGCCATGGCCCCATTTCGTCGCCGAGAAACTGCGCCTGGGCAACCCGGAGTGGGCCAAGGGCGGGGATTTCATCAGCCTCGAACGGGTGGAATTCCGCGTCGCGCCGCTGCCCTTGTTGTGGCAGCAGCTGAGCATTCCGCGCATCGACCTGGGCGGTCCCCAGGCCAGCGTCCGGCGCCTGGCCGACGGGCGCAACAACTGGACCTTCGAGCTGCCGAGCAGACCTGAGGGCGCGGCGGAGCAACCCTCCGGCTGGACGCTCGATATCGGCACCATCGGCTTCGACAAGGGCCGCGTCCAGGTGGACGACGCCCAGACCCGCACCCGCCTGGACCTGGTGGTCGATCCCCTGGGCAATCCGGTGCCCTTCAGCGCGCTGCTACCGGCCACGGGCGTGCGACCTGCGGCGGTGGGCGCCCAGGACTACAGCTTCGGCTGGAAGGCCAAGGGCAGCTACCGCGGCCAGCCGCTGGACGGCAGCGGCAAGGTGGGTGGTCTGCTGGCGCTGCAGAACGCCGACCTGCCCTTGCCGTTGCAGGCCGAACTCCGGGTCGGAGACACCCGCATCAACCTGCTCGGAACCCTGACCGAGCCCCGCGAGCTCGGCGCCCTGGACCTGCGCCTGCAACTTTCCGGCAAGAGCCTGGCGCAGCTTTACCCGCTGATCGGCGTGACGCTGCCTGAAACCCCGGCCTACTCCACGGACGGCCGGCTGCTGGCGAGCCTGCAGGAACCCGGTGGCGCCGAGTTCCGCTATCAGGGCTTCAACGGCCGCATTGGCGGCAGCGATATCCACGGCGACCTCACCTATGTGGCCCGCGAGCCCCGGCCCAAGTTATCCGGCACCCTGACCTCGGAACAGCTGCGCTTCGTCGACCTGGCGCCGCTGATCGGCGCGGACTCCAGGTCCGGCCAGCAGGCGCGCGGCGTGGCGACCCGGCAACCGGCGGACAAGGTGCTGCCGGTGGAGGAATTCCGTACCGAGCGCTGGCGGGTGATGGATGCGGACGTGACCTTCACCGGCAAGCGCATCCAGCACAGCGAAAAGCTGCCCTTCCGTGACCTGTCCACCCACCTGGTGCTCGACGACGGCCTGCTCAGGCTCGAGCCCTTGCGCTTCGGCGTGGCCGGCGGCGCGCTGGACGCCGATATACGACTCGATGGCCGCCGTGCCCCGCTCACCGGCAAGGCGCGCCTGCAGGCTCGTCGCTTCAAGCTCAAGGAGCTGTTTCCCAACGTCCAGGCCATGCGCAGCAGCCTGGGCGAGCTGAATGCCAAGGCCGACCTGTCCGGCACGGGCAATTCGGTGGCGGCGTTGCTGGGCACGGCCAACGGCGATCTGCAGATGCTGGTGAATGACGGCACCATCAGCCGCAACCTGATGGAGATCGCGGGGTTGAACCTGGGCAACTACCTGGTGGGCCGCCTGTTCGGGGACGAGGAAGTGAAGATCAACTGCGCGGCGGCGGACCTGGGGGTGAAGGACGGCCTGATGACCCCGCGGCTGTTCGTTTTCGATACCGAGAATGCGCTGGTGCAGGTGGCCGGCACCGCCAGTTTCCGCAACGAGCGGCTGGACCTCAGCGTCAATCCGGAGTCCAGGGGCATGCGGGTGTTTTCCTTGCGTTCGCCGCTCTACGTGCGCGGGACTTTCAAGAATCCCCAGGCTGGGGTGCAGACGGTGCCGCTGATGGTGCGCGGCGCGGGCATGGTGGCGTTGGGCGTGGCGGTGGCGCCGGCGGCGGCCCTGCTGGCGCTGGTGGCGCCGGCTGCCGGGGGCGAGGAGAACAGCACCTGCGAGCCGTTGCTGCAGCAGATGCGCAAGCGCTAGAGGTGGCTCAGAGCTGGTCGCGCTCCACCTGTTCGCGCTGTCCACAGGTCATGAAGCCCTTGTGGCGCACGCGTCCGGAGCTGTCGAAGCTGACGTGGTAGGGCTGCTGATGCCCGTCCTCATTGAGGATGTAATTGTTGCAGGAGCCCGGGTGCACGCTGCGCTGGATGATGGAAGACGGGCGCCCGCCGATGATCAGCACCTGCTGGCGGCTCATGCCGGGTTCGACGTCCTTCACCAGGGGCTGGTTGCGGAACGTGATGTAATCCGTGGGGTTTTCGATCTTGCTGGCGCAGCCTGCCATCGATGCCAGGGCACAAGCCATGACAAGCGCTTGCTTGTACATCAGGGGTCCTCGTGGGTTAACGCAGTTGAAATACAGCGCTTGGAACATCGGAAGCTGGGGAGAGTTCGCCCGGGAACGCCAGGATGCTGGCCAGGCGATGGACGGCATAGCGCCAGCAGCTGGCGATATGCTGCCTTGGATGGCTGGAGGCCTTGCGTGGCGCGCCCTCCAGGGTGGGGTGGTGGCGACTTGATGGTTGATCCGCATTCAGCCCATCGGGCCGATCAGTAGCCGCCGCCGCGATCGATTTCCTTGCGCTGGGCTTTTTCGCGCTCGTTGGTTTCCTGTTGCGCGCAGGACATGAAGCCCGTCCCCTCGACCCGTCCGCTACCGTCGAAGCTGACGTGGTAGGCCTGTTGGTGGCCGTCCTGATCGAGGATGTAGTTGTTGCAGATGCCGGCATGGACCGTGCGCCGGACGGACGAGGACGGCGGGCCGCCGATGGTCCGCACCTGCTGCTCGGTCATGCCTTCTTCCACCTGCTTGACCAGGGGCTGGTTGCGGTAGGTGTAGTAGTCCGTAGGGTTTTCCATCTTGCCGGCGCACCCGACCAGGGAGGCCAGGGCGCAGGCCAGGACCAGCGCTTGCTTGCTCATGGCGGGACTTCCCCATCTGCGCGGGCGTGCCCGCGATGGCTTTGAGCCTAGTCCGCCGAGCCGTCCCGACCCTGCGGGACGGGGGGCCTTGCCGATGAACGGTCAGCCGTAGCGCTTCTTCGCTTCGATGGCCAGGCCGCTGCCGATGCTGCCGAACAGGTTGCCTTCCACCTGGCGCGCATTGGGCAGCATGGCGGCCACGCTCTGGCGCAGCGCCGGGATGCCGCTGGAGCCGCCGGTGAAGAACAGGGTGTCGACCTGGTCGGCGGTTACACCGGCCTGGGCCAGCAGCGCGTCGACACTGGCACGGATGCGCACCAGCAGGTCGTCTATGGCGTTCTCGAACAGCGGGCGGGTGAGGTCCACCGCCAGGCCGGGCTCGATGCGGCCCAGGTCGATGGGGCGGCTCTCGGCCTCGGTCAGCACGATCTTGCTCTCTTCCACCTGCATCGCCAGCCAGTGGCCGGCGCGTTGCTCGATCAGGCTGAACAGGCGGTCGATGCCGGTGGCGTCGACGATGTCGTAGCGCATGTTCTTCAGCGCCAGCTGCGACTTCTGCGCGTAGACGGCGTTGATGGTGTGCCAGGTGGCCAGGTTCAGGTGGAAGCTGGTGGGCATCAGCGCGTCGCTCTTCATCCGGCTGCCGTAGCCGAACAGCGGCATCACGCCGGCCAGCGAGAGCTGCTTGTCGAAGTCGGTGCCGCCGATGTGCACGCCGCCGGTGGCGAGGATATCGTCCTGGCGCTCGGCCACCTCGCGGCGCTGGGGCGCCAGGCGCACGAGGGAGAAGTCCGAGGTACCGCCGCCGATGTCGACGATCAGCACCAGCTCCTCGCGCTCGATGCCGCGCTCGTAGTCGAAGGCCGCGGCGATGGGCTCGTACTGGAAGGACACCTCCTTGAAACCGAGCTTCTGCGCCACTGCCACCAGGGTGTTCTGCGCCTCCTGGTCGGCCTCGGCGTCGTCGTCCACGAAGAACACCGGGCGGCCCAGCACCACCTGCTCGAACTCGCGGCCGGCGGCGGCCTCGGTGCGCTGCTTGAGCTGGCCGATGAACAGGCCCAGCAGGTCCTTGAAGGGCAGGGCGCTGCCCAGCACGGTGGTCTCGCTCTTCAGCAGCGGCGAACCCAGCAGGCTCTTCAGCGAGCGCATCAGGCGGCCTTCATAGCCCTCCAGGTACTCGTGCAGGGCCTGGCGGCCATAGGCCGGGCGGCGCTCCTCGGTGTTGAAGAAAACCACCGAGGGCAGGGTGATCTTGTCGTCCTCCAGGGCGATCAGCGGCTCCACATCCGGGCGCCACCAGCCGACGGTGGAGTTGGAGGTTCCGAAGTCGATGCCCAGGGCCTGGGCGGGAAGGACGTTGCTCATGTCGCGGCTGTTCCGGAAAAAAACGGCCGCGCAGTTTACGCGAGGAGGAAGAGCTTGTCCGGCGCAGTTCGTCGCGGTGGACGGGTGACGAGCGCAAGGCCTTCCTGAGTCAGTGCCTGAAGACGAACCGGCCCCTGATCAGGTGCGCGCTAGAGGTAGGCCAGCAGCCGCCCGGCCGACATCACCCCGCACCAGATCAGGATCGACAGCGCCACCTGCAGCCGTCCCGCAAGGGGCGGTCGCCGGTCCCAGTCCGCCAGGCGCCCATTCCAGATGGCACGGAACAGCAAGGCGTTGGCGATCCCCAGGCCCACCAGCAGCAGCTTGAGCTGCAGCAGCCAGTTACCCAGCAAGGGCCCGGCGTCGGCGGCGAACAGGCAGAAGCCGGTGCCGATCAGCAGCACCAGCCCGGCGATGCCGATGGGCGTGAGCCGCTGCGAGGCCTGTTCCAACGGCACCTCGCGGGCGGCGCCGAGCAGGCGCAGGTCGAGAAGGAGCATGGCGCCCAGCAGCATCACCAGCCCCATCAGATGGAGCAGGTTGGCCGCGGGGTAGAGCAGCGAGGATTCGCGCATCAGCGCGCCGAATGCCGAGGCCTCCAGGCGCTCGGCCCAGGGCAGCAGGTACTCCACCACCGTGCCTCAGCGCAGTTCCACCGTGCGCCCGTCGACTATCATCCGTTCGGCACGCATTTCCGCGGTGCCGTCCTTGCGCGGGTAGCCGACCACGGTCACCGTCTTGCCTGGCGCCAGGTCCTGCTCCGGCAGCCCGCGTGACTCCATGCGGCTGATGGGCGCCAGCACCACGTGCCATTCGCGGCCTTCATAGTCGATGGTGATATGGGCATGGGGGTTGCGGTAGGAAAGTGTCTTCACCGGCGTCTCGATGGTCAGCGTCTTGTCCGCGTCGTAGGAACTCCAGCCATGGTGGGCGAGCGCGGCAGTGGCGCCGAGCACCAGGGCGAAGAAGGCGATCAGCAGGGAGAGCTTTCTCATGGGCTTGGTCTCCGGATAGCGACGCGGAAAGCGTAGGCGCTCGATCCGCCCGCCGCCGCCCGGGCAGCATCCCGAAACACAATGGCCGCCGGCTCACGCGGCTGTGGGAGCGAATTCATTCGCGATTGAAAACGCTCCCACAGGCGTAGGGGATATCGCCTTTCATATCCACCAACGCGAGCTATCCCACCTCCGATGGTGGATCGGTGAAGCGTGATCCACCCTACAAGAGCCCGACCCAGCCCAGCGTAAACGTCGCCAGCGCGAGGTAACGGCCAGCCTTGGCCAGGCTCACCAGCGCCAGGAACACCCAGAAGGATTCGCGCATCACCCCGGCCACCAGGGTCAGCGGATCGCCGATCACCGGCAGCCAGGCCAGCAGCAGCGACCAGCGACCGTAACGGTGATAGAACGCCTGGGCCTTTGCCATTTGCGCCGGCTTCACCGGAAACCAGCGGCGCTCGCGAAAATGCTCCACATAGCGCCCCAGCCACCAGTTCACCAGCGAGCCCAGCACGTTGCCGCAGGTCGCTACCGCCACCAGTGCCCAGGCCGGATGCGCCTTGGCCAGCAGCAGCCCCACCAGCACCGCCTCGGACTGCAGTGGCAGCAGGGTGGCGGCGCCGAAGGCGGACAGGAACAGGCCCAGGTAGGCGGTGAATGCCAGCACGTGGAGGTCTCGGGAAAACGGGGCGCCAGTGTGGCGGCCGACGAAGGGCAGGACAAGGCGCAGGCGCCTTAAGCGGACTGAAAGGCTGATCCGTTAGAATGGGCGCAGTCTGACAATGGAAAAACGGGGGCGCCGGCGCCAGAGTTGTGGAGCCGGCTCGATCCTGACCCCCTCTGAACTTTTGGTGCCCCTATGCGTAGAGCTTCTCATCACGAGTTGCGCACGGCTTTCCGTGCGTTGCTGGATTCGGATTCCTGCTTCCACACCGCCTCGGTGTTCGACCCCATGTCCGCCCGCATCGCCGCCGACCTCGGCTTCGAAGTCGGCATCCTCGGCGGTTCGGTGGCCTCCCTGCAGGTACTCGCCGCGCCCGACTTCGCCCTGATCACCCTGAGCGAGTTCGTCGAGCAGGCCACCCGCATCGGCCGCGTCTCGCGCCTGCCGGTGATCGCCGACGCCGACCACGGCTACGGCAATGCCCTCAACGTGATGCGCACCGTGGTCGAGCTGGAGCGCGCCGGCATCGCCGCCCTGACCATCGAGGACACCCTGCTGCCGGCCCAGTTCGGCCGCAAATCCACCGACCTGATCCCGGTGGAAGAGGGCGTGGGCAAGATTCGCGCAGCGCTGGAAGCCCGCGTCGACCCCGACCTCGCCATCATCGCCCGGACCAACGCCGGCGTGCTGGAAGTGGACGAAGTGATCCGCCGCACCAAGGCCTACCAGGCCGCTGGCGCCGACGGCATCTGCATGGTCGGGGTGGCCGACTTCGAGCACCTGGAGCAGATCGCCGAGCACTTGAGCATCCCGTTGATGCTGGTGACCTACGGCAATCCCAAGCTGCGCGACAACGAGCGCCTCGCCCGCCTCGGCGTGCGCATCGTGGTCAACGGCCACGCCGCCTACTTCGCCGCCATCAAGGCCACCTACGACTGCCTGCGCGACCAGCGCCAGGTCGCCACCGGCGAGGAGCTCACCGCCACCGAGCTGACCCACAAGTACACCCTGCCCGAGGAGTACATCGTCTGGGCCGAGGAATTCATGGACGTGAAGGAGTAACGACGTCCACTTGTCGCCTGCCGACCCCCGCCCTTGCAAAAGCGCCGGCCATCACCCCATATCGGTTCCATGGGTTCCGAACCGATCAGGAGGTCAGCATGGCAAGCGGTTGGGCCGGCGACGGCGCCGTCCAGGAACAGATCGACAGCACCATCGAAGACGCCATCCAGCGCGCGCGCAGCCAGTTGCCGACAGGCGAGAGCCTGAGCCACTGCGAGGAATGCGACGCGCCCATCCCCGAAGCCCGCCGCAAGGCCGTCCCCGGCGTGCGCCTGTGCGTCAACTGCCAGGCCGCGCACGACAGGGAAAACGCCGCCTTCGCCGGGTACAACAGGCGGGGGAGCAAGGACAGTCAGTTGCGTTGAGCCGCTCCCGAATGGAAGCGGCCCCTTCATTGGCCAAGGCGCTCGTGCCAGCGTTCCGGTCGCTGCCGATGGTGGTGGCAGGCGATGACCAGGATGCCATCCGATTCGATGCGATAGATCAGGCTGTAGGGAAAACGACGGAACGGAGCCCGACGTACCTTGCCATGCACCACCGGGTAACTCGCCGGGTTGTGGGATACCGCACTCAGGCAGGAGTCCAGGGAATTCAGGAACTCGACTCCGAGACCCTCGGCGCAAGCCTCGTACCAATCACGGGCGCTTTGCAGCTCTGCTCTGCTTCGGCATCCTGCCGGAATCTGATCGTCCTGATCACTTCACCCCCGACCAGAGCCTCTTGCGGACTTCTTCCCACGAAACCGCGGTTTCCGGTGCGGCATCGTGTTCGGCCAGCCGGCGGTCGATTTCACGGCGCTCTTCTTCGCTCAGCGTCGGCAGACTCTCCGGATGAGCCGCCACGCTGTCCCACAGGTCTTCCGCAAGCTGGATACGCTCGGCGGGCGAGAGTTTGAGCAGTTCGTCGGGCAGGGATTCCAGAGGGCGGGGCATGGAGGGCTCCCAATGCGAGGCGGATGGGCCGAATCCTAGCACAGGCCGCTCACTGGCCCCGGTCTTTGCCCGGAATTCGCCGGGCTCGGCACCTTACTCCAGCATCAACTGCATGAAGGTCAGGTCCAGCCAGCGGCCGAACTTGCGGCCCACCTGGGGCATCCGGCCGGTGGTGACGAAGCCGAGGCGTTCGTGCAGGCGGATGGAGGCGGCATTCTCGGACTCGATGGCGGCGACCATCACGTGCAGCCTGGCCTGGCGGGCGCGTTCGACCAGCGCCTGCATCAGCGCCGGGCCCAGGCCCTGGCCGCGCTGGTCGCCGCGCACGTAGACCGAATGTTCGACGGTGTGGCGGAAGCCTTCGATGGTGCGCCAGGTGCCGTAGCTGGCGTAGCCGAGCACCTCGCCTTGCGCGTTCACCGCCACCAGCACCGGGAAGCCGGCGGCCGTGCGTTCGGCCAGCCAGGCGCGGCGGTTGGCCAGGTCCACCAGGGTTTCGTTCCAGATCGCCGTGGTGTTCTCCACGGCGTCGTTGTAGATGGCCAGGATGCCGTCCAGGTCCGCCTCGGCGGCATCGCGAATCAGATGGGACATGGTGCGCCTCGATCGACAGGGGAGGCCGATTCTAAATGGTTACCAGGCCGCGTACCCCCTCGGCCTCCATGTTTTCGCCGCGGCCCTGCTGGATGATCTCGCCCCGGCTCATCACCAGGTAGTGGTCGGCCAGCTCGGCGGCGAAGTCGTAGAACTGCTCCACCAGCAGGATGGCCATGTCGCCGCGCTCGGCGAGCTTCCTGATCACCGCGCCGATTTCCTTGATCACCGAGGGCTGGATGCCTTCGGTGGGCTCGTCGAGGATCAGCAGGCGCGGCTGGCTGGCCAGGGCGCGGCCGATGGCGAGCTGTTGCTGCTGGCCGCCGGAAAGGTCGCCGCCACGGCGGTGCTTCATCTCGTGCAGCACCGGGAAGAGTTCGTAGATGGATTCCGGCACCGACTTGGCGTCCTTCGCGGAAAAGCGGGAAAGGCCCATCAGCAGGTTTTCCTCCACCGTCAGGCGCGGGAAGATCTCGCGGCCCTGGGGCACGTAGGCGATGCCGGCGTGCACCCGCTGGTGCGGCTTGAGGCCGGTGATGGCGCGGCCTTCCCAGTTCACCGCGCCCTCCTTGGCCGGGACCAGGCCCATCAGGCACTTCAGCAGGGTGCTCTTGCCCACGCCGTTGCGCCCGAGCAGGCAGGTGACCTCGCCCACCTTCGCGTCGAAGGACAGGCCGCGGAGGATATGGCTGCCGCCGTAGTACTGATGAAGTTGATTGACCAGCAACATATGTATTCCTCGTGTCATCAGCTTCAAGCGGCAAGCTTCAAGCCTCAAGAAAGAGTGGGCAGCATCGCTTGCAGCTTGCAGCTTGCAGCTTGCAGCTGGCGCGTCAGCGCCCTAGGTAGACCTCGATCACTCGCTCATCGGCCTGCACCTGGGCCAGCGAGCCCTCGGCCAGGACGTGGCCCTGGTGCAGCACGGTGACCTGGTCGGCGATCGAGCCGACGAAGCCCATGTCGTGCTCCACCACCATCAGCGAGTGCTGGCGCGCCAGGCCCTTGAACAGCTCGGCGGTGAACTCGGTCTCGGCGTCGGTCATGCCCGCCACCGGTTCGTCGAGCAGCAGCAATTGCGGGTCCTGCATCAGCAGCATGCCGATCTCGAGGAACTGCTTCTGGCCGTGGGACAAGAGGCCCGCCGGGCGATTGCGCGAGGCTTCCAGGCGGATGGTCGCCAGCACCTGGTCGATGCGCTCCTTCTGCTCGCCGGAAAGCTTCGCCCGCAGGCTGGCCCACACCGATTTGTCGGTCTTCTGCGCCAGCTCCAGGTTCTCGAACACCGACAGCGCCTCGAATACCGTGGGCTTCTGGAACTTGCGGCCGATGCCGGCCTGGGCGATTTCCACCTCGCTCATGCGGGTGAGGTCGAGGGTTTCGCCGAACCAGGCCTTGCCGGTATCGGGGCGGGTCTTGCCGGTGATCACGTCCATCAGCGTAGTCTTGCCGGCGCCGTTGGGGCCGATGATGCAGCGCAGTTCGCCGACGCCGATGTAGAGGGTGAGGTCGCGCAGGGCCTTGAAGCCGTCGAAGCTGACGCTGATGTCCTCCAGGGTGAGGATGGTGCCGTGGCGCACGTCCAGCCCGGGGTCGGCGACGCGGCCGATACCGAGGGCGTCGCGGCCGCTGCCGGCGGGGTCGAAGGCGGGCTCGAGCATGCATTCGGGTAGCGGGGTCGCGCGCATCATGGTTCTCCCTTGCGGACGAGGCCGATCACGCCCTTGGGCAGGTAGAGGGTGACCAGGATGAACAGGGCGCCGAGGAAGAACAGCCAGTACTCCGGGAAGGCCACGGTGAACCAGCTCTTCATGCCGTTCACCAGTCCGGCGCCGAGCAGCGGGCCGACCAGCGAGCCGCGCCCGCCGAGGGCGACCCAGACGGCCGCTTCGATGGAGTTGGTCGGCGACATCTCGCTGGGATTGATGATGCCCACCTGCGGCACGTAGAGCGCCCCGGCCAGGCCGCAGAGCACCGCCGACAGCACCCAGACGAACAGCTTGTAGCCGCGTGGGTCGTAGCCGCAGAACATCAGGCGGTTCTCGGCATCGCGCAGGGCGGTGAGCACCCGGCCGAACTTGCTCCGCGCCAGACGCCAGCCCAGCAGCAGGCTGCCCGCCAGCAGCGCGACCGTGGCCAGGAACAGCACGGCGCGGGTGCCCGGCGCGGTGATGTCGAAGCCGAGGATGCGCTTGAAGTCGGTGAAGCCGTTGTTGCCGCCGAAGCCGGTCTCGTTGCGGAAGAACAGCAGCATGCCGGCGAAGGTCAGGGCCTGGGTCATGATCGAGAAGTACACGCCCTTGATCCGCGAGCGGAAGGCGAAGAAGCCGAACACCAGGGCCAGCAGGCCAGGTGCCAGCACCACCAGGCACAGCGCCCAGAGGAAGTGCTGGGTGCCGGCCCAGTACCAGGGCAGTTCGCTCCAGGCGAGGAAGCTCATGAAGGCCGGCAGGCCGTCGCCCGCCGCTTCGCGCATCAGGTACATGCCCATGGCGTAGCCGCCGAGGGCGAAGAACAGCCCGTGGCCGAGGGACAGCAGCCCCGCATAGCCCCAGACCAGGTCCAGGGCGAGGGCGACTATGGCGTAGCAGAGGATCTTGCCCACCAGGGTCAGGGTGTAGGCCGAGACCTGCAGCGGGTTGTCCGCCGGCAGCAGGTGCAAGAGCGGCATGCTCAGGAGAATGACGCCGACCACGGCGGCAATCGCCAGGGTCAGTCTGGGGCCGGCTTTCTGTGCGACCCTGACTGTGATGGGCTGGTTCATGGGCGATTCTCTCCCGGGCCGGTGAGGATTCTCTGTAGGAGCGAGCTTGCTCGCGAACGGCGGGGCATAGCTTCGCGAGCAAGCTCGCTCCTACGAAAAGCAGCTGGAGTCTTCATCAGTCGATCACCCGTCCCTTGAGAGCGAAGAGGCCCTGGGGCCGCTTCTGGATGAAGAGGATGATCAGCGCCAGGATCAGGATCTTGCCCAGCACGGCGCCGATCGAAGGTTCGAGGATCTTGTTCGCCACGCCCAGGCCGAAGGCGGCCATCACGCTGCCGGCGAGCTGGCCGACACCGCCGAGGACCACCACCAGGAAGGAGTCGATGATGTAGCCCTGGCCGAGGTCCGGGCCGACGTTGCCGATCTGCGACAGGGCCACGCCGCCGAGGCCGGCTATCCCAGAGCCGAGGCCGAAGGCGAGCATGTCCACGCGCCCGGTGGGCACGCCGCAGCAGGCGGCCATGCTGCGGTTCTGGGTGACGGCGCGGACGTTGAGGCCGAGGCGCGTGCGGTTCAGCAGCAGCCAGGTAAGGGCCACCACGAACAGGGCGAAGCCGATGATCACGATGCGGTTGTAGGGCAGCACCAGGTTGGGCAGCACCTGCACCCCGCCGGAGAGCCAGGCCGGGTTGGCCACCTCGACGTTCTGCGCGCCGAAGATCACCCGCACCAGCTGGATCAGGATCAGGCTGATGCCCCAGGTGGCCAGCAGGGTTTCCAGCGGGCGGCCGTAGAGGTGGCGGATCACCGTGCGCTCCAGGGCCATGCCGACCAGCGCGGTGACGACGAAGGCCGCCGGCAGCGCCACCAGCGGGTAGAACGCGAGCGCCTCCGGCGCCAGGCGCTGGAAGCCCAGCTGCACCAGGTAGGTGGTGTAGGCGCCGAGCATCAGCATCTCGCCGTGGGCCATGTTGATCACCCCCAGCAGGCCGAAGGTGATGGCCAGGCCGAGGGCCGCCAGCAGCAGGATCGAACCCAGGGACAGGCCGCTGAAGGCCTGGCCGAGCAGCTCTCCCACCGCCAGCCTGCGCTTGACCTGGGCCAGGCTGGTTTCGGCGGCGGTGCGCACGGCGGCGTCGGTTTCCACCGCCGGGTCGAGAAGCGCTTCCAGGCGGGTGCGCGCCAGCGGGTCGCCGGTCTCGCCGAGCAGGCGCACGGCGTTGAGGCGGATGGCGGGATCGGGGTCGACCAGTTGCAGGTTGGCCAGGGCGAGGGAGAGGGCGTCGCGCACGCCGGCATCTTCCTCGGCCACCAGGCGGCCGTTGAGCAGGGCCAGTTGCGCCGGCTTGGCGCTCTTCTGCAACTGGCGGGCGGCCTCCAGGCGGATGGCGGGCCCGGCGGCGAGCAACTGGTGGCTGGCCTGGGCGGTGATCAGCAGGCCGCGCAGGCGGTTGTTCAGGCGCAGCTTCTTCGGCGTGCCGGTGGGGCTGGCGTCAGCCTCGGCGGCTTTGTACTCGCCGTTATGTTCGATGAAGGCTTGTTTATCCTCGCTGGCGAAGCGGCCTTGCTGCAGGGCGTCCAGCAGCGGCTGGCGCGCGGCATCGGGCTCGGCGGCCCAGCGCTCCAACAGCTTCGCCTGTTGCGCCGGGTTGGCGGCGGCGAAGTCGTTGGCGTCGCCGGCCTGGGCTGCGAGGGGGAGCAGCAGGAGCAGGGCGAGGAGGATTCGGTAGAGGGCAGATGGCATACGGATTTCCTTCGGAATGCACCGTCAGCTCCCTCTCCCTCTGGGAGAGGGTTGGGGAGAGGGAGGCCGGCAGCTCCGTGCCAGCGATGC
>NZ_JBHSOU010000044.1:140564-267967 GCF_042656385.1 Pseudomonas sp. GCM10022186
TCTTGTCGTTGCCAGGGATGAAGGGGCTCCAGGGCTGGGCGCGCAGCGGGCCTTCGGTCTGCCAGACCACCGAGAACTGACCATCCTCCTGGATCTCGCCGATCATCACCGGCTTGTGCAGGTGGTGGTTGGTCGCGTCCATGGTCAGGGTGTAGCCGGACGGCGCGGCGAAGCTCTGGCCGGCCAGGGCTTCGCGGACCTTGTCCACATCCGTGGTGCCGGCCTTCTCCACGGCCTGGGCCCACATGTGGATGCCGACGTAGGTGGCCTCCATCGGGTCGTTGGTCACCGCGGTCTGGTAGTTGGGCAGGTTCCTGGCCTTGGCGTAGGCCTTCCACTGCTCGACGAACTTGCCGTTGACCGGGTTATCCACCGATTCGAAGTAGTTCCAGGCGGCCAGGTGACCCACCAGCGGCTTGGTGTCGATGCCGCGCAGTTCCTCCTCGCCCACCGAGAAGGCCACCACCGGTACGTCGGTGGCTTCCAGGCCCTGGTTGGCCAGTTCCTTGTAGAAGGGCACGTTGGAATCGCCGTTGACGGTGGAGATCACCGCGGTCTTGCCGCCGGCGGAGAACTTCTTGATGTTGGCGACTATGGTCTGGTAGTCGCTGTGGCCGAAGGGGGTGTAGACCTCTTCGATGTCCTTGTCGGCCACGCCCTTGCTGTGCAGGAAGCTGCGCAGGATCTTGTTGGTGGTGCGCGGGTAGACGTAGTCGGTGCCGAGCAGGAAGAAACGCTTGGCGCTGCCGCCGTCTTCGCTCATCAGGTATTCCACCGCCGGGATGGCCTGCTGGTTCGGCGCGGCGCCGGTGTAGAAGACGTTCGGGGAAAGCTCCTCGCCCTCGTACTGCACCGGGTAGAAGAGCAGGCCGTTGAGTTCCTCGAACACCGGCAGCACGGACTTGCGCGACACCGAGGTCCAGCAGCCGAAGACCACGTCCACCTTGTCCTTGGTCAGCAGCTGGCGGGCCTTTTCGGCGAACAGCGGCCAGTTCGAGGCGGGGTCCACCACCACCGGTTCCAGCTGCTTGCCGTTGACCCCGCCCTTGGCGTTGATCTCGTCGATGGTCATCAGCGCCATGTCCTTCAGCGAGGTCTCGGAGATCGCCATGGTGCCGGAGAGCGAATGCAGGATGCCGACCTTGATGGTCTCGGCGGCCTGGAGGGTCCAGGACATGCCCATGGCGGCGATGGATGCGGAAAGGGTGAAGGCCTTGATCAGGCTGCGACGTTGCATGGGGCGGTCTCCATTCTCACAAGTATTTGAAGTCACTGCGTTTATTGGTCTGTATTCCGGGCAGTTTTCAAAAGGTCTTCCTCGTCACCCTTGGACCGGCTGCGGCCTGGGCCGAGCGCTGTGCAACATGTGCAGGGTGATCTTGCGTACTTCAGCCTTGCTGACTTCGATGTGGCTCCTCAGCAGCAGCTGTGCCTCTTCGCAACGACGCGACAGGATCGCGCCGAGAATGCGTGCGTGTTCCTCGTAGGTGATCTCCACCCGTGGAACCTTGGTGAAATCCAGGCGGCGGATGATGCGGATCTTCTCGCTGACTTCGGCGTGCAGCCGGGCCATCTCGCGGTTGCCGGCGGCTACCAGCAACTGGCCGTGGAAGGCTTCGTCCAGCTGCGAGACGGCGCGGCCGTCCTGCAGGCGTTCGCCGGGCGGCACCAGCCAGATGCGCTGGAGCTGCGCCAGGGATTCCGGCAGCTCGCCGTCCGCCCGCGCGCAGAGGCGGCGGACCGCTTCCAGCTCGAGGAGGATGCGCACCTCGTAGAGCTCTTCGAAGTGGGTGAAATCGAACGGTCGCACCTGCCAGCCGCTGCGGAAATACACCTCCAGGTAGCCCTCGCGCTCCAGGCGATAGAGCGCCTGGCGCACCGGGGTGCGGCTGGCCGCCATGCGCGCGGCGATCTCGCCTTCGGAAAAGCGGTCGCCGGGCAGCAGGCGGAACTCGAAGATGTCGTCCTTGAGCTGGGCGTAGATGCGCTCGGCGAGGTTCTCCGGGCGTTCCTTGCCGCGCTTGTCCGGGTCCACCAGCTGCATCTCAGGCAGCCTCGCCGGTGTCGAGCAGCAGCAGGGCGTCGCCCGGCGTCACCGCCTTGCCCGGCTGGCAGCGCACGGCCTTGACCGTGCCGGCCACCGGCGCGGTGACCGCCAGCTCCATCTTCATCGCTTCCACCACCAGCAGCGGAGTGCCGGCCTCGACGCGCTGGCCGGGCTCCACCAGCACCTTCCACACGCTGCCGCAGACATCGGCGCTGACCAGGTGGCCGTCGAGTTCGCAATCGTCGTCCGGGGCGCTGGCCGGCGGCGCGGCCGCCGCCGGGTCGTCGTCGCGCCAGAGCTGCACTTCCGCGTCGAAGGCGGCCTTCTGCCGGGCCTGGAAGGCGGCGATGTCCTCGGCGTTGGCTGTGATGAAGCGGGTGTATTCGGCGAAGTCGAACTCGGTTTCCTCGATCCGCACCTGGGCACGGCCTTCGCGGAAGGCTTCGCGGAACTCGTCGAGCTCGGCCTCGCTGACCGGGTAGAAGCGCACCTGGTCGAAGAAGCGCAGCAGCCAGGGCTGGCCATTCTCGAACTGGGCGTTCTTCACGAACCTGTTCCAGATCGGCAGGGTGCGGCCCACCAGCTGGTAGCCGCCGGGGGAATCCATGCCGTAGATGCACATGTACATGCCGCCGATGCCCACCGTGCCTTCGGCGGTGTAGGTGCGCGCCGGGTTGTACTTGGAGCTGAGCAGGCGGTGGCGCGGGTCCAGCGGCACGGCGCAGGGCGCGTCGAGGTAGACGTCGCCGAGGCCGAGGACCAGGTAGCTGGCGTCGAACAGGATGTCCTTCACCTGGTCGCGGCTGGCCAGGCCGTTGATGCGCTGGAGGAAGTCGACGTTGTTCGGCAGCCAGGGCGCGTCCGCCCGCACCGTTTCGCGGTAGCGGGTGACGGCGCCGAGGGTGGCGCTGTCCTCGAAGG
This sequence comes from Pseudomonas sp. GCM10022186, assembly GCF_042656385.1. Classification (NCBI taxonomy): domain Bacteria; kingdom Pseudomonadati; phylum Pseudomonadota; class Gammaproteobacteria; order Pseudomonadales; family Pseudomonadaceae; genus Pseudomonas; species Pseudomonas sp. GCM10022186. The sequence continues at coordinate 143,533 of NZ_JBHSOU010000044.1, forward strand.
CCATGGGCAGGTGGATGATGCGCGTCGGCACCTTGAGCCCGGCCACGTCGCCGAGGCGCTGTTCCAGGCGCTGCAGGTGGCCGAGCAGGGTGTTCTGGTGCAGCACGCGGCTGTCGTAGCGCAGTTGCAGCGAGCGCACGCCCGGCGCCAGTTCCTCGAGGCCGCGCAGCGGCTTGGCCTTGAGCGCTTCCATCAACAGGTGCACGCGCAGGCGCAGGGCCAGGTCGAGGACGTTGTCGCCGTACTCCAGCAGGATGTAGGCGTCGCCGGCCTGGCGGTACACCACCCGTGGCCGCGCGCCGTCGGCGGGCAGCTCGGCGAGCACGGTGGCGGAGGAGGTGGCGGCGGGCTGCAGGCTGGGGGCCGGCAGGGTCACCGCGCTGATCGCCGCCAGCGCTTCGAGGCTGCCCAGCTGCGCCTGCTCCAGGCTCTGCGCCTGCTGGAAACCGATGGGGTGGAAGCGCAGCCTGTCGCCGGGTTTCACCTGGCCGATCTTCCACAGCTCGGCCTTGGCGATGGTCACCGGGCAGACGAAGCCGCCGAGGCTGGGGCCGTCCTTGGTGAGGATCACCGGGAAGTCGCCGGTGAAGTTGATCGAGCCGATGGCGTATTCGCAGTCGTGCACGTTGGACGGGTGCAGACCGGCTTCGCCGCCGTCGGCGCGGGTCCAGCTCGGCTTCGGCCCGGACAGGCGCACGCCGAGGCGGTTGGAGTTGTAGTGCACTTCCCACTCGGCGGCGAAGAATTCCTCGATGGCCTCTGGCGTGAAGAAGTCCGGTGCACCATGCGGGCCGTAGAGCACGCCGATGTTCCAGGTGGTGCCGTAGCTGGGGATCAGGCTCGGGTGCGCGGCCTGCGGCGGCGCCACCGGGGCCGGCGTGGTGCAGGCCGGCAGGTCCGGCTGGGAGATGGCCAGCATGTCGGCCGGGCGCAGGGTGCGGCCGGCGTGGCCGCCGAACTGGCCGAGGGCGAAGGTGGAGCGGCTGCCCAGGTAGAGCGGCACGTCGAGGCCGTTGCGCACCGCCAGGTAGGTGCGGCAGCCGCTGCGGGCGCGGCCGAGCCTGAGCACCTGGCCGGCCCTGACCGCCAGCGGCGCCCAGTAGGGCACGGCTTCGCCATCCAGCTCGGCCGGGCAGTCGGCGCCGGTGAGGGCGATCAGCGCAGCGCAATGGAAGCGCAGGGTCGGCCCCTGCAGGGTGAATTCCAGGCCGGCGGCGCTGGGGTGGTTGCCGACGATGCGGTTGGCCAGGCGGAAGGCGAAATCGTCCATGGGCCCGGACGGCGGCACGCCGATGTCCCAGTAGCCGAGGCGGCCGGGATAATCCTGCACGCTGGAATAGGTGCCGGGTTCCAGCACTTCGATGATGCTGGCCTTGAACGCGAAGTCGTCGAGCAGGCGGGTCCAGACCTCGCCGCTGGCGAAGCGCGGGTCGGCCACCACCTGGCGCAGGTAGTCGAGGTTGCTGGCGATGCCGTGCAGGCGGGTTTCGCCCAGGGCCTTGCGCAGCTTGGCGAGCGCCTCGGCGCGGTCGGCGCCGTGGACGATCAGCTTGGCGATCATCGGGTCGTAGAAGGCCGAGACTTCGCTGCCGGTGCCGACCCAGCCATCCACGCGCACGCCTTCGGGGAAGTGCACTTCGGTGAGCACGCCGGGGCTGGGCTGGAAGTTCTTCAGCGGGTCCTCGGCGTAGAGGCGCACCTCGATGGCGGCGCCTTGCGGGGCGCGTTGCAGCGCCGGCCAGTCCAGCGCGTCGCCGGCCGCCACGCGCAGCATGCATTCGATGAGGTCGAGGCCGGTGACCATCTCGGTGACCGGGTGCTCCACCTGCAGGCGGGTGTTCACTTCGAGGAAGTAGAGGTCGTCGCGGGCGGCGTCGTAGATGAATTCCACGGTGCCGGCGCTGCGGTAGCCCACCGAGGCGCCGAGCTGGACGGCGGCGGCGTGCAGGCGTTCGCGGGTGGCCTGGGGCAGGTTGGGCGCGGGGGTTTCCTCCACCACCTTCTGGTTGCGCCGCTGCAGCGAGCAGTCGCGCTCGCCGAGGGCGACCACGCGGCCCTGGCCGTCGCCGAAGATCTGCACCTCGACGTGGCGGGCCTGGTCGACGAAGCGTTCGAGGAACACGCCGGCATCGCTGAAGAACTGCTCGCCCATGCGCTTGACGCTTGCATAGGCGCTTTGCAGCGCCTCGGCGTCGGCGCAGCGGGTCAGGCCGATGCCGCCCCCGCCGGCGGTGGTCTTGAGCATCACCGGATAGCCGATGCCCTCGGCTGCCGCCAGGGCCTCGTCCAGGCTGTGCAGCAGGCCGGTGCCCGGCGCCATCGGCACCTGGGCCTCGGCCGCCAGTTCACGAGCGCGGTGCTTGAGGCCGAACTCGCGGATCTGCCGCGCGGTGGGGCCGACGAAGGCAATGCCGGCGGCCTCGCAGGCCTCGGCGAATTCGGCGCTTTCGGAGAGGAAGCCGTAGCCCGGGTAGATCGCCTGGGCGCCGCTTTCCCTGGCCGCGGCGAGGATCTTGTCGATGCGCAGGTAGCTGTCGGCCGGCTTGTCGCCGCCCAGGGCGATGGCGACATCGGCATCGCGCACGTGGGGCGCGTTGCGGTCGGCGTCGGAGTACACGGCGACGCTCTTCACCCCGAGGCGCTCGAGGGTGCGGATGGCGCGGACGGCGATCTCGCCACGGTTGGCGATCAGTACGGTGTGGAACATCTGTTGCGGCCTCCTGGCTGGTGCGACGGGCTGTCTGGCTGGCGCTGTTCTTGTCCCCTCTCCCCTCGGGGAGAGGGGAGCTATTTCTGCTGGCTGGCGATAAAGGCGCGCCAGCCGCCGAAGCCGGTGATGTCGCGGGCGCCGTCCAGGGCATAGGGCTCGCAGATGAAGCCCTTCACCCAGCGGCCGTCTTCCAGCTGCAGGTTGCCGATGCCCAGCGGCGGCGGGATTTCCGCGACGAACTCGCCGAAGCGCGCCAGGGGGATGTCCCACAGCTCGACGATCAGCGGCGCGCCGTCCTGGCTGCGGGCCAGGCCCGGCTTGGGCGGCACGCTGCCGGGCAGGGCGAACAGGCGGTAATCGCTGGCGGTGCGGGTTTGCTCCACCAGCACCGCGTCGCGGCTGGTGAGCTGGAAATTCAGCGGCATGCCGGTGAGGTGCGCGCCGACCACGGCGACGCGCACGCAGCCGGGGGCCTGGCTCGCCGGCGCCTGGGGCGGCAGCGGACGGCCGGTGGCGCCGAGGGGTAGCGCGAGGCTGGCCTGCCAGCGTTTGCCCAGGCTGGCCAGGGCGGCGTCGTGCCAGGCCGGGGCGAGCAGGGTGATGCCGGCGGGCAGGCCGTCGGCGCGGAATCCGGCGGGCAGAGCCAGGGCGCAGAGGTCGGAGAAATTGGTGAAGTTGGTGTAGGTGCCGAACTGGGCGTTGTAGCGCACCGGTTCCTCGGCCATCTCGGCGATGCGGCGGATGGTCGGTGAGGTGGGCACCAGCAGGGCGTCGAAGCCGGCCAGGGCTTGGTTGATGCGCCGCGCCAGCTCGGCGCGTAGGTACTCGGCGCGGTAGGCGTCGCAGGCGCTGTAGGCGAGGCCGTTGTCGAGGATGCCGCGCACCACCGGCTCCATGGCTTCCGGCTGCTCGCTGAAGATGGTCCCGGCGGCGACGGTGCGTTCGGCCACCCAGGGGCCCTGGTAGAGCTGCTCGGCCAGTTGGCGGAAGGGGCTGAAGTCGATGGGGGTGATCTCGGCGCCGAGGGCGCGGAACTGCGCCAGCGCCGCTTCGAAGACGGCCTGGGTCTGCGTGTCGCCGAAGAATTCCAGAGTATCTGGCACCGCCAGCTTCGGCTTGGCGCCTATGCCCACCGGCGCGCTGTGGGGGTTCTGCCGGGAGTAGGGATCGCGGGCGTCGAAGCCGCCGCCGATGCGCGCCACGGTTTCGGCGTCGGCCACGCTCAGGGCGAACACCGAGATGCAGTCGATGGTGCGGCAGGCCGGCACCAGGCCGCTGTTGGACAGCCAGCCCTTGGTGGGTTTCAGGCCGACGATGTTGTTGAACCCGGCCGGCACGCGGCCGGAGCCGGCGGTATCGGTGCCGAGGGCGAAGGGCACCAGGCCGCGCGCCACCACCGAGGCCGAACCGGAGCTGGAGCCGCCGCTGACATAGGCCGGGTCGAAGGCGTTGGCCACCGCGCCATAGGGGGAGCGGGTGCCCACCAGGCCGGTGGCGAACTGGTCGAGATTGGTCTTGCCGATGAGGATGGCGCCGGCGGCGCGCAGGCGGGCGACCACCGTGGCGTCCTCGCAGGCTTCGTAGGCGAAGGCCGGGCAAGCGGCGGTGGTGGCCCAGCCGGCGGCGTCGATGTTGTCCTTGATGGCGAAGGGCACGCCATAGAGCGGCAGGCGTTCCTTCTCGCCCCCGGCGGCGTCGAGCAGGGCCGCCAGTCCGGCGAGCTGGGCATCCAGCTGTTCGGCGCTGGCCAGGGCGATCCAGGCGTTGTCGTCCTCATCGAGGCGCTGGCGCAGGGCGTGCAGCAGGTCGGCGGGTTGCAGCTGGTCGCGGTAGGCCTGCTGCCAGTCGGCGAGGGTGAAGGCGAGAGGGGCGTCGGACATGCTCTGGAGTTCCATCTTGTATCCAAGTTGGAGTTCTCCAGAGCAAGGGCGGTGCCAGAACCGCGAAAGGCCCGTGGTTTCTGGGGCCTGGGCCTGTTGGTGGTGTTCTCCATGCACCTCGTTCCGCACCGTGGCGGGGCGAATGGGGTGGTGCCGGTCGCAGGTTGGTGCGTGTCCGTAGGGTGGATAGCGCTTTTCTATCCACCACGGCGGTGGCAATCCCACAGGTGGATTTCCACCCTGCGGCATGCCCGCGTCAGGGAACGAGGTAGTTCTTCACCCCGGTGAAGATGATCTGCGCGGCCAGGGCGCAGACGAACAGGCCCATCAGCCGGCTGACGATCTGCAGGCCCTGGTCGCCGAGGATGCGTTCGATGCGGTCGGACAGGTAGAGGATGGCGCCCACGGTGGCGCTGGCGATGGCGATGGCCAGCAGCGCGGTGAGCTTGTCGTCCCAGTGCACGTGGCCGGCGCCCATCACCAGCATGGCGCCGATGGTGCCGGGGCCGACGGTGAGCGGGATGGTCAGCGGCACTATGGTGACGTCCTGCTGCACGTTGTCCGCCTGCATCGCCGACTTGCCCTGGGCCATGCCGAGGGCGGAGATGAACAGCACGGTGCCGGCGCCGATGCGGAAGGCGTCGATGGTGATGCCGAAGACGTTGAAGATGGCCTGGCCGAAGAGGTAGAGCAGGGCGCTGGCCACCAGGGTGCCGAGGGCGACTTTCCAGGCGAGTTTCTTGCGCTCCTTCACCGTGTAGCCACGGGTCAGGCCGATGAAGCAGGAGAGCACGAAGAAGGGGCTATAGAGCACCAGCATCTTCAGGTACAGGCTGGAAAGGCTTTCGAGCATGGTGGGGGCGTCCGTTCGTCACTACCGGGGGCGATGCCTGCAAAGTGTAGAGGCTGCCCTGCCATTGGGCGCACAACTATAACCGCGCAGCCGGCCTCGGCTATACCTACCCCCACCGGGGCGTTTCGCCGCGCAGGGGGCCGTGCATGGCGCATATCAGTTTCACTACCAACCTGCAGCGTCATCTCGATGTCCCCGAACTGGATGTCGTGGCTGCCACCGTGGCCGAGGCGCTGAATGCGGCTTTCGTCGCCAACCCGCGCCTGCGCAGCTACCTGCTGGATGACCAGGGGCGCCTGCGTCGGCATGTGGCGATCTTCGTCGATGCCCAGCAGGTCAGCGACCGCCGCCGGCTCAGCGATCCGCTGGGACCGGCCAGTGACATCTTCGTCGTCCAGGCGTTGTCCGGCGGCTGAGCCTGCACAAGGAGAAGGACCATGAGTCGATGCATCCATGTGGCGACCCGCAAGGGCCTGCTGCGTTTCGAGCCCGAGGGCGATGGCTGGCGCCTGGCGCGCCAGGATTTTCTCGGCGAGCCGGTGAGCATGCTATTGGACGATCCGCGCGATGGGCGCCTCTACGCGGCGCTGCACCTCGGCCACTTCGGCCCCAAGCTGTGGCGCTCGGCCGATGAGGGGCAGAGCTGGGAGGAGATCGCCGCCCCGGCCTTCGCGCCGGTCGCCGAAGGCGAGGAGGGGCCCTCGGTGGAAATGATCTGGTGCCTGGAACCCGGTGGCCCGGACCAGCCGGGCACCCTGTGGGCCGGCACCATTCCCGGCGGGCTGTTCCGCTCCCGCGACCATGGCGGCTCCTGGGAATTGGTGGACAGCCTCTGGCAGCGTCCGGAGCGGGCCAACTGGTTCGGCGGCGGCTATGACCAGCCGGGCATCCATTCCATCTGCGTCGACCCGCGCGACAGCCGGCACCTGACCCTGGCGGTGTCCTGCGGCGGCGTCTGGCACAGCGAGGACGAAGGCGGGAGCTGGAATTACCGCACCCGTGGCATGCGCGCCGCCTACATGCCGCCCGAACGTGCCGAGGAACCGGATATCCAGGACCCGCACCGCATGGTGGCTTGCCCGGCCGACCCGGAGCGGCTCTGGGTGCAGCACCACAACGGTATCTTCGTCAGCGCCGACCGTGGGCTGAACTGGCGGGAGATCCCCCAGGCCGGCCCCTCGACCTTTGGCTTCGCCGTGGCGGTGCACCCGTCCGACCCGGACTGCGCCTGGTTCGTGCCGGCGGTGAAGGACGAATGCCGGGTGCCCGCCGACCAGCGCCTGCGAGTGACCCGCACCCGCAACGGCGGCAAGAGCTTCGCTGTCCTGGAACGGGGCCTTCCGCAACAACTGTGCTACGACCTGGTGTACCGCCATGGGCTGGATGTGGATGACAGCGGGCGGCGCCTGGCGATGGGCTCCACCACGGGGCATCTGTGGGTATCGGAGGATCAGGGGGACAGCTGGGGCCTGGTGGCGGGGCACCTGCCGCCGATCTTTGCGGTGAGGTGGGGGTAGGCGGCCGGCGGCCCATCTTCGCGCATGAATTCGCTACAGGAGAAGGCGGGTCTGGTCGAGCACGGATAGCCCCCTCTCCCTCTGGGAGAGGGCTGGGGTGAGGGATGCTGGCTACCGCTGGGAGTCGGTGGACAGAAGAGCGCTGTCCACCCTACGGGGCGCGCTGCGCAGCCCTTGGCGAATGAATTCGCCCCTACAGAGTCCCTTCAGCCTGCCGTTCAGCTATGCATCGCATGCCGTTCGCGCAGTTCCTTCTCGGCCACCCAGTATTCGATGAGCTCGCGCAGCTGCGAGAGTTCCACCGGCTTGGCCATGTGGCCGTCCATGCCGGCCTGGCGGGCGCGTTCCTTGTGCTCGCTGAGGATATGGGCGGTGAGCGCGACCACCGGGGTACGCGGGCGCTGCTCCAGGTTTTCCCAGTGGCGCAGCATCTCGGTGGCGGTGAAGCCGTCCAGCACCGGCATCTCGCAGTCCATCAGCACCAGGTCGTAGTGCTGGTTCTTCATCGCGCTCAGGGCTTCCTCGCCGTTGCTGGCGGTGTCCGGCTCGAGGTTGAGCTTGCTCAGCATGCCGCGGATGACCTTGGTGGAAATGCTGTTGTCCTCGGCCACCAGGATGCGGAAGTCGCTGGGGACGTGGAGCGGTTCGCTGACCTGGGAACCCGGCAGGGAGATGGCGCCGCCCGCCTTGCGCTGGTTCATCTCGTCGGCCAGGGTGGTCTTCAGGGTGTAGCCGGCCACCGGCTTGGCGAGGATGCGCTTGATGCCGGCGTTGCGCGCGATGATCTTGCTCGGCGCATTGCTGATGCCGGTGAGCATGATGATCAGGATGTCGTGGTTGAGGCTCGGGTCTTCCTTGATCTTGGCCGCCAGCTGCATGCCGGTCATGCCGGGCATGTCCTGGTCCAGCAGGACCACGTCGAAATACTCGCGCAGGTGCGCCTTGGTGCGCAGCAGGGCCAGGGCCTCCTTGCCGGAGGGCACGGCGCTGACCTGCAGGCCCCAGGCGCTGCACTGCTGCACCAGTACCTTGCGGCAGGTGTCGTTGTCGTCCACCACCAGCAGGCGCGCACCTTCCAGCGGGCTGTCGAGGTCGGCGGCGGCGCGTACCAGGTGCTGGCTGTCCAGCGGCAGGGTCAGCCAGAGGGTGCTGCCTTGCCCGGCGCCGCTCTGGATGCCGAACTCGCCGGCCATCAGCCGCACCAGTTGGCGGGCGATGACCAGGCCGAGGCGGCCACCGAGCTTGGAGGAGGCGAGGAAATCGCTGCTTTGCAACTCGGCATTGAGCAGGGCTTCGCGCTCGCCGGCTTCCAGGGGGCGGCCGCTGTCCTGCACGGCGATGCGCAGGCGGGGTTCGCTGGCGCTGTTGTCCAGGGCCACCACCAGCAGGATCTCGCCTTCGTCGGTCTGCTTGAAGGCGTTGTCCAGCAGGCTCAGGAGGATCTGCCGCAGGCGCGTGGGGTCGCCGCCGACCACCCGGGGTACCTGGGGCTGCATGAAGCTGATGAGTTCGACCCGCTGCTGCTCGGCCTTGGCGCGGAAGATGTCGAGGCAGTCGTCGATCAGGGCGTTGAGGTCGAACTGCACGTCGTCCAGCTCGATCTGCCCGGACTCCAGCTTGGAGATGTCGAGGATCTCGTTGATCAGGGTGAGCAGTTCGTTGCCGGAGCTGTGGATGGTCTGCACGTAGTCGCGTTGCTTGGCCGACAGCGGGGTGCCGAGCAGCAGCTCGGTCATGCCCAGCACGCCGTTCATCGGGGTGCGGATCTCGTGGCTGATCTTGGCGAGGAATTCGCCCTTGGCCTTGAGTTCGGCGGAGCTGGCGGCCAGGGCGCGGCTGGCGCTGAAGGCTTCGTACTGGATGCGCCGCTGGCGCTCGCTCAGGGCCATGCTGAGGAACACGCCGCTGATGGTGGATACCGCCAAGAGGACATAGGCCAGCCAGTCGGACTGCAGGTGCCAGTAGCCGAACAGGGCGGGCAGGGCGCTGAGGATGGCGACGCAGAACACTCCCAGGGCGAGGCTGAACAGGCGCGCCGGGCGGTAGCCCTGGCGCCAGTGGTAGAGGGCGACCCCGAACATGCTGGTGCTGGCGATGGCGGCCAGGACGTAGACCAGCTGATTGAACTGCAACTCGGTGACGATCAGCAGCAGGGCGGCGGTCAGGGCGATCATCACGATTTCGCCCAGCAGCAGGCCGGTCACGGGCGTGCTCGGGCGCACCTTGTGGAAGAAGCTGACGGTGAAGGCCAGGGCACAGAGCATGGCCAGCAGCATGGACAGGTTGGCGATCTGCGGTTGCGCGCTCTGCCAGTCGCCCAGCCAGGGCGAGCTGATACCCAGCAGGCTGACGCCGGTGGCCATCAGGCTGGTCTGCGCGGCGGCGAGCCAGAGGCTGACGGCGGCGCGGGAGTACGCGTAGCGCACCAGGTTGTAGTAGACCAGCATGCCCAGGCCGCCGAGTAGCAGCCCGTAGAGCAGGGGGCGGGTATCGTCGGCTGCCATCAGCGCCGAGGACTGCAGGGTCACGGTGGGGCGCAGGGCATGTTCCGAGGCCATGCGCAGGTAGATATCCAGGGGTTCCTGCTTGACCGGTAGCGGCAGGAGGAAATCGCGGCTGGGCAACGGCCGGTCGCTGAAGGGCAGGCGGCTGCCGGTGCGGGTGTGGGCCACCAGCTCATCGCCCTGGAGGACGTAGAGGTCGAGGTAGGCCAGGTAGGGGGCGAAAACGCGCAGCAGCTGTTCGTGCTGGCCGGGCGGGAGCCGGTAGTGCAGCCAGAGCGCGCTGCCGCCGCCGGAGGTGTAGAGCTGGTCGAGCTCGACCGGGGCGAACTGGGAAAGGGCTTCCTGGGTGCGGACTTCCTGCAGCTGCAGGTTCGCGCTTGGATCGAGCAGCATGCTCCATTGCCGCTCCTCGGTTGCCTGGGCGGGCAGCAGATACAGCAGGGCCAGCAGCAGGCTGGCGATCATTCCTGTGGCAATCCTGAGCCGGGGCACGGTCGAGGTCCCTTCGTGGGTGAGTGGCCGGATTATAGACAAGCCCCTCTGGCACGGAATATGACCGAGGCGGCCAGCATCTGGCTCACCGCCCCGATCGGCACTATTTACCCGATCTTTACTCTTCACCGCGTTCGCGGGCGATGGCGCGATAGCCGATGTCCTTGCGGTAGAAGCAGCCGTTCCAGCGGATCTTCTCCGCCAGGCGATAGGCCTGCTGCTGGGCGTCGGACACGCTGGCGCCGATGGCGGTGGCGCAGAGCACGCGGCCGCCGGAGGTGACGATCCGGCCGTCCTTCTGCGCGGTGCCGGCGTGGAACACCTTGCCGTCCAGGGCCGCTGCATCGTCCAGGCCTTCGATCAGGTCACCCTTGGCGTAGTCGCCCGGGTAGCCGCCGGCGGCCAGCACCACACCCACGGTGGGGCGGGGGTCCCAGGTGGCCTCGACCTTGTCCAGGGCCTTGGCCAGGGCGGCTTCCACCAGCAGGACCAGGGAGCTTTCCAGACGCACCATGATGGGCTGGGTTTCCGGGTCGCCGAAGCGGCAGTTGAATTCGATGACCTTGGGCGCGCCGCTCTTGTCGATCATCAGGCCGGCATAGAGGAAGCCGGTGTAGACGTTGCCTTCCTCGGCCATGCCGCGCACGGTCGGGTAGATGACTTCGTCCATCACCCGCTGGTGTACCTCGGGAGTGACCACCGGGGCCGGGGAGTAGGCGCCCATGCCGCCGGTGTTCGGGCCGGTGTCGCCGTCGCCGACGCGCTTGTGGTCCTGGCTGGTGGCCATGGGCAGCACGTTCTGGCCGTCGACCATGATGATGAAGCTGGCTTCCTCGCCGTCGAGGAACTCTTCGATCACCACGCGGGCGCCGGCGTCGCCGAAGGCGTTGCCGGAGAGCATGTCGCGCACGGCTTCCTCGGCTTCGGCGAGGGTCATGGCGACGATCACGCCCTTGCCCGCGGCCAGGCCGTCGGCCTTGATGACGATGGGGGCGCCTTTCTCACGCAGGTAGGCCAGGGCCGGCTCCACCTCGGTGAAGTTCTGGTAGGCGGCGGTGGGGATCTTGTGGCGGGCCAGGAAGTCCTTGGTGAAGGCCTTGGAACCTTCCAGCTGGGCGGCGCCGGCGGTGGGGCCGAAGATGGCGAGGCCACGCTGGCGGAACAGGTCGACCACGCCCTTCACCAGCGGCGCTTCCGGGCCGACGATGGTCAGCTGGACGTTCTTTTCGGCGAAATCGGCCAGTTGTTCCAGGGCCAGCACGTCGATGGCGACGTTCTCGCACTTGGCCTCGGTCGCGGTGCCGGCGTTGCCCGGGGCGACGAAGACCTTCGCCACGCGCGGGTCCTGGGCCACTTTCCAGGCCAGGGCGTGCTCGCGACCGCCGCTGCCGATGATCAGTACATTCATTCTCGATGCTCTCTCGTCTGAAGAGCTGGAAGCTGGAAGCCGGAAGCTGGAAGCGCGCGGGCTTCAGGCTTCCAGCTTCGGGCTTCAAGCTTTAGTGGCGGAAGTGGCGCATACCGGTGAACACCATCGCGATGCCCGCTTCGTCGGCGGCGGCGATGACTTCGTTGTCACGCATGGAGCCGCCCGGCTGGATCACCGCGGTGATGCCGGCGGCCGCGGCGTTGTCGATGCCGTCGCGGAAGGGGAAGAAGGCATCGGAGGCCATCACGGCACCCTTGACTTCCAGGCCGGCGTGCTCGGCCTTGATGGCGGCGATGCGGGCGGAGTTGACGCGGCTCATCTGGCCGGCGCCGACGCCGACGGTCTGGCGGTTCCTGGCGTAGACGATGGCGTTGGACTTGACGAACTTGGCCACCTTCCAGGCGAAGATCAGGTCGTGGATCTCCTGCTCGGTGGGCGCGCGCTTGGTCACCACCTTGAGGTCGGCGGCGGTGATCATGCCGATATCGCGGCTCTGCACCAGCAGGCCGCCGTTGACGCGCTTGAAGTCCCAGCCCGGGGCGCGCTCGGCGGCCCATTCGCCGCATTCCAGCAGGCGCACGTTGGCCTTGGCGGCTACCACGGCACGGGCTTCGGCGGAGACTTTCGGGGCGATGATGACTTCGACGAACTGGCGCTCGACGATGGCCTTGGCGGTTTCGGCATCCAGTTCGCGGTTGAAGGCGATGATGCCGCCGAAGGCGGATTCGCTGTCGGTGGCGTAGGCCAGGTCATAGGCCTTGCGGATGCCGCCTTCGTCTTCCGGTACCACGGAAACGCCGCAGGGGTTGGCGTGCTTGACGATCACGCAGGCCGGCTTGACGAAACTCTTCACGCACTCCAGCGCGGCGTCGGTGTCGGCCACGTTGTTGAAGGAGAGCTCCTTGCCCTGCAGCTGCACGGCGGTGGAAACGCTGGCCTCGGCCGGCTTGGCTTCGACGTAGAAGGCCGCGCTCTGGTGCGGGTTCTCGCCGTAGCGCATCTCCTGGGCCTTGATGAACTGGCTGTTGAAGGTACGCGGGAAGGCGCCGCGGCTCTCGGTGGACAGGGTGTCGCGCGCCTGGTCGATGGTGCCCAGGTAGTTGGCGATCATGCCGTCGTAGGCGGAGGTGTGCTCGAACGCCTTGAGGGCCAGGTCGAAACGCTGGGCATAGGTCAGGCCGCCGGCCTTGAGGCCTTCGAGGACGCCGGCGTAGTCGCTGGCGTTGACCACGATGGCGACGTCCTTGTGGTTCTTCGCGGCGCTGCGGACCATGGTCGGGCCGCCGATGTCGATGTTCTCGATGGCGGTGGGCAGGTCGCAGTCAGGCTTGGCGACGGTGGCCTCGAAGGGGTAGAGGTTGACCGCCACCAGGTCGATCGGCTTGATGCCGTGCTGTTCCATCACCGCGCCGTCCTGGTCGCGACGGCCGAGGATGCCGCCGTGGATCTTCGGGTGCAGGGTCTTCACGCGGCCGTCCATCATTTCCGGGAAGCCGGTGTAGTCGGCGACTTCCACGGCAGCGATGCCGTTGTCCTTGAGCAGCTTGTAGGTGCCGCCGGTGGAGAGGATCTCCACGCCGAGGGCAGCCAGTTCACGGGCGAACTCGACGATGCCAGTCTTGTCGGAAACGCTGATCAGGGCGCGGCGAACGGGAAGGCGGAGGGTCTGGTCGGTCATTTCGGAACCATTCGAGTGGGAAGGAGAAAAGCGATTAGCTATTGGCTGGAAGCTGGAAGCTAGAAGCTGGAAGCTGGAAGTCGGGAGCGGTGCCGGGGCGTCCGGCTTCCAGCTTCCAGCTTTTTTAAAGAAGGTCGTATTGCTTGAGCTTCTTGCGCAGCGTGCCCCGGTTGAGGCCGAGCATTTCGGAAGCCTTGGTCTGGTTACCCTTGACGTAGTTCATCACGGATTCCAGCAGTGGCGCTTCCACTTCGGAAAGCACCAGGTTGTACACGTCCGTGACGGCGGCGCCCTCGAGATGGGCGAAGTAGTTGTGCAGTGCCTTCTCGACACTGCCACGCAGGGTCTGGCCCTCTGCGGTGGGTGCCGTCAGGTGCTGTTTAAGGTTGGCGTTGTCGCTCACGGGTGTTGCCCCATCAAAAAAATTCTCGGTCATCGTCGTCATGCGGCCTTATCCCCTTCGTTGTGACGCTCGGCGAAGAACTCCCGAACGTTGGCGCACTGCGCGTCCGTGGACTCCAAACGATTGAACATGGCGCGAAACTCCCTGGCGCCGGGCAGGGTCGCCAGATACCAGCCGACATGCTTGCGGGCGATGCGAACGCCCATCTCGTCGCCATAGAAGGCGTGCAGTGCGGCAAGGTGCTCCAGCAGGATCCGTTCCACCTCGATCAAGCATGGCGCCGGCAGAAGTTCACCGGTCGCCAGGTAATGCACGATCTCGCGGAAGATCCAGGGTCTCCCCTGGGCCGCTCGACCGATCAGCAGGGCGTCGGCGCCGGTGGCGTCGAGGACCTGTCTGGCTTTCTGTGGCGAATCGATATCGCCGTTGGCGAACACCGGAATGGACACCGCCTGCTTGATCGCAGCGATGGTGTCGTACTCGGCTTCGCCGGTGTACAGGTCGGCGCGGGTCCGGCCGTGGACGGCCAGGGCCTGGATACCGGCCTGTTCGGCGATCTTCGCCACCGTTATTCCGTTCCTGTTCGATCGGTCCCAACCGGTGCGGATCTTCAGGGTGACGGGTACATCGACGGCCTTGACCACGGCATCGAGGATCTCGGCCACCAGGGCCTCGTCCTTCATCAGCGCCGAGCCGGCGGCCTTGTTGCAGACCTTTTTCGCCGGGCAACCCATGTTGATGTCGATGATCTGGGCACCGAGTTCCACATTGGCCCTGGCCGCTTCCGCCAGCATCTCCGGATCGCCACCGGCTATCTGCACGGAGCGGGGTTCCGGGTCCCCTTCGTGGAGCAGGCGCAGTCGCGACTTGCGGCTGTTCCACAGGCGCACGTCGCTGGTGACCATCTCCGAGACCACCATGCCGGCACCAAGGCGCCGGCAAAGCAGGCGAAACGGCCGGTCGGTCACACCCGCCATGGGGGCGAGTATCACCTGATTGGGCAAGGCATAAGGGCCGATGCTGACCGACGACATAGGTCTTCCCTGTTGTAGGGCCTGCTCAGTGGGGAGTTCGAAAAAGGGTGGGCATGATACCCGCTCTCGGTGACCGGATAAAGGCTGTTTTGAACAAATTCTGAACAGCGGCGCCCTTATCACCGTGAGTTAGAGATAGCCTGGAGGCGCCGGATTCCGGCGCTTTCGGCCTATTCGGGGGAGTGGAAGCTGAGGCTGTAGTTCACCGCCTTGGTCCCCGGGTCAAGGATGTCCAGGCTGATGTGGATAGGGGTTTGCGGGGGCATTTCCGCCTGTCCGGCCAGTTCCCCGGAGAGGTACTCGCCCGGCTTGAAGCGACGGCTGGCCAGCAGTTGGCCATTGATGTCGGCGAAGCGCAGTTCCAGCAGCGGGAAGGGCTGGGCGAAGGCGGCGCGGTTGTAGAGGATGGCGTCCACCACCAGGGCGCCGGAGAACTCGGGGTGGCTGCGTACCACCAGGTTGCTGCTCTTGATCAGGTCGATATCCACCTTGGAGGGCAGCTGGCAGCCGATTTCCGGACAGATCTGCTGGAACCAGGGGCGGTACTGGTCCTGCCGGGCCAATTCGTCGAAGTGATACCAGACGTACTGGGTGGCCAGGGCCAGGGCAGCCGCCAGGGTCAGCAGGAGCCAGCCGATCCGGCGGCCCCAGGGGCGCCTGGTTTCCTGCCAGTCCAGCTGCAGTGGTTCGTCGTTGAGGTTGAGCAGGCCTTCTTCGCGCAGGCCGGGCTCGTTGCGCCGCGGCTGATGGCGCGGCGCGGCGGAGACCGCGGGTTCGTCGCGATCGTCGTCGATCTCGTCGCCCAGGTCTTCGGGTTCGTCGTCGCGGGCGGAACCGAGGCTGAAGTCCGGTCCCGGCTCGTCTTCGACCAGGTCCATGGACAGGCTGGGCTCGGTACGCGGGGCCGGGCGGGGCGGCTCGGCCGGGGTGCGGCTGATCGGCTCGGCGACGGGGGCGGCGCGCAGCTCGAGTTCGGTTTCCGGCTCGATCCGCGGTTCGAGATCCGGTTCGAGTTCCGGCTCGAAGTCCGGTTCCGCTGCGGTCTTGGGTTCCTCGGCCTCCAGCAGGGCCTCGGCCCACTCTTCGTCCTGCTGGGCGGGCGGTTGTTCCTCGGTGCGCACCGGCGCCTCCGGACCGAGCAGGTCGCGGGACAGGCGGCGCTCTTCCTGTTCCAGCTTGGCGAGCTCTTCGTCCAGATCGAGGCTGTCGAGGTCGAGGTCGTCGTGGATCCAGCGGCCGTCGCTGGCCGGGGGCGCGGCAGGCGGCGCGGGCTGTGATGCCGTGGGCTGCTTGAGCACGGTGGCGACGCTGGGAACCGGTACTGGCGCCGGCCTGGGCGCGGCGGCGGGCGCTGGGGACGCCTTGGGTTTCTCGGTCGCGCGGGTCGGCGCCTGGCCCTGGGTCGCCAGCAGCTGTTGCGCCGCGTTGAACACGTGCAGACAGGCTCCGCAGCGCACGGCGCCATGGGCCACCGCCAACTGGGCGCGGCTGACGCGGAAACTGGTCTGGCAATGCGGGCACTGAGTGACGTAGCTGTCGGTCATGCGGCGATCCGGTGGAAACTTATGGCTATTTTACTCGATCCATGGGTTTTTCAGCGTATCAGCGGCGCACGCCGCTGATGCGCACCCAGCCGTCCTGTTCCGCCGTCGGGTCGAGGTCGAAGGCGTCAGCATAGGCTGCGCGCACCTCCTCGGCCTGCTCGGCGAGGATGCCGGACAGCGCAAGGCGCCCGCCCGGCGCCACCAGGCTGGTGATCTGCGGGGCCAGGGACACCAGCGGGCCGGCGAGAATGTTGGCCACTACCACCGCGGCGGGCCGCTGCGGCAGGTCGGCGGGCAGGTAGACCGGGAAGCGCGCCGGGTCGATGCCGTTGCGCGAAGCGTTGTCGCGGGAGGCTTCCAGGGCCTGCGGGTCGATGTCGGTGCCCACCGCCTGGCGTGCGCCCAGCAGCAGGGCGGCGATGGCGAGGATGCCCGAGCCGCAGCCGAAGTCCAGCACGTCGCAACCGGCCAGGTCCTGGCTGTCCAGCCATTCCAGGCAGAGCGCGGTGGTCGGGTGGGTACCGGTGCCGAAGGCCAGGCCCGGGTCGAGCAGCAGGTTCACCGCGTCCGGCTCGGGAGCGGCGTGCCAGCTCGGCACTATCCACAGGCGGCGGCCGAAACGCATGGGCTGGAAGTTGTCCATCCAGCTGCGTTCCCAATCCTGGTCCTCGATGCGCTCGATCTGGTGCACCGGCAGCGCACCACCGGTGAGCAGCTCCAGGTGCGCCACCAGGCTGGCTTCGTCGGTATCGGCCTCGAACAGGGCGAGCAGGTGGGTGTGGGACCAGAGCGGGGTGGTGCCGAGGTCCGGTTCGAAGATCGGCTGGTCTTCGGCGTCCATGAAGGTCACGGAGACGGCGCCAACTTCCAGCAGGGCGTCTTCGTAGGTTTCCGCCTGTTCCGGAGTGATGGCGAGACGAACTTGTAACCAGGGCATAACGAACCTCGTGAAAACGGCTGAAGGCTGGAGGCTGGACGAAAGGCGGCAAGATTATCCGCTTTCCGTCCGGCCTTCAGCCTTCAGCGCTTTTTTCGTCTTTTCAGACGGTCAGTGCTTGTCCATGCCGAGTTTCTTTTCCAGGTAGTGGATGTTGATCCCACCCTTGCAGAAACCCTTGTCGCGCGTGAGGTCGCGGTGCAGCGGGATGTTGGTCTTGATCCCGTCGACGACGATCTCGTCCAGCGCATTGCGCATGCGCGCCATGGCTTCGTCACGCGAGTTGCCGTAGGTGATCAGCTTGCCGATCAGCGAGTCGTAGTTCGGCGGAACCGCGTAGCCGCTGTACAGGTGCGAATCGACGCGAACACCGTTGCCGCCCGGGGCGTGGAAGTAGGTCACCTTGCCCGGGCAGGGCATGAAGTTGTCCGGGTCTTCGGCGTTGATCCGGCATTCCAGCGCATGGCCACGGATGACCACGTCTTCCTGCTTGATCGACAGCTTGTTGCCGGCGGCGATGCTGAGCATCTCCTTGACGATGTCGACACCGGTGACCATTTCGGTGACCGGGTGCTCCACCTGCACGCGAGTGTTCATCTCGATGAAGTAGAAGCGGCCGTTCTCGTAGAGGAACTCGAAGGTGCCGGCGCCGCGGTAGCCGATCTCGATGCAGGCCTGGACACAGCGGTCCAGCACCTCGGCGCGGGCCTTCTCGTCGATGTCCGGAGCAGGGGCTTCTTCCAGTACCTTCTGGTGGCGGCGCTGCAGGGAGCAGTCGCGGTCGCCCAGGTGGATGGCGTTGCCCTGGCCGTCGGAGAGGACCTGGACTTCGACATGGCGCGGGTTGGTGAGGAACTTCTCCAGGTAGACCATGGAGTTGCCGAAGGCCGCACCGGCTTCGGTACGGGTCAGATTGGCCGACTTGATCAGCTCTTCTTCCTCGTAGACCACGCGCATGCCGCGACCACCGCCGCCGCCGGCGGCCTTGATGATCACCGGGTAGCCCACTTCGCGGGCGATGGCCAGGGCGGTTTCCTCGTCTTCCGGCAGCGGGCCGTCGGAGCCCGGGACCGTCGGCACCCCGGAGCGCTTCATGGCGTCCTTGGCCGATACCTTGTCGCCCATCAGGCGAATGGTGTCGGCTTTCGGGCCGATGAAGGCGAAGCCGGAGTTCTCCACCTGCTCGGCGAAGTCGGCGTTTTCGGCGAGGAAGCCGTAACCCGGGTGGATCGCGGTGGCGCCGGTGACTTCGGCGGCGCTGATGATCGCCGGGATGTTCAGGTAGGAGTGGGCTGCCGAAGCCGGGCCGATGCATACGGTCTCGTCGGCCAGGGACAGATGCATCAGCTCACGGTCGGCCGTGGAATGCACCGCCACCGTCTTGATGCCCAGTTCCTTGCAGGCGCGCAGGATGCGCAGGGCGATCTCGCCACGGTTGGCGATCAGGACTTTTTCCAACATCGCAGGCTCTCCGCGGTTCAGACGATGGTGAACAGCGGCTGGTCGTACTCAACCGGCTGACCGTTTTCCACCAGGATGGACTCGATCACGCCGCTAGCTTCGGCTTCGATGTGGTTCATCATCTTCATGGCTTCGACGATGCACAGGATGTCGCCTTTCTTCACGCTCTGGCCGACTTCGACGAAGGAGGCGGCAGTCGGGGACGGCGAACGGTAGAAGGTGCCGACCATCGGCGAGCGCACCACATTGCCGTTCAGCTTCGGCGCCGCCGGGGCAGCAGCTTCGGCGGCGGCCGGAGCGACAGCGGCGATCGGCGCTGCGATCGGTGCCGGGGCGGCGGCATAGATCGGCTGGGCGGCCATGGCCTTGTTGCTGTGGCGGCTGATGCGCACGGACTCTTCGCCCTCGCGGATCTCCAGTTCGTCGATACCGGATTCTTCCAGCAGTTCGATCAGTTTCTTGACTTTACGGATATCCATTAATCATCAACTCCCAGGGGGTGAGGTCAGGGGCGTTCAAGGTGTTCTAGCGCCGCGTCCAGGGCCAGGCGGTAGCCGGTGGCGCCCAGACCGCAGATCACTCCCACGGCAACGTCGGAAAAGTAGGAGTGATGGCGGAAAGGTTCTCGTTTGTGCACGTTGGACAGGTGCACTTCGATGAATGGGATGCTCACAGCGAGCATCGCGTCACGTAGGGCGACACTTGTATGCGTGAAAGCAGCAGGATTGATGATGATGAAGTCCACTCCCTCGCTGCGGGCGGCGTGGATTCGATCGATCAATTCGTACTCGGCGTTGCTCTGCAGGACCATCAGGTGATGGCCAGCCTCGCGGGCGCGGCGCTCCAGGTCCTGGTTGATTTCGGCCAGGGTAGTGGCGCCGTACTTGTCGGGTTCGCGGGTGCCCAGCAGGTTGAGGTTGGGGCCATGCAGGACGAGCAGGGTGGCCATGCTGTTTGTTCCTTGTTAGAGGGCAGGCGGCACTATGCCGGATAGCTGAAATGGCTGTCCAGTTGTCAACAATAGTCGACATGATGCCCGGTGTTTACGGCAAATATATGACGTTACACGCATCAGCGCGATGCGTTTGCCTGTTGCAGACGAACGGCGAAGGCCTTGGCATCGACTTCACCTACGACACGCAGGGCGGCCAACTCGTCACCCTTGCCATCGAAGAACAGTATGGCTGGCGGTCCGAACAGCTTGTAGCGGTCGAGCAGCGCCCGTTGTTCGGCGTTGCTTTCGGTCATGTCGAAGCGGATCAGGCGGTAGCTGCCCAGCTGCGAGGTCACCTCCGTGGCGGTGAGGACTTCACGCTCGATGACCTTGCAACTAATGCACCAGTCGGCGTACCAGTCCAGCAGTAGCGGCTGGCCAGCGGCCTTGGCTTCGGCGAGGACGCCGGTGAGCTCCGTGGGGGTCTTGATGGTTTGCCACTCTCCGGCGGCCGGCACGGCGGCCGGTGCACCAACCAGGTGCGCGCGGCCCAGCGGGTGCAGCGGATCGGATTCGCCCTTGAGGGCGCCGGCCCAGGCCGCCACGGCATAGACCAGCAGGACCAGGCCGCCAAGCTGCGCCAGCCGCGCGCGGGGTGCCTTGGGGGTGAATTCCAGGGCGCCGAGGAAGAGTGCCACGCCGCCGGCCAGCAGGCCCCATAGGCCCAGCGCCAGCGGGCCGGGCAGGACCCGTTCGAGCATCCAGACGGCCACCGCCAGCAGCAGCACGCCAAAGGCGTTGCGCACGGCGACCATCCATTGGCCGGCCTTGGGCAGCAGGGCGCCACCACCGGTGGCGAAGAGCACCAGGGGCGCGCCCATGCCCAGTCCCAGGGCGAAGAGTTTCAGGCCGCCGCCAAGGGCGTCGCCGCTTGCACTGATATAGAGCAGGGCGCCGGCGAGCGGCGCCGAGACGCAGGGCGACACCAGCAGGCTGGAGAGCACACCGAGCAGCGCCGCGCTCCAGATCGAGCCGCCTTTGGTGCTGCCCGCCAGGGTGTCCAGCGGAGCGCTGATGAAGCGTGGCAGGCGCAGCTCGTAGAGGCCGAACATGGCCAGGGCGAAGAGGGTGAAGAAGCCGGCGAAAGGCACCAGCACCCAGGGCGACTGCAGCCGCGCCTGGAGGTTGAGTTCGGCGCCGAACACGCCCATCAGTGCGCCCAGCAGGGCGAAGCAGGCCGCCATCGGCAGCACGTAGGCCAGCGACAGCACCAGGCCGCGGCCGCCCCCTGCCTGGCCGCGCAACACCACGCCGGAGAGGATCGGCAGCATCGGCAGTACGCAGGGGGTGAAGGTCAGGCCCAGGCCGGCGAGGAAGAACAGCGCCAGCTCGTGCCAGCTCCAGGCCTTGCCGGCGGCAGCGCTTCCGGTCTGGCCGCCGTCGCCGGAGGCCGGGCCGTCGGCCAGTTTCAGTACCTCGGTTTCCGGCGGATAGCACAGGCCCTTGTCGGCGCAGCCCTGGTAGGTGACCCGCAATTCGCTGGGCGCCGTGCGTGCCGGGTCCACGGGCAGGTCGACGTCCAGCACGCCGTAGTACACCTCGACGTCACCGAAATACTGGTCGTTCTTGTGCTTGCCCGGCGGCAGCACCGCTTGCCCCAGGCCGCTGTCGGCGGGCTCGGCGCGGAACTGGAAGCGGTGGCGATAGAGGTAATAGCCCTCGGCATTGGTGAAGCGCAGCTTCACCGAGGTGGGGGTGCTCTCCACCAGGCTGAGGCGGAAGGCTTCGCGCACCGGCAGGAAATCGCCGCTGTTGTTCAGGGGAGCGCCCAGGGTCGGGTTCGGACGGTTGTCCAGCAACCCTGCGGCGGCGGGCAGGGCGACCAGCAGCAGGATCAGGCTAAGCAGGCGGCGCATAGGGGGCTCTTGATCAGAAATTGCTCGCATCATAGCGAACCTCGGGCCTTTCCTGCAGGTTCCCGGCTGTAAGCGGTTTTGTCTTCGGAATGGGAGGCGGGCTGACGCCCGCCGTAACCTTGTGCAGGGGAGCTGGGCGCGACAATAGGTCGCGCCTCACACGCGGAAGGCCTTGACCGTCGTATGCAGTTGCCCGCCCAGTTCGAGCAGGCGCTCGCCTTGGTTGCGGCTGGCGCTGATGCGCGCCAGGTTGTCGCCGCCCAATTGGTGGATCTGTTCGCTGTGGTCGCGGATCTCGCTCACGGCGCTGCTCTGCTGGGCGGTGGCGTCGGCGATGCGCTCGGCCATGCTGGCGATGGTGCGAATGGCGCTGACCACTTCCACCAGCGCGCCGTCGGCCGCAGAGGCCTGCTCGGCGCTGGCTTCGGCATGCTCGACCTGGATGCGCATGGCGTCCACCGATTGCCGGGCCGCCTGCTGCAGGCGGGCGATCAGCTGCTGGATCTCGCTGGTGGCGCCTGTGGTGCGCAGGGCCAGGGAGCGCACTTCTTCGGCCACCACGGCGAAGCCCCGGCCCATCTCGCCAGCGCGGGCGGCTTCGATGGCGGCATTGAGGGCCAGCAGGTTGGTCTGCTCGGCGATGCCGCGGATCACCGTCAGTACCTTGTCGATGGTTTCCGTCTCTTCGGCCAGGCGTTCCACCGCCTGGGCGTTGTTCTGCACTTCGCCCACCAGTTGATGCAGCCCGGCCAGGCTCTGGTCGATCACGCTCTGGCCCTGTTCCACGGCGCGTCCTGCATCACGGCTGGCATCCGCGGCCAGGCTGGCGTCGCCGGCCACCTGCTGGATGGTGCTTTCCAGTTCGCCCAGGGCGTCGCGGATCTGCGCGGTACCGCCGGCCTGGTGCTCGGCGCCGGCATGCAGGCCGTTGTTCAGGTCGGCCAGGGCGCTGCTGCTGCCGGCCACCTGCTCGGCGTGCTGGCGGATGGTGCCCACCAGCTCGCCCAGGTAATCCCGCAGGCGATTGAGGGAATCCTCGATGCGGCGCAGGTCCGTCGTGGCGGAGCCGAGGGCGATGGGGCGGCTGAAATCGCCCGCGGCCCAGGCGCCCAGCGCATCGACCAGGCGGCCGAGCACCTGGGTCAGGCGGCGCTGGATGCGGTCGATGGACAGGGCGATGAGCAGGATCAGGCCGATCATCAGGCCCTGGATCAGGCGTACCTCCGCCTGGATGCGGCCATGCTCGGCGCGCACTGCCGGTTCCAGGGCGGCCAGGGCGGCTTGCAGGGCGTCCACTCGCCGGGCGGTGGCCTCGCTCAGGCCGGCGCGGCGCTGGATCAGCTCGCGGGTACGCGCCAGTTCACCGGGGTAGCGCTTGAGCAGGCCGGCGAGCTCGCGCTTGAGGGCGATGCCGCGATCCTCGGCCTGGCCGGATTCGCTGCTGCTTTCCAGGCCCATCATGGCGGCGAAGTCGTCGGCGGCCGAGCCGCTGCTGTCGGCCACACCGAGCAGGGGCAGCTGTTCCAGCCGGGCGCTGTCGCGGCCGAGGGCTTCCAGTTCGCGCTGGGCGTCGGCGGCCAGTTCGTCGCGGCCGCTGGCCACCAGCTTGGCGCGCGCCTGGCTGAGACGGTTGAGGTGCTGGGCCGCGGCGAACAACGGCGCGCGATAGTCGCCGGCGGCCGGGGCGCTGGCCGAGGCGGCGTACTGGTCGAGCTGGTCCAGGGCCGCGGCGATCTCCCGCTCGGCCTGGATCAGCAGGCCCTGGGGATCGCCCGCCAGCTTGCCCGCCGCCAGCAGTTCGCCGCGGGTGAATTCCCGCAGTTCATTGAAGCTGGGCAGCAGTTCCCGGGTGAATTCGGCGGGCAACTGGCCGAGGCGGCGCTCCAGGCTGTCGATGCCCTGGCTGGCCGCGCTATGGCGCAGGGCGTCACCGCTGCCCAGGTAGGCCTGGACGTTGTCCACCACTTCGCCGCGGAAGCGCTGGGCCAATTCCAGGTACTGCTCCATCAACTGGTAGGGCTGCTCCAGCGCGCGTTGCGACCACCAGAGGGTGGCCCCCAGCGCGAGGCACACGGTGACCAGCAGCAGGGTAATCAGGTTGGTGAGCAGTTTCAGGCGCATCCGGTCCTCGCAGACTTCCGATAGCCCGCCCGCGCTCGCCTGTGCGACCCTGGACCGGCTCTGAGAGATGGCCAGATGATATTGCTGTTTGGTGACAGTCCCGTGACGGCGGCGGTTCAGTCCTGCTGCGGTTCCACCCGGTTGCGTCCGCCGTGCTTGGCGCGATAGAGCGCTTCGTCGGCCTGTTTGGACAGCTGGTTGATGTCGAGGCCGTCCTGCAGCTGGGCGATGCCGCAACTGAAGGTGCAGGACAGGTCGTGGGGCTGCGCCGGATAGCGGATTTCGGCGAAGCGCTGGCGGATCTCCTCCAGTACGCGCCGGGCGGCGGCCAGGTCGGTGTCGGGCAGTACCACGGCGAACTCCTCGCCGCCGTAACGCCCGATATGGTCGGTCTTGCGCAGGCGTTGCTTGAGGAACAGGGCCAGGCTCTTGATCACGCGGTCGCCCATGGGGTGGCCGTAGGTGTCGTTGACCTTCTTGAAGTGATCGATGTCGAGCATGGCGAAGCACAGCGGCTTGCCATCCCGGCGCGCGCGGGAACTGGCGTCTTCCAGCAGCTGCAAGGTGTGGGTGTGGTTGAACAGGCCGGTCAGGCTGTCGCGCACCATGCGTGCTTTCAGGCTGCGGGCGCGATTGGCGCGGGTGCGCACCGTGGCGATCAGGTGCCGTGGCTTGATCGGCTTGGTAAGGAAGTCATCGCCGCCCTCGCTCATGGCATCCAGCTGCTTGTTCAGGTCGTCCTCGGCCGACAGGTAGATGATCGGCACGCTGACGTAGCGCTCGTGCTGGCGGATCACCTTGGCCAGCTCGGTGCCCTGGCACTCGGGCATGTACATGTCGAGGATGATCAGGTCGGGCTGGAAGTCGGCCAGGGCGAGCAGGGTCTGCACCGGCTCGGTGATCGCCCGGGTGACGATGCCGGCGGAGTTGAGGATCAGTTCGGTATGGGTGGCCTGGGCGCGGGAGTCGTCGACTATCAGCACCTTGAAGGGATCGTAGTGGGCGGTTCGGGTCAGGGTTTCCAGCTTCTCCAGCAGGCTGGAGGCGTCCAGGGCCCCGGTGAAGAACTCCTGGCCCCCGGCGCGCACGGCGGCCAGGCGGGTCGGCGCATCGGTTTCCTCGTGGCTGAAAAAGATGATCGGCAGCTTCAGCTCCAGCCCCTGCTGGGCTTCATGGGCCAGGTCCAGGCCCATTCCGGGGCCGGCGAAGTCCACTTCCAGCACTATGGCCGCCGGATGCCGCTCGGCCATGGCCGCGCGGAAGGCGCTGGCGCTGCCGAAGAGCTGTGCGTTGAGGCCGAAGAATTCCAGCTGCTGGATCAGGCGCAGGGCGCGCTCCTCGCTCTGCAGCGCCAGGTACACCGGCTTGCGCAGGGGCGGCAGGAAGGTCTGCTCGAACTGGTCGCCATGGCGCAGGCCGGTGCGCGACAGGCGTTGCATCAGCAGGCTGAGCTCGGTGATCAGGTCGCTGGATAGCCGTCCGCGGTTCGCTTCCACCGCGCGCAGGCAGTTGCCGATGGCCACCGCCAGGCGGCTGTGCTCGGTCTGCTCGAAGCGGTCGGCGTAGCGCTGCAGGTCGAGGCTGGCCTCGGCCAGCTCGGCCATGCGGGCCGCACTCCATTCACTGCGTTGCAGGCGCTGCCAGATTTCCAGCACCTGTCGCGCCTGGTTGATCACCCGCTGGGCGAAGTGGTGTTTGAGTCGGTCGCGGCTGGGATCTTCGTGCTCGGTCATGGCCCGGCTTCTTTGGGAGGGGCGCCTGGAGGCGACCCGGATGGTGGCTTCATGCTATCACCTTGTCGCAGGCACGCCAGTACCATCTGCCGCGGTATCGCCCCGTGTCCCGGATAGATTCCGTCAATTTGCGACCAGGAGGATTGCAGGACCGGCGCCCCGGACGATGGTTTGGCTCGCGGCCACTGCGCTGCGCCCGCGCTTCCCTTATAGTGCTGGACCTGGCCAGGACCCCCTCGGCGGATTCTGGCCGAACCTTTCCCGTGCTGATCGAGAGTTGAAGGACACTGCCATGCTGGACTGGAAGAAACGGATGGGCGACGCGCGTGAGCGCGTGGATGATTCGGTTGACGACGTGCGCAGCTATCTGGGCGGTATCTGGCTGAGCCGGGCCCTCGGCAGCCTGCTGGTGATCTACCTGCTCGCCTGCATGGTGGTGGGTTGGTACTGGAGCCGCGAACCCGATCTCTTCCCCGTGCAGCAGGACGCCCAGGCCGCCGCGGACCGTGCCGGTCGGCAGATGGTCAGCGGCTATACCACGGTGGAAACCCTCAAGGGCGTGGCCCAGACCCTGCTGGACAAGAGCGGCGGCTACCTCTCCAACGACCTGGCACCGCCGGGCCTCTGGCTGGACAACATGCCCGCCTGGGAATACGGCGTGCTGGTCCAGGTGCGCGACCTGTCCCGTGCCCTGCGCAAGGACTTCGCCCGCTCCCAGTCCCAGTCCACCGAGGATCCGGACCTGGCCCGTGCCGAGCCGCGTTTCAACTTCGACAACAAGAGCTGGGCGCTGCCCGCCTCCGAGGCCGAGTACCAGGAGGGCATCCGTTCCCTGGATCGCTACCTCGCCCGCCTGGCCGATCCCAACCAGCCCAATGCGCAGTTCTATACCCGCGCCGACAACCTGAACAACTGGCTGGGCGACGTCGCCACCCGCCTCGGTTCCCTGTCCCAGCGCCTGTCCGCCAGCGTCGGCCGGGTACGCCTGAACACCGATATCAGCCCCGAGGCCGCGGCGGCCTCCGGCCAGGTGCCGGCGGTGAGCGAGGAAATCGTCGAGACCCCCTGGCTGCAGATCGACAACGTCTTCTACGAAGCCCGTGGCCAGGCCTGGGCGCTGTCGCACATCCTGCGCGCCATCGAAGTCGACTTCGCCGACGTGCTGGCGAAGAAGAACGCCACCATCAGCGTGCGTCAGATCATCCGCGAGCTGGAAGCCGCCCAGGAGCCCCTGTGGAGCCCCATGGTGCTGAACGGTAGCGGCTACGGCGTGCTGGCCAACCACTCGCTGGTGATGGCCAACTACATCTCCCGCGCCAACGCCGCGGTGATCGACCTGCGCCAGCTGCTGGAGCAGGGCTGATGGCCATGGATGAACGCGAGGCGGCCCATCGCGCCGCCTCCGATGCCGAGCGGGTGGCCTGGGTCGACGAGCAGGACCGCCCCCTCGGCGGCCTGCCGCGCGCCGAACTGCGCGAGCGCGGGCTGATTTCCCGGGGCACCTTCATCCTCCTGTTCAACTCCGCCGGCCAGCTCTGCGTGCACCGCCGCACCCTGAGCAAGGCGCTCTACCCGGGCTACTGGGACGTGGCCGCCGGCGGCATGGTGCAGGAAGGCGAGGACTACGCCCCCTCCGCCGCCCGCGAGCTGGAAGAGGAACTGGGCATCGCCGGGGTTGTCCTGCGCGAGCATGGCCGCTTCTTTTTCGACGAGCCGGGCAATCGCCTCTGGGGCGCGGTGTTCTCCGCCGTCTCCGACGACCCGCTGAAGCTGCAGCCGGAAGAAGTGCTGGAAGCGCGCTTCATGACGGTGGACGAAGCCCTGGCCCTGAGTCCCTGCTGCCCGGACTCCCTCAAGGCGCTGAAGCTGTACCAGGCCTCTCTGTAGGAGAGGCTCTTGGTGGGGGCGATTGCAATCGCCAAGGGCTGCGTAGCAGACCCCTGACCCCGGACGGCAGTCCTTCGGTCTGCTTGGCGAATGAATTCGCCCCTACATGAAAAGCAACTGGCCGGACTCGCCAAACCCGCGCCAGGCGCGGGTTTGTGCGATATCCCGGACCCTTTCGTGCGGGATGCCGAACGAGGTCGCCAATCTGTCGATCAATGGCGCATTTTCGTACTTAGCATTCGCCGCGAATGCTGCTAAATTTCGCCGCCTTTCAACCCTGGCCTCCCGGCCAGGCAGCGCTGCCCCTGCCAGAGTGGGGCTTCGCGGTCGGCCCCCGCCGACCAGTCGCTATCCTGACCCCTACGAGGAAAGCCGGTGGTCAAGAAAGCTTCGTCCTTTGCCGCCCTCGGCGGCCTGGTGTACTCCACCGACAGCGGCCGGCATTGCCCGGAATGCCGCCAGCCCATCGATGCCTGCATCTGCAAGCAAGCCACAGTGCCTGCTGGCGACGGCATTGCCCGCGTGCGCCGTGAAACCAAGGGCCGTGGCGGCAAGACCGTCACCACCGTCAGCGGCGTGCCGCTGGCCGAAGACGCCCTGAAGGAGCTGGCCAGTGCGCTCAAGCGTCGCTGTGGAACCGGTGGAGCCCTGAAGGACGGCGTGATCGAGATCCAGGGCGACCACGTGGACCTGCTGCTTGAAGAGCTCGCCAAGCGCGGCTTCAAGGCCAAGAAATCCGGCGGTTGAGCCACGGCTTTCTAAACTGACCGTCACAGCGGCGGTCAACACTCCAACGTCACACGACCGAATTAACCTGACCAGGCCCGCCCGGCACGATCCGGCGGGTGTGGCCCTTTTCATCCCACAGGGGGAAACCGATGTCTGCACGACGCACGCGCAAGGACGATGGCACCAGCTGGACCGTGGCCGACAGCCGCAGTGTCTACGGCATTCGCCACTGGGGCGCCGGCTATTTCGCCATCAACGAGGCCGGCCGCGTCGAAGTGCGGCCGAGAGGGGCCGGCAGCGCGCCGGTGGACTTCTTCCATCTCGTCGGCGACCTGCGCGAGGCGGGCCTGTCGCTGCCGCTGCTGGTACGTTTCCCGGACATCCTGCAGGACCGCGTTCGCCAGCTGACCGGAGCCTTCGACGCCAATATCGAGCGCCTGGAGTACCAGAGCCGCTACACCGCCCTGTACCCGATCAAGGTCAACCAGCAGGAAGCGGTGGTGGAAAACATCATCGCCACGCAGAACGTCTCCATCGGCCTGGAAGCCGGTTCCAAGCCCGAGCTGCTCGCCGTGCTGGCCCTGGCGCCGAAGGGCGGCACCATCGTCTGCAACGGCTACAAGGACCGCGAATTCATCCGCCTGGCGCTGATGGGGCAGAAGCTCGGCCACAACGTCTTCATCGTCATCGAGAAGGAAGCCGAGGTGGAGTACGTCATCGACGTCGCCGCCGAGCTGAAGGTCGCGCCCCAGGTGGGCCTGCGCGTGCGCCTGTCGTCCCTGGCCTCGTCCAAGTGGGCCGATACCGGTGGCGAGAAGTCCAAGTTCGGCCTTTCCGCCGCGCAGATCCTCTCGGTGGTCGAGCGCTTCCGCAAGGCCGGCCTGGACCAGGGCGTACGCCTGCTGCACTTCCACATGGGCTCGCAGATCGCCAACCTGGCCGACTACCAGCACGGCTTCAAGGAAGCCATCCGCTACTACGCCGAGTTGCGCAACCTCGGCCTGCCGGTGGACCACATCGACGTCGGCGGCGGCCTCGGCGTGGACTACGACGGCACCCACTCGCGCAATGCCAGCTCCATCAACTACGACATGGACGACTATGCCGGCGTGGTGGTGGGCATGCTCAAGGAGTTCTGCGACGCCCAGGGCCTGCCGCACCCGCACATCTTCTCCGAGAGCGGCCGTGCCATGACCGCGCACCACGCCGTGCTGGTGATGCAGGTGACCGACGTCGAGCGGCACAACGACGAAGTGCCGAAGATCGAGGATATGGAGGCACTGCCCGAGGCCGTACGCTGGCTCGCCGAGCTCCTGGCGCCGACCGACGCCGAGATGGTCACCGAGACCTACTGGCGCGCGACCCACTACATGAGCGACGCCGCCACCCAGTATGCCGAGGGCAAGCTGACCCTGGCCGAGAAGGCCCTGGCCGAGCAGACCTACTTCGCCATCTGCCGCCGCCTGCACAACCAGCTCAAGGCGCGTCAGCGCTCCCATCGCCAGGTGCTCGACGAGTTGAACGACAAGCTGGCGGAGAAGTACATCTGCAACTTCTCGGTGTTCCAGAGCCTGCCGGACACCTGGGCGATCGGCCAGGTGCTGCCGATCCTGCCGCTGCACCGCCTGGACGAGGAACCCCTGCGCCGCGCCGTGCTGCAGGACCTGACCTGCGATTCCGACGGCAAGATCAAGCAGTACATCGACGAGCAGAGCATCGAGACCAGCATGCCGGTGCACGAAGTGCGCATTGGCGAGGAATACCTCCTGGGTGTGTTCCTGGTGGGCGCCTACCAGGAAATCCTCGGCGACATGCACAACCTGTTCGGCGACACCGACTCGGTGAACGTCTACCAGCATGACGACGGCAGCGTGTACCACGCCGGCATCGAGACCCACGACACCATCGAAGACATGCTGCGCTACGTGCACCTGTCCCCCGAGGAGCTGATGGCGCTCTACCGCGACAAGGTGGCCAGCGCCAAGCTGAGCCCGCGCGAACGTACCCAGTACATCGATGCGTTGCGGCTGGGGCTGACCCGCTCCTCGTATCTCTCCTCCTGATCAGTCAGATCGAAGAAGCCCGGCTCCGCGCCGGGCTTTTTCATTCGAGCGTGCGAAGCCGTAGGGTGGACCACGCTTTATCGGTCCACCGTCGGTGGTCTGGCTGGACGCCGAATGGTGGAAATGAAAAGCGATTTCCACCCTACGACTGTGGGAGCGAATTCATTCGCGAAATGCTTCGCCGGCGGCTCGGCACCAACCTACGAATGACCCGACCAACCCCCTGGCAAAATTTCCCGTCCGGCGCTTTCATGTCCGCCAGCCTTTCTCAATCTGTCGGGAGCTCCACCATGCCGCGCGTCCTCTTGCTCGAATGCAGCCCCAACGACTTGGCCTCGCCCGGTGGCCAACTGGCCCGGGAGATGGCCCGGCGCATCCACCCCAAGGCCGAAGTAATCGTGCGCAACCTGGTGCGCGAGCCATTGCCGCCCCTCTGTGCCGGCTACGCCGAGGCGGTGGTGGGCAAGTCGGATTGCGCCGAGGAGCACTTCGCCCTTTCCGAGCAACTGATCGGCGAACTGGAGGCCAGCCACTACCTGCTGATCTCCACCCCCATGCACAACTACATGGTGCCGGCGGCGCTGAAGCTCTGGCTGGACTACGTGGTGCGCATCCACCGCACCTTCGAGATCCACGACGGCCGGCGCGACGGCCTGCTGGAGGACCGGCCGACCTTCGTGGTGCTGAGTTCCGGGGGGCATTACCTGGGGGCCAAGGCCAAGCAGATGGACTTCCTCTCGCCCTACCTGCGCCACGTGCTGGGCATCATCGGCCTGCACCATGTGGAATTCATCCACCTGCAGGGCCTGGCCGCCGGCGACGACGCCGTGGCGGCCGCCCTGGCGCAGGCCCGGGAGCGCCTGTCCTTCAACCCGGTATTCGCCCCCGAGCCCTTCCCCGACGTAGTTCTGTAGGGGCGAATTCATTCGCCAAGCAGGACGCAGTCCTGCCCGGGCTCGCTGTTGGGCTCAGCTCCCGATCACCCCATACCCCCGCGCCATCAGCACCGCGAACAGCGGCAGCAGCAGCGCCAGCAACAGTTCCAGGCGGATCACCATGATCACCGCCCTGGCCTTGCCGGGGCTGATCTGCGGTACCTGGCCGGCCTGCAGGGCGTTGCGCCAGTTGAGGAAGACGAAGGTGGGGAAGCCGGAGAGCAGGGCGATCAGCACGAACAGGCCCATCTTGGCGTGGAACATCGAGTTGGCGAGGTAGTAGTCCAGGCCCTTGCCATACCAGATCACCCGCGCCAGGCCCGTGGCCAGCACCGCCCCGGCGGCGATGCCGTAGGCGATGTCGATGCGCACCAGGCTGCGGGCGCGCTCCAGGTCCAGCGGCAATTTGAACAGGCGGTGCTCCAGGGTGAGCAGGGCGAAGAGCACGAAGATCGAGAGGAAATGCAGGTAGGCGGCGACGGCTTGTCCCATGGAAACTCCTTCAGGTCATCAGGTTTTCATTGTCGTTATCGTGCGGCGAACCAGGCGTCGCGACGCTGCAGGCGCCACGCCAGGCAGCCCAGGCTGAGCCCGCGTATCGCCATGAAGGCGAGGAAGGCCAGCCAGAGCCCGTGGTTGCCGAGAAACTGTAGCCCCCATCCCAAGGGCAGGCTAAGGATCACCGCCACCAGCATGGCGTCGCGCATCTCGCGGGCGCGGGTGGCGCCGATGAACAGCCCGTCCAGCAGGTAGCTCCAGACCGCCACCAGGGGCAGCGCCGCCAGGTAGGGCAGGTAGATGTGGGCCACCCTGCGCACCTCGGCGATGTCGCTCTGCAGGTCGACGAACAGTCGGCCGCCGACCAGGAAGAACAGCGCGAAGGCCAGGCTGGCGATCAGCGACCAGGCGCCGGCCACCAGCAGCGAACGGCGCAGGCCGTCGCGGTCCCGCGCGCCGATGGCGTGGCCGCACAGGGCTTCCACCGCGTGGGCCAGGCCATCCAGGGCGTAGGCGGTCACCAAGAGGCCATTGAGCAGCAGGGCGTTGGCCGCCACCGTGGCGTCGCCCAGGCGCGTGCCCTGCACCGTGAGCAGGAAGAACACCAGCTGCAGCGCCAGGGAGCGGATGAAAATGTCGCGGTTCACCATCAGCAGCGGGCGCCAACTGCTCCAGCGGGACAGCGCGCGGGCCTCGATCCGCCCCGGATGGCGGCGCAGGGCGCCGCGGGTCAGCGCCAGGCCGAGCAGCGCGCCGCACCATTCCGCCGTGACCGCCGCCCTGGCGGCGCCGGCCACGCCCCAGTCCAGCCCCAGTACGAACCAGAGCGCCAGGGCGATGTTGATCAGGTTGGTGGCCAGCAGTATCGCCAGCGGCGCGCGGGCGTTCTGGGTGCCGAGGAACCAGCCCACCAGCGCGTAGTTGGCCAGTGCCGCCGGCAGCCCCAGCAGGCGCAGGTGGAAGAATTCGCGGGTCAGTTGGTCCAGCTCCGCCGAGGGCGCCATCAGCCCCAGGGCGAAGCCGCTGAAGGGCAGCGCCAGCAGGCCCAGCAGCAACGCCAGCCCCAGGGCCAGTCCCAGGCCCTGCAGCAGCACCTGGCGCAGCGCGCCGCCATCGCCGCGCCCGGCGGCCTGGGCGGCGAAGCCGGTGGTGCCCATGCGCAGGAAGCCGAGCACGCCGATCATCAGCGTATAGAGGGTGCTGCCCACCGCCACCGCGCCGAGCTGGTGGGCGTGGGGCAGATGGCCGACCACCGCGCTGTCCACCAGCGCCACCATGGGCACGGAGAGGTTCGAGAGGATCATGGGCGCGGCCAGGGCCCAGACCTTGCTGTGGGTCGGGGCATGCCGCCAGGCGTCGAGGAACGGGCTCATCGGGGGCTCCAGTCAGGCGGCGCAGTATAGCGGGGCGGACGCCTCTGTCTGTCGAGCGGTAATTCCGGGTAGGGAAGTTGTCTGGTTGCTGAACGAAATATCTGAAATGCCGGAAATGGCCGTTTCGCCGGTTGACCCTCCAGGCTGGCGCACCTATAAAACGCCGGCCCTGCGCGCAGGGCGCCTCTGTTCCCCGATCAAGCGAGCCATGGACAGTAACCCCAGTAGATGCCGATCCGCCTTCCATTCGAGGGTCGGGTCGATGAATGCAACCCAAGCACGACGGAGCCCGCAACGGGCCGGTCGGTCGAGCGGCTTCCCGGGCTGATCCCGTGCCTCTCGCCTGTGACCGGCGCGCCGGGTACAGGTGATTCATGAACGCAAGACCTTCGATTTCTCCCGGCGTATCCGCCTTCCTGGCGCGGATGCGTGTCCGTACCCAACCCGCCCGCTGCGACCCGATTGCCACGCCGGACGACATCCTCGTCTGGCGCGTCAGCCCGGCCAGCGGCCGCCTGGAAAGCCGCTGGCTGGTCAAGGTGCGGATCGGCTGACCCCCGCTGCGCCGCCTTCGCCGGACACGTTCCGGTCCCGTGTCCCAACCCAAGGAGCCTGCCATGGACGAGCCACCAAGTCGGCCCACTGCGCGTCGCCCCGGCCGCGCGCAGTGGGCCTCCTGCCGAATTCCGCATCTTTCCCTTGACCGATCGCGAGCACCGCGACCCGGCACGCCGCTGCCCGTCACCTGACCGGTAGCCGACTCGTGTCGCTGTCGCGCAGCTCGCGACAGGAGACACGAAGTCATGAGCGTAGCGACCCAGCAAGATACCCGGCTCGATGCCGAGCGCCGCAACGACAGGCTGTCCATGCGCGCCGCCCGCGAGGCGCAGAACAGCCTGGAAACCACCCTCTCCAACGTGCGCAGCCGCACCGACGGCCTCGACCAGGCCGAAGCCCTGGCCCGCCTGCACCAGGACGGCCCCAACGAGGTGGCCCACGACCGCCCGCCCCATGCCCTGCTGCAACTGCTGCAGGCCTTCAACAACCCCTTCATCTACGTGCTGATGACGCTCGCCGCGATCAGCTTCTTCACCGACTTCTGGCTGCCGCTGCGCAGCGGCGAGGACACCGAGCTCACCGGCGTGACTATCGTCCTCGCCATGGTCCTGGCCAGCGGCCTGATGCGCTTCTGGCAGGAATACCGCTCGGCCAAGGCCGCCGAGGCGCTCAAGGCCATGGTGCGCACCACCGCCAGCGTGCTGCGCCGCGAGACCCACGGGATGCGCGCAGAACTGCGCGAGGTCCCCATGGCCGAGCTGGTGGTGGGCGACATCGTGCGCCTTTCCGCCGGCGACATGATTCCCGCCGACATCCGCCTGATCGAGTCCCGCGACCTGTTCATCAGCCAGGCCGTGCTCACCGGCGAGGCCTTGCCGGTGGAGAAGTACGACACCCTCGGCGCGGTGCAGGAGAAGTCCGCCAGCCGCCTGGCCGCCGACCAGCACGACCTGCTGGAGCTGCCGAACATCTGCTTCATGGGCACCAACGTGGTCAGCGGCAGCGCCACCGCCGTGGTCGTCGCCACCGGTTCGCGCACCTACTTCGGCTCCCTGGCGCGCTCCATCGTCGGTTCCCGCGCGCAGACCGCCTTCGACCGTGGGGTGAACAGCGTCAGCTGGCTGCTGATCCGCTTCATGCTGGTGATGGTGCCGATCGTGCTGCTGATCAACGGTTTCACCAAGGGCGACTGGGCCGAGGCCTTCATGTTCGCCCTGGCGGTGGCCGTGGGCCTGACCCCGGAAATGCTGCCGATGATCGTCAGCGCCAACCTGGCCAAGGGCGCGGTGGCGATGTCGCGGCGCAAGGTGGTGGTCAAGCGCCTCAACGCCATCCAGAACTTCGGCGCCATGGACGTGCTCTGCACCGACAAGACCGGCACCCTGACCCAGGACCGGATCATCCTCGAACAACATGTCGACAGCGCCGGCCGGCCCTGCGCACAGGTGCTGCAGCTGGCCTGGCTGAACAGCTTCCACCAGTCCGGGATGAAGAACCTGATGGACCGCGCGGTGGTGCGCTTCGCCGAGGAGAACCCGGACTTCAGCCCGCCGAACGCCTGGCGCAAGGTCGATGAGCTGCCGTTCGACTTCGTGCGCCGGCGCCTCTCGGTGATCCTCGAGGACAGCGGCGGCGACCACCTGCTGGTATGCAAGGGCGCCGTGGAAGAGATGCTCGACAGCGCCGCGCGGATTCGCCAGGACGGCGTCGAGGCGCCCCTCGACGAGGCGCGCCGCCAGGACCTGCTGGCGCTGGCCGAGCGCTACAACCGCGATGGCTTCCGCGTGCTGCTGGTCGCCACCCGCCGCCTGGCGCGCGCCGAGGCCAGGCCGCAGTACTGTGCCGAGGACGAGCGCGAACTGGTCATCGAAGGCCTGCTGACCTTCCTCGACCCGCCGAAGGAAACCGCCGGCCCGGCCATCGCCGCGCTGCGCGAGAACGGCGTGGCGGTGAAGGTGCTGACCGGCGACAACCCCATCGTCAGCGCGAAGATCTGCCGCGAAGTGGGCCTGGAAGTGGGCGAGCCGCTGCTCGGCCGCGACATCGACCGGCTGGACGACGCCAGCCTGCGCTGCCTGGTGGAGGAACGCAGCGTCTTCGCCAAGCTCACCCCATTGCAGAAGTCGCGGGTGCTCAAGGCCCTGCAGGCCAACGGCCACACCGTCGGCTTCCTCGGCGACGGCATCAACGATGCGCCGGCCCTGCGCGATGCCGACGTCGGCATCTCGGTGGACAGCGGCACCGACATCGCCAAGGAATCGGCCGACATCATCCTCCTGGAAAAGAGCCTGATGGTGCTGGAGGAGGGCGTCATCAAGGGCCGCGAGACCTTCGGCAACATCATGAAGTACCTGAACATGACCGCCAGCTCCAACTTCGGCAACGTGTTCTCGGTGCTGGTGGCCAGCGCCTTCATTCCCTTCCTGCCGATGCTGGCGATCCACCTGCTGATCCAGAACCTGATGTACGACATCTCCCAGCTGTCGCTGCCCTGGGACCGCATGGACAAGGAGTTCCTCGCCAAACCGCGCAAGTGGGACGCCAGGAACATCGGCCGCTTCATGCTCTGGATCGGGCCGACCTCGTCGATCTTCGACATCACCACCTACGCGCTGATGTGGTTCGTGTTCGCCGCCAACAGCCCGGAAATACAGGCGCTGTTCCAGTCCGGCTGGTTCATCGAGGGCCTGCTCTCGCAGACCCTGGTGGTGCACATGCTGCGCACCCGCAAGGTGCCCTTCATCCAGAGCAGCGCCGCCTTGCCGGTGATGCTGATGACCGGCCTGGTGATGGCGCTGGGCATCTACCTGCCGTTCTCGCCGCTGGGTGCCATGGTCGGCCTGGTGCCGCTGCCCTGGGAGTACTTCCCCTGGCTGGTGGCGACGCTGCTCTGCTACTGCCTCACCGCACAGACCATGAAGACCCTCTACATCCGCCGCTTCGGCCAGTGGTTCTGACCCTGGCCTTCCCCGGGCGTGGCCGTGCCACGCCCTTCCCCTTCCGCGAGGAGCGATGCCATGCAGGGAACCACGTTACTGATCAACCTGGCCGGCGCCGTGGCCCTGCTGCTGTGGGGTGCCCACATGATCTCCAGCGGCGTGCTGCGCGGCTTCGGTACCGCCCTGCGCAACTGGCTCGGCCGCCACCTGGGCAACCGCTGGCTGGCCCTGCTGGCCGGGGTCGGCATCACCGGCCTGCTGCAGAGCGCCACCGCCACCAGCATGATGGCCGCCTCCTTCACCGCCAGCGGCACCCTCGGCCTGGCGCCGGCGCTGGCGGTGATGCTCGGCGCCAACGTCGGCACCACCCTGGTGGTGCAACTGCTCAGCTTCGACACCTCGCTGCTGGCGCCGCTGGCCCTGCTGGTGGGGTTGGTGCTGTTCCGCCTGCGCGACGACCCCCGCCTGGAAAGCGTCGGCCAGTGCCTGATCGGCCTTGGCCTGATGCTCCTGGCGCTGGGGCTGCTCGGCCAGTCGCTGGAGCGGATCGAGGGCTCGGCGGTGTTCGGCGCCGTGATCGGTGGCCTGCAAGGCGATCCGCTGATCGCCCTGCTGCTGGCCGCACTGCTGACCTGGGCCTGCCACTCCAGCGTCGCCGTGGTGCTGCTGGTGGCGTCGCTGGCCGGTACCGGGCTGGTTTCGCTGCCCACCGCCCTGGCGCTGGTGCTGGGCGCCAACCTCGGCGGCGCGTTGCCGGCCCTGGGTGTGGCGGGCAGCCGCGCCGCACGGCGCCTGCCCCTGGGCAACCTGCTGGTGCGCCTGCTCGGCTGCCTGCTGGCGCTACCCGCCCTGGCGCCCCTGGCCGGCTTCGCCGCGCCCTTCGGCGGCGGCGCCGTGGTGTACTTCCACATCGCCTTCAACCTGGCCTTGGCGTTGCTGCTGATCGGCTTCACCGGCCCCCTCGCCGACCTGCTGATGCGCCTGCTGCCGGACGAGCCGGCGCCCGAAGACCCGGGCATGCCGCAGTACCTGGACGAAGCCGGCCTGGAAGTGGCCAACGTCGGCCTGGCCAACGCCACCCGCGAGGCCCTGCGCCTGGCCGACATGGCGATGCTGATGCTGCGCCGCACCACCGGCCTGATCGAAACGCCCGACCGCAGCGCCATCAGCGAGCTGCGCGCCCAGGACCAGGCGCTCGACCAGTTGAGCGCGGCGATCCGCGCCTACCTCGCCGACATCGGCCAGGACGGCATGAGCGACGGCGATGCCGACCGCGCCCAGGAGATCCTCCTCTTCGCCATCAACATCGAGCACGTCGGCGACCTGGTGGCCAACAGCCTGCTGCCGCTGGTGATGCGCCGCGCCTTCTCCGAATTCGAGCTGAGCCGGGTGCTGCCGTTGCAGGCGGCGATCGAGGAAAGCCTGCACCTGGCGATCAGCGTGTTCCTCCGCGAGGACCTGGCGGCGGCCGAGCGGCTGGTGGCGCGCAAGGAACTGCTGCGGCGCCTGGAGGCCAGCGCCAGCCGCGAGCACTTCCGCCGCCTGCGC
Organism: Pseudomonas sp. GCM10022186; assembly: GCF_042656385.1. Taxonomy (NCBI): domain Bacteria; kingdom Pseudomonadati; phylum Pseudomonadota; class Gammaproteobacteria; order Pseudomonadales; family Pseudomonadaceae; genus Pseudomonas; species Pseudomonas sp. GCM10022186. Next base: position 181,209 of record NZ_JBHSOU010000044.1, read on the forward strand.
GACAACCGTGGCGCCTGGGTGGAGTCGGGCGACCTGTTCCACCGCATGCTGCGCGACTACCGGCGCATCCACTACCACGTCACCGCGCTGGCCTACCCGATGCTGGAGCGCAGCGGCGTCGTCCAGCGCCGCCCGGCGGCCTCGATCCGCGCCGATGAGTCGCGGCAATCGCTGGAAAGCCGCTGAGCCAGGGTTGGCGGCGTCGCAGGGGGCGCCCGCCGACCTCGTCAGCCCCCTGGCGCTCGACTATATTCTGCGCCTGCCCATTTCCCCTCCCCTGGGAGCCCCCATGCCGAAGAAAGGATTGCTTCTGGCACTGGTGCTGAGCCTGCTCGGCGCCTGTGATTCCTCCACCCCCGAGCAGCCGGCGAGCAAGTCGCCGCCTGCCGCGGCCCAGCCGGCGTCAAGGCCGGCCGCGGACACCGCCGCCCTGGCCAGGCGCTATGCCGGCCGCGAGCTGAAGGTGATCGACGTCTCGGAAGTGCAGCTCGACGGCGCCAGCGCCCTGTCGGTGACCTTCTCCGTGCCGCTCGATCCGGAGCAGAAGTTCGCCGAGCGCCTGCACCTGGTGGATACCACGAGCGGCAAGGTGGACGGCGCCTGGGAGCTCTCCGACAACCTGATGGAGCTGCGCCTGCGCCACCTGGAGCCCAGGCGCAAGCTGGTGCTGACCATCGACCCCGGCCTGCGCGCGGTGAATGACGCGCGGCTCGCCGAGGAGCACCTCACCCGCCTGGAAACCCGCGACCTGCAGGCCACCGTCGGCTTCGCCAGCCGCGGCTCGCTGCTGCCCACCCGGCTGGCCGAAGGCCTGCCGGTGATCGCGCTGAACGTCGACAAGGTGGATGTGGATTTCTTCCGCGTGAAGGCCGAGGCCTTGCCGGGCTTCCTCGCCCGCTGGGGCAAGCGTGGCACCCTGGACCTCTGGGAATCCCGCGAGCTGCTGAAGATGGCCGACCTGGTCTACACCGGCCGCTTCGACTTGAAGCCCGCGCGCAACACCCGCGAGACCCTGCTGCTGCCAATCGCCGGCCTGGAGCCGATGAAACAGCCGGGCGTCTACCTGGCGGTGATGAAGGAGGCCGGCAGCTACGCCTACTCCAATCCGGCGACCCTGTTCACCCTGAGCGACATCGGCCTCTCCGCCCACCGCTACAGCAACCGCCTGGACGTCTTCACCCAGGCCCTGGAAGGCGGCGCCGCGCAAGCCGACATCGCCCTGGAGCTGCTGGACGGCGAAGGCCGTGTGCTGGCCCAGGGCAAGACCGACGCCAAGGGCCACGCCGAACTGCCGCTGGCGCCCAAGTCGGAAGTGCTGATCGCCCGCAAGGACGGGCAGACCAGCCTGCTGCGCCTCTCCGCGCCGGCCCTGGACCTGGCCGAGTTCGACATCGCCGGCCCGGCCAGCCATGCATTGCAGTTCTTCGTCTTTGGCCCGCGCGACCTCTATCGGCCCGGCGAGACCGTGCTGCTCAACGCCCTGCTGCGTGACGCCGACGGCCGCGCGGTGGCCGGCCAGCCGGTGACCGTGGAAGTGCGCCGGCCGGACGAGCAGGTCAGCCGTCGCTTCGTCTGGGAAGCCGGGGAGGGCGGTTTCTACCAGTACCGGCTGCAACTGGCCGCCGAGGCGCCCACCGGGCGCTGGCAACTGCTCTTCGACCTGGGCGACGGCAAGCCGCAGCTCTACGAATTCCTCGTGGAAGACTTCCTCCCCGAGCGCATGGCCCTGGAACTCAAGGGCAGCGAGCAGCCCTTCGTGCCCAGCGAGAACGCGCGCTTCCAGGTGGCAGGCCGCTACCTCTACGGCGCGCCGGCCTCCGGCAACCGCCTAACCGGCCAGCTCTACGTGCGCCCGCTGCGCGAGGCGGTGAAGGCGCTGCCCGGCTACCAGTTCGGCTCGGTGACCGAGGACGAGCTCAAGCAGGACATCGAACTGGACGAAACCCAGCTCGACGCCGACGGCAAGGCCGAGCTGAACATCGAAACCCGCTGGCGTGATGCCAAGTCGCCGCTGCAGCTGATCCTCCAGGCCAGCCTGCAGGAATCCGGCGGCCGCCCCATCACCCGCCGCCTGGTGCAGCCGGTGTGGCCGGCCGAGCGCCTGCCGGGCCTGCGCGCGCTGTTCGAGGGCGAGGAGACCGACGCCGATAGCCTGGCCGAATTCGAGCTGCTGGTGGCCGACCCCGCCGGCAACAAGCTGGCCGCCGAGAATCTGAAGGTGCGCCTGGTGCGCGAGCGCCGCGACTACTACTGGAACTTCTCCGAGAACGACGGCTGGACCTACCACTTCAACGAGAAGTACCTGAACCTCGCCGAGGAACAGGTGCAGGTGGCCGCCGGCGGCACCGCCAAGGTCGGCTTCCCGGTGGAGTGGGGGCCCTACCGGGTGGAAGTGGAAGACCCGCAGACCGGCATCACCAGCAGCCTGCGCTTCTGGGCCGGCTACCGTTGGCAGGACAATGCCGAAGGCGGCGCGGTGCGCCCGGACCAGGTCAAGCTCGCCCTGGACAAGCCGGCCTACGCCGAAGGCGACACCGCCCAGGTTACCGTCACCCCGCCCAGCGCCGGCAGCGGCTACCTGCTGGTGGAGTCCTCCGAAGGCCCGCTCTGGTGGCAGCCCATCGAGGTGCCGGCCGAAGGCAAGCGCTTCGATATCCCGCTGGCCAAGGACTGGGCGCGCCACGACCTCTATGTCAGCGCCCTGGTGATCCGCCCCGGCGAGCGCAAGGCCAGCGTCACGCCCAAGCGCGCCGTGGGCCTGCTGCACCTGCCGCTGGAACGGGCGCCACGCAAGCTGGCGTTGAGCCTCGGCGCGCCGGAGAAGATGCGGCCCAAGCAGCCGCTGAAGGTCCAGGTGCAGGCGAAGAACGCCGACGGCAGCGTGCCGAAGTCGGTGAATGTGCTGGTGGCCGCGGTGGACGTGGGCATCCTCAATATCACCAGCTACGCGACGCCCGACCCCTTCGCCAGCCTGTTCGGCCGCAAGGCCTACGGCGCCGACCAGCTCGACGTCTACGGCCAGTTGATCGAGGCCGGCCAGGGCCGCCTGGCCACCCTGGCCTTCGGCGGTGACGCCGCCCTGGCCGGCGGCGGCAAGCGCCCGCAGACCAGCGTCACCATAGTCGCCCTGCAGGCCGCGCCGGTGACCCTGGACGCGCAGGGCCAGGGCGAAGTCAGCCTCGACATCCCCGACTTCAACGGCGAGTTGCGCCTGATGGCCCAGGCCTGGACCGACGAGCGCTACGGCATGGCCGAGGCGAAGACGGTGGTGGCCGCGCCCCTGGTGGCGGAGCTGGCCGCCCCGCGCTTCCTCGCCGGCGGTGACCAGACCACCCTGGCGCTGGACCTGACCAACCTCTCCGGCAAGCCGCAACGCCTGGACATCAACCTGGAAAGCGCCGGACAACTGGACCTTGCCCAGAGCGGCGGCGGCCAGACCGCGCCGGTGCAGCTCGCCGACGGCCAGCGCACCACCCTGCGTATCCCCGTGCGCGCGGTGGGTGGCTATGGCCAGGGCAGCGTCAAGGTGACGGTGAACGGCCTGGAACTGCCGGGCGAGAACCTGCCGCCCTTCAGCCGCGAATGGACCCTGGGCGTGCGCCCGGCCTATCCGGCGCAGCTGCGGCAGTTCCGCGCGGTGCTCAAGGGCGAGGCCTGGACCCTGCCGGCCGGCACCCTCGACGCCTACGAGCCGGATGGCCGCGAGGCCCTGCTGCAACTCTCCAGCCGTCCGCCGCTGAATCTCGGCGAACAGATCCGCGCCCTCAAGGCCTATCCATACGGTTGCGCCGAGCAGACCACCAGCGGCCTCTACCCGTCGCTCTACGCCGACGCCGCCTCGCTCAAGCGTCTCGGCCTGGAAGGCGAGCCGGACGAGGCGCGCCGCAAGTCGATCGAGCTGGGCATCGAGCGCCTGCTGGGCATGCAGCGCCACAATGGCAGCTTCGGCCTCTGGAGTGCCGACAGCGAGGAGGAGTACTGGCTGACCGCCTATGTCACCGACTTTCTCCTGCGCGCCCGCGACCAGGGCTTCGCCGTGCCGCCGGAAGCCCTGAAGAAGGCCAGCGAGCGCCTGCTGCGCTACCTGCAGGAACGCAGCCTGATCGAAGTCAGCTACAGCCAGAACGCCGACCATACGCGCTTCGCCGTGCAGGCCTACGCCGGCTACGTCCTGGCGCGCAGCCAGCAGGCGCCGCTGGGCGCCCTGCGCAGCCTCTGGGAACGCCGCGCCGACGCCCGCTCCGGCCTGCCGCTGGTGCAACTGGCGGTGGCCTTCAAGCTGATGGGCGACGCCCCGCGCGCCGACCAGGCGCTGGAACTGGGCCTGCGCATCCAGCGGCAAAGCCGCGACTGGCTGGCCGACTACGGCAGCCCGCTGCGCGACCAGGCGCTGATCCTCGCCCTGCTGGAAGAGCACGACCTGGCCAGCGGCGCCCGCGAGCAGCGGCTGTTCGACCTGGCCGACCTGGTGGCCGGCGAGCGCTGGCTCTCCACCCAGGAGCGCAACGCCCTCTACCTGGCGGGCCGCGGCCTGCTGGGCAAACCCGAGCCGAACTGGAGTGCGCGACTCAGCGCCGGCGGCGAGCAGCGCGAGCTGAGCAACCAGCAGCCGGGCCTGAAGCTGGACGGCGCGCTGCTGGCCGAGCCGCTGACGATCACTTCTGCTGGCAGCGAGCCGCTCTACCAGCAACTGAGCCTGTCCGGCTACCCGCTGGCGGCACCGGCCGCCGGTGGCGAGAACCTCTCCATCCGTCGCGAATTCCTCGGCGTGGATGGCCAGCGCCTCGACCTCAACAGTCTGGACAGCGGCGAACTGGTGCTGGTGCACCTGGCCATCGAGGCCAGGGAGCGGGTGCCTGACGCCCTGGTGGTGGACCTGCTGCCCGCCGGCCTGGAACTGGAAAACCAGAACCTCGCCCAGAGCGCCGCCAGCCTGGACGACGCCGGCAGCGCGGTGAAGGAGTGGCAGAAGTCCATGCAGAATGCCGCCATCAAGCACCAGGAATTCCGCGACGACCGCTATGTGGCTGCCCTGAACGTGAACGAATACGACACCACGCACTTGCTCTACCTGGCCCGCGCCGTCACCCCCGGTACCTACCGCGTGCCGCCACCCACGGTGGAATCCATGTACCGGCCGAACTGGCAGGCCCTGGGCGAGGCGCCGGAGAAGCTGGTGGTGAGGGGGAAGTAGGGGCCCTCACCTCGGTCTTCCATCCGGAGCCCTTCCTTGTTCGCCATCCCCCGCCACCTCCGCCGCCCCTGGCTCGCCATCCCGCTCGCGCTGATGGCGCTGCTCTGGACGGCCGATCGCCTGTTCCCATTGCCATTGCCCGGCGACGACCTGGCGCGGGTGGTGCTGGCCGAGGATGGCACGCCGCTCTGGCGTTTCGCCGATGCCGAGGGCGTCTGGCGTTACCCGGTCAGCCGGGAGGAGGTTTCGCCCTATTACCTGGAAGCCCTGCTCACTTACGAGGACCGCTGGTTCTACCGGCACCCCGGGGTCAACCCCCTGGCCCTGGCGCGCGCCGCCTGGCTGAACCTGAACGGCGGGCGCGTGGTGTCCGGCGGCAGCACCCTGTCGATGCAGGTGGCGCGGCTGCTCGATCCGCATCCGCGTACCTTCGCCGGCAAGCTGCGCCAGCTCTGGCGCACCGCGCAGCTGGAATGGCACCTGTCCAAGGACGAGATCCTCGGCCTCTACCTCAACCGCGCGCCCTTCGGCGGCACCCTGCAGGGCGTGGCGGCGGCCAGCTGGGCCTACCTCGGCAAGCCGCCTGCGCAGCTGACCCGCGCCGAGGCCGCATTGCTGGCGGTGCTGCCCCAGGCCCCCAGCCGGCTGCGGCCGGACCGCCACCCGGAGCAGGCCCAGGCGGCGCGCGACAAGGTGTTGCGGCGCCTGGCGCAATTCCAGGTCTGGCCCGAGAGCGCGGTGCAGGAAGCCCTGGAAGAACCGGTGCTGCTCGCCCCGCGCCAGGAACCCAGCCTGGCGCCGCTGCTGGCGCGGCGGCTGAACACGCCCGACAGCCCGCCGCTGATCCGCACCACCCTCGACGCCGCCCTCCAGCGCCGCCTGGAAGACCTGTTGCTGGGCTGGCGCGCGCGGCTGCCGGAGCGCACCTCGGCGGCGATCCTGGTAGTGGAGCACCCGAGCATGGCGGTGCGGGCTTACCTAGGCTCCATCGACATCGCCGACGAGAAACGCTTCGGCCATGTGGATATGGTCCAGTCCCTGCGCTCGCCGGGCTCCACCCTCAAACCCTTCCTCTACGGCATGGCCCTGGACGCCGGGCTGATCCATTCCGAGTCCCTGCTGCAGGACGTGCCCCGGCGCTACGGCGACTACCGTCCCGGCAACTTCGCCGCCGGCTTCAGTGGCCCGGTATCGGCCAGTGAAGCCCTGGGGATGTCCCTCAACCTGCCGGCGGTACAGCTGCTGGAGGCTTACGGCCCGAAGCGCTTCGCCGGTGAACTGCGCAATGTCGGCCTGCCGCTGGTGCTGCCGGCCGCCAGCGAGCCGAACCTGGCGCTGATCCTTGGCGGCGCCGGCAGCAAGCTGGAGGAACTGGTCAGTGGCTACAGCGCCTTCGCCCGCCAGGGCCGCGTCGCCCGCCTGCGCCTGCAACCCCAGGACGCGTTGCACGAACGCAGGCTGTTGTCGCCCGGGGCGGCCTGGATCATCCGCCGCATCCTCGCCGGCCAGGCGCGTCCGGACCGCGACCCGCGCGCGCGCCTGGCCCAGCGCCCGGTACTGGCCTGGAAGACCGGTACCAGCTACGGCTTCCGCGATGCCTGGGCCATCGGCGTAGGGCCGCGTCACCTGATCGGCGTATGGATCGGCCGCCCGGACGGGACGCCGGTGCCCGGACAGTTCGGCCTCGCCTCGGCGGCGCCCTTGCTGTTGCAGGTCCACGACCTGCTGGTGAACCGCGATAGCCAGCGCGGTATTCCCCAGCCCGTGGACCCGCAGCCGCAGGAGGTGGGTGTCGCCGCCATCTGCTGGCCCCTCGGCCAGCCCATGGTCAAGGGCGACCCCAACTGTCGCCGCCAGCGGTTCGCCTGGACCCTGGAAGGCACCACGCCGCCGACGCTGCTGGCCGCTGACCAGCCCCTCGGCCTGGGGTTGCGCCAGTCGCTCTGGGTGGATGCAAAAGGGCGCCAGGTGGCGGCGGGATGTTCCGGCGCCCGGGCCCGCGAACTGGTGCTCTGGCCGGCGCCCCTGGAACCCTGGTTGCCACGGCGCGAGCGGCGCGTGGCGCGGCTGCCGGCGGTGGACGCGGGCTGCCCGCCGCAATTGCCGCCCCCGGCTGCGCCATTGTCCATTGTCGGGGTGCGCGAGGGTGACCAGCTGCGTCGCCCTTCGGGTAGCGCCGGTCCCCTGCGCGTCAAGCTCTCCGCCCTGGGCGGCAGTGGCCGGCGCTGGTGGTTCCTCGACGGCGTGCCGCTCACCGCCACCGCTGCGGAGGAGAGCTTCAGCCAGGAGTTCAGGCGCGGCGGTCGCCATCAATTGAGCGTGCTGGACGAGGCCGGGCAGACCGCTCGTCTGGAGTTCGCCGTTACGGACTGACCCGCGGTTCAAGTTTTTGGAGCCGTGCGCCGATACGTATTGTTGGCAAAGAGCGGAAAAACTGTAGAGATATCTGTATACAATCCAGCGCCCTCGTCTCGCCTCCAACAAGTACTCCAAGGAGACAACTCCATGCGCCTCTGGCAACGCAGCATTCAGTGGCAGCTGATCTTCAGCATGGGCGCGGCCCTGCTCGCCGGTATCCTGATCGTCATCGGCATCTACTCGGTGCTGATGAACCGCCTCACCGAACGTTTCCTGCTGGATGAAGCCCTGCCAGCGCGCGTGGAGGCCATCGGCAACGCCCTGGAGCGCACCCTGGCGGCGCCCATCACCGCCAATGCCGGCATCGCCGAGAACGCCCTGGTGCAGGACTGGCTGGCCGAGGGCGAAGACCCTGCCCGTGCGGAGGCCTTCGCCCATTACCTGGAAGGGGTGCGCGCCCAGCAGAACGCCACCACTACCTCCATTGCCGTGCTGGACAGCGGCCACTACTACACGGGCCAGGGGCTGGCTCGCACCATCTCCCGTAGCCAGCCGGAGAACCAGTGGTTCTACAGGCTGGTGGACAGCGAGCGGAACCGGGTGCTGGAGATCGACATCGACAAGGGCACCCGCCTGCCGACCCTGTTCATCAACCAGCGCATCAGCCGCAACGGCCGCACCCTCGGTGTCTCCGGCCTGGGCTACAGCCTGCAGTCCATGTCCGGGATGATCCGCGACTTCCGCTTCGGCGAGCGCGGCCGCGTGTTCCTGATGGACCGCGAGGGCAATATCAAGGTCCACCCCGACGCCGCCCTCAACGGCAGCGCGCGCCTGGGCGAGGTCTTCGGCGCTGGCGCGGCAGCCGAGCTGCTGGCCGCCGGCGGCAGGGCCATCCGCTTCAGCCGCGACGGCGAGAGTTACCTCGCCCTGGCCCGGCCCCTGGATAGCCTCGGCTGGCAGCTGGTGAGCGAAGTGCCGGAGGCGGAAATCTACGCCGAGGCGCGCAAGGCCATGTGGACCAGCAGCCTCGCCGGTTTCGGCGTGCTCGCCCTCTGCCTGCTGCTGGTGGTGCTGCTGGCGCGCGGGCTGGTGCGGCCGGTCCGCCAGGTCACCGCGGCGCTGGTGGAAATCGGTGGTGGCGGCGGTGACCTGACCCGGCGCCTGGATGAATCCCGCGCCGATGAACTGGGCGACCTGGCCCGGGGCTTCAACCGCTTCCTGGAGAGCCAGCGCAGCCTGATCGGCGAAGTGCTGGACACCAGCGAGCACCTGCACAAGGTGGTCGGCCAGGTGGCGCGAGTGGTGGACAACACCGCCGGCCGTGCCGGCCAGCAGCAGGAAATGACCGATATGGTGGCCACCGCGGTACACGAGATGGGGCTCACGGTGCAGGAGATCGCCCGCAACGCCGGCGCCGCCGCCCAGGCTTCGCAGCACGCCCGCGACGAATCCCTGCAGGCGCGCCAGGTGGTCGGGGAGTCGGTGGGGCATATCGAGAAGATGTCCAGCGAGATCGGTGTCGCCGCCTCGGCGGTGAGCGAACTGGCCAGCCAGGTGGCGTCCATCGACCAGGTACTGGCGGTGATCCGCGGCATTTCCGAGCAGACCAACCTGCTGGCGCTGAACGCCGCCATCGAGGCCGCCCGTGCCGGCGAGATGGGCCGTGGCTTCGCGGTGGTGGCGGATGAAGTCCGCACCCTGGCCAGCCGCACCCAGGCTTCCACCGACGAGATCCAGCAGATGATCCAGCGCCTCAAGCACGGCGCCGAGACGGCGGTGCAGTCCATGCAGGCCGGTCAGGCCGCCACCGGCACGGGCGTCGAAGCCAGCCAGCGCACCGGCACCTCCCTGGGCGCCATCACCGACCAGGTGGAACGCATCAGCGACATGAACCACCAGGTGGCTGCGGCCACCGAGGAACAGTCCTCGGTGACCGAGGAAATCAACCGCAATGTGCAGGGCATCGCCGACCTGGCCCATGCCACCGCCAGCGAAGTCCGTGATTGCCGCGAGGAATGCCGGACCCTCAGCCGCCTGGCTGGCGACCTGGCGCAACAGGTGGGCAGGTTCAGGTTGTGAGCCGGCTGGGGCGGGCGCGGGTCACGTCGCTTCTCGTCGCTCAGCCCCGACGAATGAGCCAGATACCGCCGATGATCAATGCCAGCCCGGCCAGCTTGCCCAGGCTGACGGGCGCTTCGCGGAAACCCGCCCAGCCGAAGTGATCCAGCATCAGCGCCATGCTCAGCTGGCCGGCGAGCACCAGCGTCATGAACAGCAATGCGCCGATGCGCGGCGCGGCGAAGGCAGCGGTGGCGATGAACACCGCGCCCAGGAGGCCGCCGCCCCACTGCCACCAGCTCAGGCCCTTGAGCGCGTCCAGGGTCGGCAGCTCGCGCTGCACCAGCACGACCGCCAGCAGGGCGACGGTACCGACCGCGAAGGACACCAGGGCCGCGCACATCACGCTGGAAATCTGCTTGGCCAGCTGGCCGTTGATGCCGGCCTGCAGGGGCAGGAAGGCGCCGGCGACGAAGGGCAGGGCGAGCAGCCACCAGGCCTTGGGCATGGCGATCTCCGGAAATCGAGGGGCGCACAGTATGCCCCAGGCTCTTCGGTGGCGGAATCCGCTCGCGGGCCCGGCCCCGGTCGATTGGCTGAAAGCCCCGGCCGTAGCGGGCTGCAGCGCGACTTATAGAAACGGTTAATACCAAGTCGAAGATTGTCGTGGCCTGTCGCCTGGACTGTCATGGAAGCCAGAAGCGCGGGGCTGAGGGGCCCTTGCCGATAGCCGTGACGAGGTGGGGATACCTATGAAAAACAGCGACTGGATCAACCTGGGCAGTGCCCTGACCCTGGCAGTGATGTTCTCCCTGGCCGGGTGCAGCAGCGGTGGCGGCGGCTCGAAGAGCTTCGTCGACAGCGCGAGCGGCGATACCCCCGCGGATGCCACCGCCGGCACCGGTACTGATGGCAGCACCGATGGGGCCGGTGGCGGTACCGGGGCTGGCACCGATGCCGGGGCGGGAGCCGGTACCGGCGGCACCGGAAGCTCGGGTGGCGTAGCGGATGGCAGTAGCGGCGGCACAGGGGGGGCGACAGGCGGCTCTGGTGCCGGTACGGGTGGCAGCGCCGATGGAAGCGGCGGTGACGGTACGGGCGGGGGCGTGGTGGATGGTGGCACCGGCGGTGCGGGTGGCGGCACTGGCGGGAATACCGGCGGTGGTACAGGCGGTGGTGTGGTGGACGGCGGCACGGACGGTGGCTCCGGCGGTGGTACGGGGGGCGGTACGGGAGGCGGTGGTTCGGATGGTGGTGCGACGGCGCCGGGCCTGGTCACCGGCGAGTTGCTGCAGGACGCCGGCTCGGTGGTCTCCGGTGCCGGCAACACGCTGGAGCAGGTCGGCCAGGCGGTGGGGGAGGTTTCCATCGGTGGCAACCAGGACCTCACTGGCGGCGCCGGTGGCCTGATCGGCTCGGTGGGCAGTGCTGCCGACAGCCTTGGCGATGGCATCAAGGACGGCGTCGGTCAGCTGGGTACCGATACCAATGCCCTTGGCGTGACCCTTGGCAGCCTGGGCACAGCGGTCAATGACCTGGGCGGTGGCGTTTCTGTACTGGGCGAGGGCGTGAAGGACCTTTCCGGCTCGTCCCAGGTCGGGGAGATTCCGCTGGCCGGCGGCGTGGTCGGCCACGCCGGCAACCTGGTGGATGGCGTCGGCGAGGCCGTCTCCATGCTCGGCAACACCCTGAACACCGCCGCCACCAGCGGCCCCCTCGGCGAGGTCACCGATGCGGTCGGCGACAAACTGGTGCCCGTGGTCAGCCTGGCGGAAAGCGTCACCGGCCAGGTTGGCAGCAGCACGGGCCTCGATGAGCCGGTGGGCAAGCTGCTGGATACCGTCGGCCAGGTCCTGGGCGCCACCGGAGACAAGGTGGCCGACGGCGTGGACAACCCCCTGGGCCAGGCCGTGGGTGACACCCTGGCCAAGACCGGCGATGCCTTGTCCACCAGTGGCGGACTGCTCGACCAGCAGGACGGCGGCTCCAGCCCGCAGGCCAGCCTGGGCGTCGTGGTGGGCGAGCTGGCCGATACCACCGGCCAGCTGGGCCAGCAGACGGGTCTGGGCGCGCCTGTGGACAACTTGTTGGAGAGCGCCGGCGGCGTGGTCGCCGCGGCAGGTAGCGGGCTGGAAGCCGGCAGCGGCAATGGCCTGGTCAGCAGCGTGGGCGCCACCACGGTCGAAGCCGGGCAGACGGTGGCCTCCCTCGGCACTCTGGTGGGTGGAGACGGCGTGACCAACAACCAGGTCGGGGCCCCCGTGGCCGCGGTAACCAACGAAGTGGGTGCCGCCCTGACTCCGGCAGCGCAGGATCTCGGCAATGCGACCCAGGGCCTGGTGGGTGCCACCAGCCTGGGCGACCCGGCTGCCAACCTCGTCCAGCAGGTCGGTGGTGCGGTGAGTGAACTCGGCCAACAGGTGGACAGCTCTGCCAGCAGCCCGGTCCTTGGCCAGGTCGGCCAGACGGTCGATGGCGCCGGCCAGGTGGTGGAACAGGTCGGTACCCTGCTCGAAGGTGGTAGCACCTCCGGCACCGGCGGAGCCCTGGGTGGCATTGGCGTCAGCCTGGAAGGCAATGCGTCCGGTGGCCTCGGCAGCGGCCTGCTCGGCGGCCAGCGCTGACCATCGCTCGGCCGGGCTTCCCCTCGGAGCCCGGCCCCTCTGTGCCGGTGCCAGCGCCGGCCATTCCCGGAACCTGACCAGGGAGCGACCCATGCGCGCTTCAGCAGTACTGTTCGCGTTCGGCTGCGTGGTGCTCGGCCAGGCCCAGGCGCAACAGAACCCGATCTACCTCAACAGCAACGAAATCGAACGCCAGTTGCCAGCCCCCAACCTGCCCGCCGATGCCTACCGGCCCAGGATTCCGGCCCTCGACCTGCCCAAGCCGGGCAGGCCGGAACCCCTGCTGATGAGCACCAGGGTGCGGGTGCGCGAGGTGAAGGTGGAGGGCGGCAGCGTCTACCCCTTCGCCGAGGTGAAGGCGATCTACCAGCCTTTCGTCGGCCGCGACGTCAGCCTGACCGAACTGATCGAGGCCACCCGCGGCCTTACCCGGCGCTACCAGCAGGACGGCTACCTGCTGTCGTTCGCCTTCCTGCCGGTGCAGGGTTTCGAGCAGGGGCGGGTGCGGGTGGTACTGGTGGAAGGCTATGTGAAGGACTACCAGGTCCAGGGCGACATCGGCCCGGTGCGCGCCCATCTGGAGCAACTGGTGGGTCGGCTCAGGGCCGAGCGGCCGCTGACCCGCAAGACCTTCGAGCGCTATACCGGCCTGATGGCGCGAATTCCCGGCGTCACCCTCAGCGCCCGGGTACCGCCGCCGGCCACCACCGATGGCGCCAGTCGCTTGCTGGTCCAGGCCTCACGCAAGCCCTGGACCAGCAGCATCAATTTCAGCGAAGACAACCGCGGCAGCGCCCAGGCCGTGCTGGGCCTGTCCAGCAATGCCCAGGCCGCCCTGGCCGAGCAGATCAGCGCCAGCGTCCTGGCGCCACCCGGCAAGGACCAGGAGCGGTACTACCGGCTCGACTACAACCAGTACCTGGGCAGCGACGGCACCCGCCTGAACCTGTACGGCTCCCACTACCGCAGCGAGCCGGAGGACAATCTGCGCCTGTCCAACGGCCTGGAGCTGGAGCGACACCTGCGTAACGACCGGCTGTCCATCGGCCTCGGCCATCCTTTCATCGCGGCGCAGAAACAATGGCTCAACCTCGCGGCCCGGCTCTACGGCGTGAACGATCGGGTTCGTTATGAGGTGGTGGGGTTCCCCCTCAGCGTGCAAACCGATACCGACCTGCGTGCCCTGGCCCTGGAAGGCGACTGGCGCCGCTCCGACGAGCGCCGCCTGCGCATCCTCAGCGCAGGGCTGTACCGTGGCCTGGATGTGCTCGACGCGAGTACCGACAACCGACTCTTCGACCTGGAGTTCACCCGCCTGCGCCTGTCCGGCGTGCAGAGCGACCAGATCGGCGAGCGCTGGCAGGGCGTGCTCTCGGCCGCACTCTACTGGAGCGGGGACAACCTGCCGGACGCCGAGCAGGTGGTCTTTGGCGGACAGAACTTCGGCCGCGGCTACCCCAGCGACCAGGCGTCCGGCGACAAGGGCTGGGGCGTGGCCTACGAACTGAACTACAGCTATCGCCGCGAAGGCCGCTGGCTGCGCCTGCTGCAACCCTATGTGGTAGTGGACAGTGCACGCACCTGGTTCAACGAACAGCCCCTCGCGGATTCGCAACTCTCGTCCCTGGCCACCGGCCTGCGCCTGGGGGATGCGCGTTACTACAACGTCGCCATCGAACTGGCCAGGCCCATGTCCGACGAAGCCCTGGACAGCCATGACCGCAGCCCGCGGCTGACCCTGAGCTTCAGTTACCAACTCTGATGTTTCGCAGGGCGGCGCGGCGACTTGGTAGCCCGGATGAAATCCGGGAAATGTCCACCATCGCTCCCGGATTTCATCCGGGCTGCGGCCCGCCGAAAACTTCGTGAAGAACCAAAAGAAAGGCCGCCCATCCGGGCGGCCCCTGTATCGCGAACCTGATGCTTCAGTTGCTCACCAGCTTCAATTGCGGCTGGGGGAACTGCGCCTTGATCACTTCGACCAGGCGTTCCAGGTAGATGGGTTTGCGGAAGAAGTCGATCACCTGCAGGCGCAGTACGTCGATCACATCGTCCATGTCGGCGTGGCCGGAGGTGACTATCACCGGCAGGTGCTGTTTGTTGGTGTGGGCGCGCAGCCGCTGGATCAGGCGCATGCCGCTTTCCTCCGGCATGCGCAGGTCGGTCACCACCAGGGCGATATTGGGATGGAGGAGCAAGAGGTCGATCGCGCTCCTGACCGATGTGGCGGTGTGGCAGTAGAAGCCTTCACCCTCGAGCATCTCTGCCAGTTCCAGCAGGATGTCTTCTTCGTCATCGACCAGGAGCAATTGCTGTCGCAGCATGGGAGATGAGCTCATACGAGGCCTCCTGGCAGCGGGCATTGCTGATTGTTTCGTGCGGGCGGCAGTAACTTTCTGAAGTTGCACTCCAGGAAGTTGACCGAACTATCAGAGATTGGTGTTGATGGTCGTGAATATCGCTTCGACCTTCGCTCCAATATCGCTACTGAAAGTAACGATTACCGCTGCGACCATTGCGGCAACTATCGCGTATTCGATACCGGACGCACCCTCTTCTTCCTTCGAGAACTTCTTGATCTTCTTCAGCAGAGACATCAGGGCCATGGCGTTGAGCTCCTTGCCTGGTAGGTGTTGTGCAAACGCAAGCAGAGAGTTGCCGACAGCCAGTTGCGTCGCAACTGTAACAAAGCATTAATCCTAAAGTTATAGGTGGTCACTGCTGTAGCTCGTCATCCGCAAGGCACTATTTCTCCCTTGAAAAATGTGGGCGTTGCAGTAGATGTAGATATCGAAAGAGTGCGCATGGAAGTGTTCTTCAGGCGCCTGAATAATTTTCCTTGCGCCGGGAAAAGTTCTGCTAAACAGAACTTGCAGGGCGAGTACAGGAAAAACAAAAAAGGTGGCTGTTGGCAGGCCGCAGGTGAAGATGCCCCCACACGCAGGGGCTTGTAGTTCTCACGGTAGGGGGAGAGCCCGATGAGTAGCCGGATGACCATGGCTTTGGCCGCGGTGTTGTTGTTGGGTGCCTTGCTGGCCGGATATTGGGGGATAGTGCTAAGCCGTTCGCCGCAGGCCGGCCAGGTGGTATCACCCACCCTTCCCGAGAATGTTTCCCGCCTTTCCGACGATGCCGCCGACCGCATGCGCAGTCCGGTGGTGGTGGCGGCGCGCCCGCTCAGCCCCTTCGTCGCGGTGACCGCCGAAGACCTGCGCATCGAAGAACTGCACATCGTCCCGCCGGGCAGCTTCAGCAAGCCGGAAGAGGTGATCGGCCGCCGCCCCTGGAGCCCGGTGCCAGCCGGCACCTGGCTGGGGCCGGCGACCTTCGAGGCCGGCGGACCGCTGGCACGGATGATCCGCGCTGACGAGCGCGCCGTGGCCGTGGCGGTGGATGACGTGGTCGGCGGCGGTGGCCACCTGCGGCCGGGGGATTACGTCGATGTGTTGCTGTTCCTGCGCGGCGAAGCCGGTTCCAGCCAGCAGAGCGCCCAGGTGGCGGTGCCGGCGCTGCGCCTCTTGAGCTACGGGGAAAACCTGGGGCCGGATGCCGAGGGCCGCGCCAGCCAGCCCGCGAAGGATGGCGAGAAGGTGCAGCAGCGTGCGCCCAGCACCGCCGTGCTGGCAGTGCCGGAGCGCTTGGTGACCCGCCTGATGCTGGCCAGCCAGGCCGGATCCCTGCGGCTGGCAGTGCGCAGTGCCGACGAGCGCCTGCTGGAACGCCACCAGATCGGCGAACTGGCCGTGTCGCCCCTGGACTCCAGCCAACGCAACCTGATTCCGCTCGAGCAACTGAGCGCGACGCAGGCACCCAGCCGCCCCGTGGCGCCGCCGTCCAAGGCGGTATCCAGCACCCGCGGACCGGGCGTGGCCATCTACCGTGGTGCCGAGCTGACCCGGCAAATTCCCTGACCCGCAAGGAATGCAGCCCATGAATCGCTGGATCGCAACGATGATCTTCCCCTTGCTGGGATGTGCGCCCCTGGCCGCTTCGGCGGCGTCGGGTTGCGAGGCGCTGGGCCCGGTGCCCGGCGTGGTGGAGGTGGGGCAGGGCCGCCAGGACCTCTTGAGCTACCCCTTGGCCATTACCCGGGTCGCCGTGGGGGACGCGGAAGTGGCGGACGTCCAGCTCACCGACAAGCAATCCCTGCTGATCACCGGCAAGCAGGCCGGCGCCACCAGCCTGATGGTCTGGACCGGCTGCAGCCGCGAGCCGCGTCGCAGCCTGCTGTATATCGAAGGAATGGCCAGCGCGGCGTTGGCCGAACCCCTGGCCGAGCCTCCGGCCGCGGACAGGGTGCCCAGCCAGGTGCAGACCGACATCCGCTTCGTCGAGGTCAGCCGCGGCAAGCTCAAGCAGGCCAGCACTTCGCTGGTGCGGCAGGGTTCCAACCTTTTCGTGCTCGGCGCGCCAGGGAGCCTCAACAACATTACGGTAACCCCCGATGGTGTGATCGATGGCACGTTCGGCAACGCCAACGGCGGCTTCAACATCATCTGGGGCGGTGGCAGCAGCAAGGTGCTGGGCTTCATCAATGCGCTGGAAAACAGCGGCTTCGCCTATACCCTGGCCAAACCCAGCCTGGTGGCCTTGAGTGGGCAGAGCGCGAGCTTCCTGGCCGGTGGCGAGTTTCCCGTGCCGGTGCCCAATGGAGAGGGCGACGAGATCACCATCGAGTACAAGGAGTTCGGCGTGCGCCTGACCCTCACGCCCACCGTGGTCGGGCGCCAGCGCATCTCCCTGAAGGTGGCGCCGGAGGTCAGCGAGCTGGACTTCAGCTCCGGGGTCAGCATCGCCGGTACCCGCGTGCCGGCGCTCAAGGTGCGGCGTACCGACACCAGTGTTTCCCTGGCCGATGGCGAGAGCTTTGTCATCAGCGGGCTGATCAGTACGCAGAACGTCGCCAATATCGACAAGTTCCCCGGCCTCGGTGACCTGCCCATCATCGGTGCGCTGTTCCGCTCCTCGCAGATCGACCGCGAGGACCGCGAGCTGCTGATGATCGTCACCCCGCACCTGGTCCAGCCCCTGGCCGTGGACGCCCGGCTACCCGACCTGCCCGGCGAGGCCCTGCGTCGCTACGACCCGGGCTTCTTCGACTTCTACCTGAACGAGCGCGGCGACTTCGACCGCCGCGCCGGCCTCTCCGAGTGAGGTTGCCATGAGCCAGACATTCCTCGCCTTCACCCGCAACAGCGCCGACCTGGAATGGCTGCAGGGCGCGCTGACACCTCTTGGCCAAGTGCTCAGCGCCGGACGCGGCGCCCTCGACGAGTTGCTCGGGCTGATCGAAGTGTCCGGTGCCAGCCTGCTGTTCGTCGGCCTGGACCGCGACAATCTGGTGGCGCAGACCTCACTCATCGAAGGTGCCCTGGCCGCGCGGCCGATGCTGGCGGTGGTGGCCATGGGCGATGGCCTGGACAACCAGTTGGTCCTCAATGCCATGCGCGCCGGCGCCCGCGACTTCATCGCCTACGGTGCGCGCACCAGCGAGGTGGCCGGTCTGGTACGTCGCCTGGTGCAACGCCTGCCGAGCGTGATGCCGAACCAGAACGCCGGGCGCCTCACCGCCCTGTTCAGCCGCCAGCAGGACGCCGACGCGGCGCTGCTGGCCGCCCACCTGGCGCTGGCCATCCAGCAGTGCGGCCAGCGCACCCTGCTGCTGGATCTCGGCCAGCCCCAGGGCGACAGCCTGGCGCTGCTCGGCCTGGAGGCTTCCTTCCACTTCGCCGACGCCCTGCGCAACCTGCGGCGGCTGGATGCCGCGCTGATCGACAGCGCCTTCGGCAGCCACCCCGACGGGCTACGCCTGCTGGTACAGGAGGCCGGCGGCGACACCCTGGACCGGGCCAACGCCGCCGAGCTCTACCTTCTGCTCGGCGCCTTGCGCCAGCACTTCCAGCATATAGTGGTGAACCTCGCTGGCCAGCCTGACAGCGAGGCCCTGCGCATCCTTGTCGGCAATGCCGACCAACTGCTCTGGTGCACCGACCAGAGCGTCCCGGATTGCCGCCGCAACCTCGAGCTGCTGGACCGCTGGCGCGAGGCCGGGCTCAAGCTGGAGCATGCCCGGCTGCTGGTGGACCGCCATTTGCGCGGCGTGGCGCCGGATGTCGAGGTGCTGGCCCGCTCCTTCAGCCTGCCGGTGGCGGAAACCCTGCCCCACAGCCCCGAGCTGCGGCTGAACTCCAAGAACCAGGGCCGCAGCCTCTTCGAGCTGGGCCCGCGTGAGCGCCTCTGCCAGCGCCTGCGCCGGCTCGGCGAGCAGTTGGCCGGCGTCGAGCAGTCCGGGATCCGGCCCTGGCAGCGCCTGTGGAGCGGCCGGCCATGAGCGCAGAGAGCCTGTTCGGTGGCGCCGCTCGCTACACCCAGTTGGGCCACAACGACCCCCAGGGCCTGAAACTGGTGCTGCACCGCTACATCATCGACGCCATAGAGGACGACGGCGTGAACATCCTCGAAGGGGTGCGCGGCGCGGTGTCCCAGTACGTCATCGACAAGGTGGTGGAGTTCGTCGGCCGCCATCACCTGGCGGTGTCGCGCTATGAAATGGAACGCCTGGCCGAGGAACTGGTGGACGAGCTCACCGGCTTCGGCCCCCTGGAGGTGCTGCTGCGCGACCCCGGCGTGACCGAGATCCTGGTCAACGGCCCCGGGAGAATCTTCATCGAGCGCGAGGGCGTGCTGCACCAGAGCGACCTGCGCTTCATCGACGACCACCACGTGCTGCGCGTGATCCAGCGCATCCTCGCGCCGCTGGGCCGGCGCCTGGACGAGTCCAGCCCCATGGTCGACGCGCGCATGCCGGACGGCAGCCGGGTCAACGCCATCATCCCGCCCATCGCCCTGGACGGCCCCTGCATCTCGGTGCGCAAGTTCCGCAAGGACCTGCTGCAGAGTTCCGACCTGCTGGCCTACCAGTCCCTGGACGAAGCCATGCTGCAGTTCATCCGCCGCGCGGTGGGGGAGCGTTGCAATATCCTGGTCAGCGGCGGCACCGGCACCGGCAAGACCACCATGCTCAATGTCATGAGCCTTCTGATAGACAGCCACGAGCGCCTGGTCACCATCGAAGACACCGCCGAACTGCAGCTCAATCACCCGCACGTGGTACGCCTGGAAACCCGCCCGCCGAATGCCGAGGGGCGTGGCGAGGTGGCTGCCAGCGACCTGATCCGCAACGCCCTGCGCATGCGCCCGGACCGCATCATCCTCGGCGAGATCCGCGGCGTCGAGGTGCTCGACGTGCTGCAGGCGATGAACACCGGCCACGACGGCTCCATGAGCACGGTGCACGCCAACTCCGCACAGGATTCCCTGCTGCGCCTGGAAACCCTGGTGGGCCTGACCGGCCGCCAGGTGGCCGAGCGCACCCTGCGGCAGATGATCTGCGCCGCCCTCGACCTGGTGATCCAGCTCACCCGCCTGCCCAATGGCCGACGCTGCGTGAGCGAGGTGGTGGAAGTGGTCGGGGTGCGCGATGACGTCTACGTCACCAACTGCCTGTTCCGCCTGGACCGCGCCAGCGGACGCTTCATCGGCGAGGCGGTCAACCCGGCCGGGGAGAAGCTGCGCCAGCTCGCGGGAGCGACGCGATGAAGGCGGCGTTGCTGCTCGGCCTGCTCTGCAGCCTTTTGCTGGGCCTGGGACTGGTGCTGCTGTTGAAGGGTTGGCGCCAGTCGGGCGAGGAACGTGTGCTCAAGCGCCTGGGCCAGGATCTCGCGGCGCCAGCGCCGGCCGCCGGCCCTGCCAGCCGGCTGGAGCGCGCGTTCCTGCGCGCCGGCCTGGACCTGCCCCGAGAACGGTTCGGGCTGCTCATTTCCGGCTGGCTGGCGGCCCCGCTGCTGGGGGCCCTGGCCGGTGGCTGGAAGCTTGCCCTGGCGATGGCCCTGCTGCCGCCACTGGGGCTGCGTGCCTGGCTGCTCTGGCGCTATCGGCGCCGGGTGCGGCGCCTGGTGGAACAACTGCCGCAGTTGCTCGACCAGGTGGTGCGCAGCCTGCATGCCGGGCGCACCCTGGGCGATGCGGTGGTACGCGCCATCGAGGCTTCCCCCGACCCCTTGCGTACTGCGTTGTCGCGGGTGACGCGCAACGTGCAGCTAGGGGTTGGCCTGCCCGATGCGCTGCAGGACGTGGCCGACCTCTTCGAGCAGGAGGAACTGCGCATCCTGGCCCTCGGCGTGCGGGTCAACCACCGCTTTGGCGGCAGCGCCACCGAGCTGCTGGGCAGCCTGATCAAGGTCATCCACGAGCGCGAGCAGATCGCCCGGCAGCTGCGTGCGATGACCGGCGAGACGCGCTTCACCGCCCTGGTGCTGGCGCTGCTGCCGGTATCGGTGGCGGGCTACATCCTGTCGGTCAATCCGGACTATCTGATGAGCCTGTGGGTGGACCCCAGTGGCCAGCGCATGTTGCTGGCGGCCTTCGCCATGCAGATCCTGGGCTGCTTCATTCTCTGGCGCATGCTGAGGAGCGTGTGAGATGGCGCTGATCCTGTTCGCTGTCCTGCTCGGCCTGGCCGCCCTGTTGCTGGTGGCCAGGCTGCTGGGCGAGCGCAAGCGCCGGCTGCGGGTCAACCAGCGGCTGCTGGGCCAGGACCCCGCCGGGCAGATGGCCGATGAGCGCTGGCTGGGGCTGGCGAGGATTCTCGGCAGCAGCCGCCTGGCGCGCCGCTACCTGGACCTGGATGGTGAGACCCAAGTGCTGCTCAACCGCATCGGCTGGCGCCGTGCCAGCCGTCGCACCCTGTTCCTCGCCTGCCAGTTGGGCGCGCCCATCCTGCTGCTGGGCCTGGTCCTGCTCGGCGAGTCACTGCTGGCCAAGCCGCCGGCGCATCCCTGGCTGGCGCCCTTCTTCGCCATCTGTGGCGGCCTGCTGCTGCCCAAGCGGGTGCTGGCCATGGTCGCCCTGCGCCGCCAGCACGCCCTGCAGCAGGAACTCTCGGTGTTCATTCCCATGGTGCGCATCCTGTTCGAAGCCGGCCTCACCGTGGAGCAGGCCCTGCGGGTGCTCAGCCAGGATGGCCGCAACCTGATGCCGGTACTCACCGCCGAGTTGCGCGTGCTGTTGCAACGGGTGGATTCGGGGCTGGAGCTCGGTGGGGAACTGGGCAAGCTGGCGCGTCTGCTTGCGGTGGACGAACTGACTGACAGCTTCACCATCCTGGAGCAGCTGCTGCGCCAGGGTGGCGGGGCCATGGCGTCGCTGCTGGCGCTCAAGCGGCTGCTGGACGACCGCCGCCTGACGCGGATGCAGGAGTACATCTCCAAGCTCTCCGCGAAGATGGCGGTGGTGATGATGACGCTGCTGTTCCCCGCCCTGCTGCTGGTGCTGGGCGGGCCGGGAATGATGGCGATCAGCCGGGCGATGGGGGGAATGGAATGAAAAGGTTGCTGATGCTCTTCGCGTTGGGACTGCTGGGGGGCTGTGCCAGCGCCCCGGTCCAGGTGGGTTGGCTGGTGCAGGGGGGCTGCGGCCAGCCGAGCCAGGACCAGGAGCTGGCGCTGAACCTGGCCAACGACATGGTCGCCGAGGGGCGTTTGCATGCCGCGCTGGCGCACCTCCAGGCGTTGCCGGCGAACCTGCCGGAGGTACGCCTGCGCCAGGCGCGCATCTACCGCAGCCTGGATCGCACCGAGGCCGGGCCGCTTTATCGCAGCCTGCTGGGCACCTGTCTGACCGCCGAGGGCCACCACGGACTGGGCCAGCTGGCCGCGGCCCGGGGCGACCAGCCCGAAGCCCTGGCGCAGCTGCGCGAAGCCCTGCGCCTGGCCCCCACCGATGCCAAGGTGCGCAACGACCTCGGCCTGGTGTTCCTGCGCGAAGGCCGCACCGAGGATGCACGCTTCGAATTCCTCACCGCCCTGGAACTGGGACAGGGCGATGCCCTGCCCGCGCTCAACCTGTTATCGCTGCTCTTCTATGAGGAGCGCTACCAGCAAGCCGCCGACCTGGTTTCGCGGTTGCGCTTGCCGGCCGATGCGGTGCGCCAGGCCGAGGGCCGCGCACGGGAGATGAAGCGCCAGGGGCCGGGGGCGCCGCTGGCGACGCGCCAGCCCGAGGTCGACGGCCCGTTGCTGGCGGGCGTGCGCAAGGCCGGGCCCGGGACGGGCGAGGAGGTGGGGCAATGAAAACCTGGATCGCCATCCTGATGCTGGGGTGCTGCTGCAGCCTGCCGGCGGCGGAAGACGCCCGCCATGCCCGCCACGAACGCCAGCGGCTCAGCGAACAGTGGCTGGCCACCCAGCGCGAGGGCGGCCAGGCCTCGCGCCAGGTGCAGACGGCCACTCCGCTCGAACGCGAACTGGCCGGCCAGCGTTGGCTGGACAGCTTCAAGTACCGCATTCCCGAGCGCTATTACGGCAATGCCATGATCCCCGAAAGCGGTGATTCCGCCAGCGAGTGACGCCCCATGCGCGACCTTCGCCGCCAACGTGGCGCCATAGGCCTGATGGCCACCCTGGTGCTGCTGTTCTCCCTGATGATGCTGGCGCTGACGGTGGATGCCGGGCGCCTCTACTTCGAGAAGCGCAAGCTGCAGCGGGTCGCCGACATGGCGGCCATGGAGAGCGCCGCCAGTTCCGGCCTGTGCGGGACCCAGGTGCCGGCCGAGGTCCGTGCCCTGGCCCAGGCGAGCGCCGTTCGACACGGCTATGGTGGCGACTTGGGCGCCGCCGGTAACAGCGTCGATCTGGGTTATGTGGAACTGGACGGGGCAGGGGAGCGCCGGCTGTTCCAGGCCTCCGCCAGCCGCCCCGAGGCGGTGCGGGTGCAGGCCACCCGGCAGGTGCCCGCCAGCCTGGTGCTGGGCGGGCTCTGGGGGCAGCGCCTGACCCTCCAGGCAGTGGCCGTGGCCCAGCGTCCTGCCCTGGCCGGTTTTTCCCTGGGCAGCGGCCTGGCCTCCATCGACACCCAGCAATCGGCGGTACTCAACGCCGTGCTCGGCGGCCTGCTGGGCACCAGCCTCGACCTGGATGCCGCCTCCTACCAGGGGTTGGCCAATGCCCGGCTCAATCTGCTGCAACTCAACCAGAACCTGCCGCCCGCCGCACAGCTGGACCTGTCCGCCGGCAATGTGCAGGCATTGCTGGATGCCCGGCTGACGGTCGACCAGCTGCTGGACGCCACGGCCGGCGCCGCCAATGCCCGCGAGACCCTGGCGGTGGGGGTGCGCAACGGCCTCGACAGCCTGGCCGATGTCGCGGTCGGCGCGACCCAGGTCGAACTGGCCGACATCCTCCAGGTGGAGACACCCGCCGGCGGCGGCCAGCAGGCCCTGAGCACCGACCTCAGCGCCCTCGACCTGGTGACCGCGCTGGCCTTTCTCGCCAACAAGTCCCATGCGGTGGATGTGGATCTGGGGCTGAGCCTGGGCGGCCTCAGCGACCTCGGCCTCAAGCTCCATGTGATCGAGCCGCCGCAGATCGCCATCGGCCTCCCGGGCCGCGACGCCAACGGCGACTGGCGGACCCAGGTGAGCACCGCACAGGTGCGGCTGGAGGTCGGGGGCAAGGTCACTGTCTTGCTGGCTGAGGTGGACCTCGCCCTGCATCTGGAAGTGGCGCAAGGCTGGGCAGCGCTGCAAGGCATCGACTGTGGCAGCATCCTGCCCGGCGATCGCCAGGTGTCCATTCTCGCCCAACCGGGAATCGCCAGCCTGGGGCTTGGGCGGTACGACGATATCGAGGCCGCGAGTCCGACCCCGCAGCCCATCGGAGTCAAGATCCTGCCTCCGATTTCATCCAGCAACCTGGTCTCCATCTCGGGGGCCGCAAGCATCGCGCCCGGCCAGCAGACCGCAGTGGATTTTTCCGTGACGCCAGGTCAGCCGCTCCCCCAGCAACGACGGGTCTC
This sequence comes from Pseudomonas sp. GCM10022186, assembly GCF_042656385.1. Lineage (NCBI taxonomy): Bacteria > Pseudomonadati > Pseudomonadota > Gammaproteobacteria > Pseudomonadales > Pseudomonadaceae > Pseudomonas > Pseudomonas sp. GCM10022186. The sequence continues at coordinate 205,296 of NZ_JBHSOU010000044.1, forward strand.
CTCACCGTCGGCGGGGTCGCTTGACCAGGGGCTGTCAACGCTGGGCAACAGCTTGAACGTCAGCCTGTTGAACAACTGCGCCTTGTGTTCGCTTCTCGGCCCCACGCTGGGCGCCCTGAAGCCGGCCCTGATTCCGTTGATCTCCCTGCTGGGGCAGGAGGTGCTGGAGCCGGTCCTCAAATTGCTCGGCATCGATCTGGGCTATGCCGATGTACGCCTGATGGACCTGGATGCATCGTCGCCCAGGCTGATGCTCTGAGCGGCGAGTCCCGCAGGGACGGGCCACAGGGCTGGCCTGCCACGATGCTCAGTGCGCCACCTCATGGGATAGCCGGCTGGGCGGGGCCATGGCCAGGGCCAGCTGGGTGCGGTTGTGCATGTGGGTCAGGCGCAGGATCTGCGACACGTAGAGCTTCACGGTGTTTTCGGTCAGGCCCAGTTCGCAGGCGGTCTGGTAGTTGGTCATGCCCTTGCCCACCAGCCGGGCGACATCCAGCTGCCGCGGCGAGAGCCGGTCGAAGGGCGGTTGCACGGCAATCTCCGAACTGGCCGCCACGGCCGGGGAGTGGTCGAGGGGAATGCGGCGGCGCTTGTTGATGTCCTTGTAGAGCTCGTCGATGGATTCGGCCAGGGTACGCAGCTTGCTATTGAGCTGGGCCAGTTCCAGGTTGTCCTGGCGGCGCTGGTACAGGCGCTCTTCCAGGCGCCGGACCGCACGCAGCACCTGCTCCGGGTCGATGGGCTTCTGGTAGTAGTCGGCGACCCCGACGCGCATGGCCTCGATCACGTCCTGCGGTTCGGCCTGGCCGGTGAAGATGATGGCCTCGAAGGCACGGGTGAAGGCGCTCAGCTGTTCCAGTCGCTGGACCAGGGAGATGCCGTCCAGTTCCGGCATGTGCAGGTCGCAGAGCACGACGCCGATGCCGGCGTCCTCCTGGAAACGCCGGATGGCCTCCAGGCCGGAGGTACAGCCGACGCAGTGGTAGCCGCAACTTTCCAGGAATTCCTGGAGTTCGACGACAATGGCTTCGTCGTCGTCGACGATAAGCAGGGTGCAAGCTTGTGAGTCCATATCCGGCCTTCCAATACGTTTGATTCCAGGCGGTCGGTGCCCGCCCCGGCATCACGGAATTGGTACAGGCGTGCACTGCTAACGAAAGATATAGCACTTTCATATCACTGCCAGTCGGTTAGTCAAAAAAAGTGCCGCCAAGGAACCGACGAAGAGGAAGGGAGCGAAGGGATAGCGGCGTACCCGCTCGGGCGCCAGCTGGTGCAGGGCAGCCTTGAGGCGTGCGGGGAGGACCGGCCAGAGCGGTCGCGCCAGGATGGCCCAGGCCAGGTAGGCAAGGCCGGCGCCGGCCAGGCAATGGAGCACGAAGGGCGGGTGACTGCCGAGGGCGATGCCCAGTAGCAGCTTCACGTCGCCGGCGCCCAGCTTGCCCAGCCAGTAGCCGGGCAGGGTCAGCAGCAGGGCCAGGCCGGCAGCGCCCAGGCCAGCGGCCGTGGAGGCGCCGAGCAGGGTTTCGCCGCGCAGCACCAGGTAGAGCAGGGCGGCCGCGGCGCCCCCCAGGCTGAGCCAGTTGGCAATGCGCCGCTGCTGCAGGTCCTGCAGGGCGCAGAGGGCGGTCCAGGCGAGCAGGGGCAAGGCTGACATGAAATATCCGGTGCCTCCGAAAAGTGCCTTCTATGCTGCTATCTGTGTAGCCGAGTATTCAGAAAGCAACTGAGCATTTCTGCCGCAGTGCGGCCACCAGTCAGGAAGGTTTCCATGGGAAAAGGGGCTTCGCCGCGTTTTGCCAGGCAGCAGAAAGGTGCCGCTGCCATCGAGTTCTCCCTGGTCTTCATGCTTTTCTTCGCCATCTTCTACGGCGGGGTCAGTTACTGCCTGCCGTTGCTGATGCTGCAGTCCTTCAACGAGGCCTCGGCCGAGGCGGTGCGTCGCGCCGTGGCGGTCAACCCGGAGGCGCCGAACTTCCTGGCGCTGGCCACCATCGAGGCAGATGCCGCCATCGACCAGAAGCTCGCCTGGTTGCCGGCAGGTGTGCGCGCCAACCTGCCGGCACCCGCCGTCACCCTGGCCGGTGGCGTGCTCACCGTGCGCATCGCCTACCCGTACAAGACCAAGCCGGTGGTGCCCTTCCTGACGCTGCCCGGCATCGGCCGGGTGCCGCAATTGCCCGACGAGCTGGCGGCCCAGTCCAGCCTCCAGGTCCAGTGACCGTGAGGCTGGGCATTGGCAGCGTCGCCGAAACGCCGGGGCCGTCGAGCCAGGCCTTGCTCCAGGCCGCCCGCAATACTCCGTCCAGCCTGTTGCTGGCCCTGGACCCGCAGGGCCGGGTGCTGGGGGTGGCCGGTGCCCTCGGCATGCGCCTGGGGCGTTCGGCCAATGGCCAGGCGCAGCCCCTTTCCGGTTTCCTCAGTGCCAACTGCGCGGCCCTGTTGCAGGGGCCGCCGGGACAGTGGCCCGGGGACTGCCTGGACCTGGATTTCATCGGCAAGGACGGCCACCTGCTGCACACCCGCGGCTGGCTGTCCGCCACCGATGATGGCTGGTTGCTGCAGGCGCTGGATATCGGCGACCTGGTCCGCCGGGAGGAGCTTGCCGATCAGCGCCGACAGGCCCTGCTGAACGCCGGGCAGATGGCCGAACGGCTGCGCTTCGCCAGCCCGGCCATGCTGCCCCAGGTGGTCCGGGAGCAGTTGGAGGGGCTGGCCCTGCACTGGCGGGTACCCTGCATGGCCCTGGCGCTGTGCATGCCCGGCGGGCAGGGTTGGCAGGTGTATGCCCATCGCCGTGACCAGGGGGGCCCCGGTCTCTGGCAGGAGGGCCAGCGCCTCGGCCAGGAACTGGCGGCGCTGCAAGGACGAGTACCGCAGCGCTGGAGCTGGTCGCAACTGTCGCAGCACCCGCGGCTGTTCGCCCTGCTGGGTGACGGCCCGGCCTTCCTGGTGCCTTACCTGGAGGCCGGCGGCGTGGCCGCCTGGCTGTGCTGCGCGCCTTACGAGCCTGACCACCGTGCCGGCCCGGGCGATGCGGAGTGGCTGCAGATCTGTGCCCAGCTCGCCGGTGCCCTGCTGGCTCGCCTGCGGGAGCAGAGCCAGCGTCACGAGGGCGGCCGCCTGGACGCCTTGCAGGGGCTGTTGGGCGCGGGCTGGTGGGAATACCTGCCGGTATCGCGGGAGGTCCTGCTGGCCCCCGGGCTGGCGCAGGCCTGGCGGGTCGGCGAGCAGGGCCGGCTGCCGCTGGAGGACTGGCTGGCGGCAGTGCACCCGGCCGATCGCGATGAGTTCCGCGCGCGCCTGCGCGCCGCCGAGCTGAACGGCCAGGGCTTCACCCAGTGCCTGCGCCTGTGCATTCCCGGCACGCTCGGGGAATCGCCCTGGTATCGCGTGCAGACCCAGGTGCAGGGCACTGCGGCGCAGCCCCGGGTGCTCGGCTTCCTGCTCGACATCAGCGACATCAAGGCGCAGGAGGCCAGCGCGGCGGCGGCCCACGCCCGCCTGCGCAACCTCATCGCCAGTGCCCCGGCGGTGATCTACGTGCTGCGCTACGAGGATGGCGCCCTGTTGCCGGAATTCTGCAGCGAGAGCCTGGGGCCGATGCTCGGCTGGTCTCTGGCGGAGTTGCAGCAGGGTGGCCTGGCCGAACGGGTCCATCCCGAGGATCACGACCTGTTCTTCGGCCGCACCCGCACGCTGCTGCGCGAGGGCCAGGCCAGCTGTCGCTACCGCCTGCGCGACAGTGGGGGGCAATACCACTGGCTGCTGGATGAGGTGCGCCTGCTGCGCAATGAACTGGGCCAGCCCCAGGAGGCGGTGGGGCTCTGGCTGGACGTCAGCGAAGCCACCCGCGCCGCCGAACGGGTACGCGAAAGCGAAGAGCGCTACCGCATCCTGGTGGAAGATTCGCCGGCGATGATCTGCCGCTACACCCCGGACCTGGTGCTGCGCTTCGCCAACCGGCCGTTGGCGGATTACCTGGAATGCCCGCCCCAGGCGCTGGAAGGTGCCAACCTCGGCGCCTGGCTTTCCGACGAGCAGCGTCAGGCCTTCCATGAGCGTTTGATCGGCCTGACTCCGGAGCAGCCGGTGAGCACCGCGGAAATCTGCCTGCAGTTACCGGGCCGTGAGCACGCCTGGTGGATCTGGGCTGACCGTGGCGTGTTCGACGAGCACGGTCGGCTGCTGGAAGTGCAGGCGGTGGGGCGCGACAACACCGAGGTGCGCAAGGCCCAGCAGCAGCTGTACCAGGGCGCCAAGATGGCCACCCTGGGCGAGATGGCCACAGGCCTGGCCCATGAAATGAACCAGCCACTGAACGTGATGCGCATGGCCGTGGCCAACGTACTCAAACGCCTGGCCGGCGACGAGGTGCAGGTGGACTATCTGCGCGACAAGCTGCTGCGCATCGAGGCGCAGGTGCAGCGGGCCGCTCGCATCGTCGACCACATGCGCGTGTTCGGCCGGCGTTCGGAGGTGGAGCAGCAGGTGTTCGATCCACGCCAGGCGGTGGAGGGCGCGCTCTCGCTGCTGGCCGACGGCCTGCGTGGCAAGGGCATCGACGTGCGCCTGGCCCTGGGAGGGCAGGCCTTCGCCGTGCGCGGTTTCGCCGACCAGCTGGAGCAGGTCCTGATCAACCTGATGGTAAATGCCCGTGACGCCCTGCTGGGCAAGAAGGAAGCCGAGCCGGACTTCATGCCGATTATCAACCTCTGTCTCGAAACCGGCGGAGCAGGGGTGGAATTACGGGTAGAGGACAACGGCGGCGGCATAGATCCGCGCCTTCTGGAGAAGATCTTCGAGCCCTTCTTCACCACCAAGCCGGTAGGCAAGGGCACGGGGCTGGGGCTGTCGGTCAGCTATGCCATCGTGCAGCAGATGGGGGGGCGCCTCGCCGCCGAAAATGGCGCGCAAGGCGCTTGCTTCCGCATTGCCCTGCCGCTGCTGAGTCCAGCGGAGCAGGGCACCCTCCCAGCGATCGGGGCGGCTGCCGCGCCAACGCTGGTTGAGCAGAGCCACTAGCCGATGCTGTTGCGGACGTCCTTCGCCATGGGCAGATCCTGCTTCAGAGCGCGACGACATTGTCGTTGCCGCTGGATCACCTGACGAAGCGTCCTCGAGGATTGGGGGAATTTCGTTGTGTGATATGGCTCAGACACCTGTAGCCCAATTCATTCGACGCGGGCTGAACGGTTGCCCGCCTGCAGGCCGGCGGGCAAACCTGCAGTTGAAGTCGCCCCAGCAGGAAAAATCCCACAGGGAACTGCCTTTGCCGGCCCCTTCTGGCATTACCCCCGAAGCTGGCTAACCTTTTAAGGGATATGTGCCCGGCAATGTACCGGGTCGGGTCTGCCTGATGAGGTGGGAAAGCACGATGGACATGAACCGTCGACAATTCTTCAAGGTCTGTGCCGTGGGCCTTGGAGGGTCAAGCCTGGCGGCTCTGGGGGTGGCACCCCCGGAAGCCTTCGCCGACCAGGTCCGGCACTTCAAGCTGGCGCGCACCAACGAGACGCGCAATACCTGTCCCTACTGCTCGGTCGGCTGCGGCCTGATCATGTACAGCCAGGGCGATGCGGCGAAGAACGTCGCGCAGAACATCATTCACATCGAGGGCGACGCCGACCACCCGGTCAACCGCGGGACCCTCTGCCCGAAAGGCGCGGGCCTGCTGGACTTCGTCCATAGCCCCAACCGCCTCAAGTACCCCGAGGTGCGCGAGCCCGGTTCCAACGAGTGGAAACGCATCGAGTGGGATGACGCCCTCGACCGCATCGCCAAGCTGATGAAGGCCGACCGCGATGCCAACTTCATCGCGAAGAACGCCCAGGGCCAGACGGTCAACCGCTGGCTCAGCACCGGCTTCCTCGCGGCGTCGGCATCGTCCAACGAGGCCGGCTACATCACCCACAAGGTGGTGCGCTCCCTTGGCATGCTGGGGTTCGATAACCAGGCACGTGTCTGACATGGCCCGACGGTGGCAGGTCTTGCCCCGACGTTTGGCCGTGGCGCCATGACCAACCACTGGGTCGACATCAAGAATGCCGACCTGGTGCTGATCATGGGCGGCAACGCTGCCGAAGCGCACCCCTGCGGCTTCAAGTGGGTCACCGAAGCCAAGGCCCACAACAAGGCCCGGCTGATCGTGGTCGATCCGCGCTTCACCCGTTCGGCCGCAGTGGCGGACTACTACGCGCCGATCCGTACCGGCACCGACATCGCCTTCCTCGGCGGGCTGATCAACTACCTGATCAGCCACGACAAGATCCAGCATGAGTACGTGCGCAACTACACCGACGCGCCCTTCATCGTGAATGAAGGCTACAGCTTCAAGGACGGCCTGTTCAGCGGCTACGACGAAGCCAAGCGCGCCTACCCCGACAAGTCCACCTGGAGCTATGCCAAGGGCGAGGACGGCTACGTGCTGTCCGACCCGACCATGCAGGACCCGCGCTGCGTGTTCCAGCTGATGAAGCAGCACTACAGCCGCTACACGACGGATCTGGTCAGCAGCATCTGCGGCACGCCCAAGGAACTGCTCGAGCAGGTCTGGAGCCTGGCCGCCGGGACCTCCGCTCCCGACAAGGTCATGACCATCATGTATGCCCTGGGCTGGACCCAGCACTCGGTGGGCTCGCAGATGATCCGCACCGGCGCGATGGTGCAACTGCTGCTGGGCAACATCGGCATGCCCGGTGGTGGTATGAACGCCCTGCGTGGCCACTCCAACATCCAGGGCCTGACCGACCTGGGGCTGCTCTCCAACCTGCTGCCGGGCTACCTGACCCTGCCGGCGGACGCCGAGCAGGATTACGCCGCCTACATCGACAAGCGGGCGAGCAAACCGGTGCGGCCGGGGCAGATGTCCTACTGGCAGAACTACGGCAAGTTCCACGTCAGCCTGATGAAGTCCTGGTTCGGCAAGTCCGCCACCGCGGAGAACAACTGGTGCTACGACTGGCTGCCGAAGCTGGATAACTCCGGCTATGACGTGCTCAAGGTCTTCGACATGATGTACGAGGGCAAGGTCAACGGTTACTTCTGCCAGGGCTTCAACCCCATCGGCTCCTTCCCCAACAAGGCCAAGGTCAGCGCAAGCCTGGCCAAGCTGAAGTTCCTGGTGATCATGGACCCGCTGGCCACCGACACCTCGGAGTTCTGGCGCAACGCCGGCGAGTACAACGACGTCGATACCGCCAGCATCCAGACCACGGTGTTCCGCCTGCCCACCACCTGCTTCGCCGAGGAGGACGGCTCCCTGGTCAACAGCGGGCGGGTGCTGCAGTGGCACTGGAAGGGCGCCGAACCGCCAGGCCAGGCGCGTACCGACATCGCCATCATGGGTGGCCTGTTCCATCGCCTGCGCAATCTCTACGCGAAGGAGGGCGGTGCCTTCCCGGACCCGATCCTGGGCCTGGACTGGAGCTACCTGCGTCCCCATGAACCTGGCCCCGACGAGCTGGCCCGCGAGTTCAACGGCAAGGCCCTGGCGGACCTCACCGACCCGGCCACCGGTGCGGTACTGGTCAAGGCCGGCGAGCAGATTCCCGGCTTCGGCGTGCTGCGTGACGACGGCAGTACCGCCAGCGGCTGCTGGATCTTCGCCGGCTCCTGGACCGCCGCCGGCAACCAGATGGCCCGTCGCGACAACTCCGATCCCTATGGCATGGGCCAGACCCTTGGCTGGGCATGGGCCTGGCCGGCGAACCGGCGCATCCTCTACAACCGCGCCTCGGCCGACCCCTCGGGCAAGCCCTGGGACCCGGAGAAGAAACGCCTGCTGTGGTGGAATGGAAAGGCCTGGGCCGGCACCGACGTGCCCGACTACAAGGTCGACTCGGCACCCGAAGCGGGCCTCAGCCCCTTCATCATGAACCCCGAGGGCGTGGCGCGTTTCTTCGCCCTCGACAAGATGGCCGAAGGCCCCTTCCCCGAGCACTACGAGCCCTTCGAGACCCCCATCGGGCGCAACCCGCTGCATCCGGAGAGCCCGAAGGTCACCAGCAACCCTGCGGCACGGGTGTTCAAGGGCGACCTGGAAGCGTTCGGCAAGGCGGAGGACTTCCCCATCGCGGCCACCACCTACCGGTTGACCGAGCACTTCCACTTCTGGACCAAGCACTGCCGGCTGGCGGCGATCACCCAGCCCGAGCAGTTCGTCGAGATCAGCGAGGTCCTGGCCAAGGAACTGGGCATCGCTGCCGGCGAACGGGTCAAGGTCACCTCCAACCGCGGCTTCATCAAGGCCGTGGCGCTGGTGACCAAGCGCCTGCGACCGCTGACCGTGGACGGCAAGACCGTGCACCAGATCGGCATCCCGCTGCACTGGGGCTTCTCCGGCGTGGCCCGCAACGGCTACCTGACCAACACGCTTACCCCCTTCGTCGGCGATGGCAACACGCAGACACCGGAGTTCAAGTCGTTCCTGGTCAAGGTGGAAAAGGCATGAGGAGCTGAGCCATGGCATCACAAGACATCATCGCCCGCTCGGCCACGACGACACCCTTCCCCTCGGTGCGCGAGATGGATGAGGTGGCGAAGCTCATCGACGTGTCCAAGTGCATCGGCTGCAAGGCCTGCCAGGTGGCCTGCTCGGAGTGGAACGACCTGCGTGACGAGGTCGGCCAGAACCGCGGCACCTACGACAACCCGGCGGACCTCACGGCCGACTCCTGGACCCTCATGCGCTTCACCGAGTACGAACCGGAGCCGGGCAAGCTGGAATGGCTGATCCGCAAGGACGGCTGCATGCACTGCGACGATCCGGGCTGCCTGGCGGCCTGCCCGAGCCCCGGCGCCATCGTGAAATATGCCAACGGCATCGTCGACTTCAACCAGGACAAGTGCATCGGCTGCGGCTACTGCATCACCGGTTGCCCCTTCAATATCCCGCGCATCTCGCAGAAGGACCACAAGGCCTACAAGTGCACCCTCTGCTCGGACCGGGTTTCGGTGGGACTCGAGCCGGCCTGCGTGAAGACCTGCCCCACCGGCGCCATTGTCTTCGGCACCAAGGAAGACATGAAGGAGCACGCCGCCGAGCGGATCGTCGACCTCAAGTCCCGTGGTTTCGAGCATGCCGGTCTCTACGACCCACCGGGCGTTGGCGGGACCCACGTCATGTACGTGCTGCACCACGCCGACAAGCCCTCGCTCTACGCCGGCCTGCCGGACGATCCGGCCATCAGCCCCATGGTCAGCCTGTGGAAGGGCGTGACCAAGCCGCTGGGCCTTCTGGCCATGGGCGTGGTGGCGCTGTTCGGCTTCTTCCACTACGTGCGGGTCGGCCCGAACAAGGTGGAAGAGGATGAACCGCCCAAGGGCGATTCGAAGGTGCCGAAATTCGACCCGAAGTCGCCGAGCTGATTGCGGTACAAGACCACCCCCTCTCCCTTGAGGGAGAGGGCCGGGGAGAGGGAACCTCGCCCCGACCAGGAGCTGGACATGAACAAAGACATCGAACGCTACACCCCTTCCGAGCGCAGCAACCACTGGGCGGTGGCCATCCTCTTCATCCTGGCGGGGCTTTCCGGCCTGGCGCTGTTCCACCCGGCCCTGTTCTGGCTGAGCAGCTTCTTCGGCGGCGGCCCCTGGACGCGCATCCTGCATCCCTTCCTCGGCGTCGCCATGTTCCTCTTCTTCATCTGGCTGGCCATGCGCTTCGCCCAGCACAACCGCTGGGAGAAGACCGACAGCCAATGGCTGAAGCAGTGGAAGGACGTGGTGAACAACCGCGAGGACAAGCTGCCGGAAGTGGGCCGCTACAACGCCGGGCAAAAGCTGCTGTTCTGGGTCCTGCTGCTGTGCATGCTGGTGCTGCTGGCCACCGGCGTGGTGATCTGGCGGCAGTACTTCAGCCACCTGTTCGGCATCGAACTCATCCGCCTCGCCTCCCTGCTGCACGCCTTCGCCGCCTGGGTGCTGATTCTCAGCATCATCGTCCACATCTACGCCGGCATCTGGGTCAGGGGCTCCGGCAGCGCCATGCTTCACGGCTGGGTCAGCAAGGCCTGGGCGCGCAAGCACCATGGCGCCTGGTACAAGGAAGTGAGCAAAGGGGAGGGCAAGCGCTAAGCCCAATGACCCACTGGAAGAAAGGGGCGGACCTTTACCTGTAGGGGCGAATTCATTCGCCAAGCAGTCCGTAGGACTGCCTGACCCCATCGGGGGCAGCTACGCTCCCCTTGGCGAATGAATTCGCCCCTACACCCGTTAACACATCCTTCAACGCAAGGAGCCCTGCGTGCCAGGCCGCATACTCGAACCCGGCGAGATCGAAGCCGCCGCCAACATCCCGCCCTTCCTCAACCTGCCTGGTCGCGACCTTTTCACGGTGCGTGCCTTGCGCCTGCGCCGGCTTGCCGAAGGCCATCCGCTGGCTGGCTACCTGCAGCTGGTCGCCGACCTCTGTGACGCTCAGCAACAGGTGCTCGACAACCCTCCGCAACTGCCCGGCCCGGCCGCCGAAGCCCTGGCCCGCAGCCGCGAGCACGGCATGCCGCCGATCGCCTTCGAAGCCCTGGTGCGCGCCGATGGTTGGCTCGCCGCCCTCGATGCGCTGCTCGCGCATTTCGACACGTCTGCCAATCCTGCCGTCGCTGCAGCCGTGCAGGCGCTGAAAGCCGCCGACACCGGCCAGCGCAAGACCTGGGGTGTGGCCCTGCTCAGTGGACAGTTCGACCTGCTGCCCCCGGCCCTGGTGCCTTTCATCGGCGCCGGGCTGCAAGTCGCCTTCAGCCACTGGCTGCTGGCGCTTCCGGACGGTGCAGTGGCGGAGAACGATGCCAAGGTGCTCTGCCCGGCCTGCGGTTCGCCGCCGGTGGCCGGCATGGTCCGCCATCGCGGCAAGCACAATGGCCTGCGCTATCTCGCCTGCTCCCTGTGCTCCTGCGAATGGCACTACGTGCGCCTGAAGTGCAGCCACTGCCAGGAGAGCAAGCACCTGGCCTACCTGTCCCTGGATCGGCAGGGGATGAAGAGCGAGCAGGCTCCGATCCGCGCCGAGACCTGTCCCAACTGCCAGGGCTACCTCAAGCAGTGCTACCTGGAGTTCGACGCCGAGGCCGAAGCCCAGGCCGATGACCTCGCCAGCCTCGAACTGGACCTGCGTCTCAGTGAAGAGGGTTACCTGCGTCGCGCGCCCAACCTGCTGCTGGCTCCTGGCGGGGAATAAGCACCTAGACTTAACCAAGGACTCGAACGCTCTGCGCTAAGGAATGCCCATGTCGGCCGCTCGTTTACCCTCAGTCGACCGCTTGCTGCGCAGCCCGGCCTGCGCCCCCCTGCAACAGCGCTTCGGTCGCGAGGCCCTGCTCAAGACCCTGCGCGACCTACTCGATGAATTGCGCGAACCCGCGCGCCAGGGCCAGCTGGCGGCCGCCGAACTGACCGAGGCCGTACTCGCCGGCCGTGCTGGCGAACGCCTCGCCGCCGCCCACTCCAGCCGTGTGCGCCGCGTGTTCAACCTCACCGGCACCGTGCTGCATACCAACCTCGGCCGAGCCTTGCTGCCGATCGAGGCCATCGACGCCATCACCCTCGCCGCGCGCTACCCGCTCAACCTGGAATTCGACCTTGCCAGCGGCAAGCGCGGCGACCGCGACGACCTCATCACCGGGTTGGTCCGCGAGCTCACCGGCGCCGAAGCGGTCACCGTGGTCAACAACAACGCCGCCGCCGTGCTGCTGGCGCTGAACAGCCTGGGCGCGCGCAAGGAAGGGGTCATCTCCCGGGGCGAGCTGATCGAGATCGGCGGCGCCTTCCGCATCCCGGACATCATGGCCCGCGCCGGCGTGAAGCTGGTGGAAGTGGGTACCACCAACCGCACCCACGCGAGGGATTACCAAGCCGCCATCGGTCCGCGCACGGGACTGCTGATGCGCGTGCACACCAGCAACTACAGCGTGCAGGGCTTCACCGCCAGCGTGCCCACGGCGGAGCTGGCGGCCATCGCCCATGCCCGGGGCTTGCCGCTGCTGGAAGACCTCGGCAGCGGCACCCTGGTGGACCTCACCCGCTGGGGCCTGCCCAGGGAACCCACCGTGCAGGAGGCCCTGCGTGACGGCGCCGATATCGTCACCTTCAGCGGCGACAAACTGCTGGGCGGCCCCCAGGCCGGGCTGATCGTCGGCAGCAGGGAGCTGGTCGGGCGGATCAAGAAGAACCCCCTCAAGCGCGCCCTGCGCGTGGACAAGCTGACCCTCGCCGCCCTCGAAGCCGTGCTCGGCCTCTACCGCGACCCCGAGCGCCTCGCCGAGCGCCTCACCACCCTGCGCCTGCTCAGTCGTGCCCAGTCCGACATCCGCGCCCAGGCCGAGCGTCTGGCCCCGCTGCTGGCCGCGCAATTGGGCCCGCTCTGGCAGGTGAGCACGGTGCCGGCCCTGGGCATGATCGGCAGCGGCGCCCAGCCCGTGGCGCGCCTGCCCAGCGCTGCGCTGTGCCTGCGCCCGCAACAGCCCAAGCGCCTGCGAGGTCGCACCCTGCGCCAACTGGAAGAAAACCTGCGCACCCTGCCCATCCCGGTGATCGGCCGCCTCGACGACGACGCCCTCTGGCTCGACCTGCGCCAGCTCGACGACGAGCCGGCCTTCCTCGCCCAGCTGCCGCAGCTCTCGGGAGAGATCGAGTGATAGTCGGTACCGCAGGCCATATCGACCATGGCAAGACCGCCCTCCTGAAGGCCCTCACCGGCCTGGAGGGCGACCGCCGTCCGGCCGAGCGCGAACGGGGCATCACCATCGACCTCGGCTACCTGCATGCCGACCTGGGCAATGGCCGGCCCATCGCTTTCATCGATGTGCCCGGCCATGAACGCTTCGTCCACAACATGCTGGCCGGCGCCTGCGGGATCGACCTGCTGTTGCTGGTGGTGGCCGCCGACGACGGCGTGATGCCGCAGACCCGCGAACACCTTGCCATCGCCGAACTGCTGGGCATTCGCCGCGCCCTGGTGGCCCTGAGCAAACTCGACCGGGTGGACGCGAAACGCCTCCAACAGGCCCGCGCCGAAGTCAGCGCATTGCTGGCGTCCGGTCCATTGGCCGGCGCCGAACTCTTTCCCGTGGATAGCTTGAGCGGCAAGGGCATCGATGCCTTGCGCCAGGCCCTGCTGGCGGAGTCTGTCCAGGTGGATCGACGCAACATCGAGGGGCACTTCCGCCTGCCCATCGACCGGGCCTTCAGCGTGTCCGGCGCGGGCGTGGTGGTCACCGGCACCACGTTCGCCGGGCGGGTGAAGGTCGGCGACGAACTGGTCCTCAGCCCCTCGGGCCGCCGGGTGCGCGTGCGTGGCCTGCATGCCGGCAATCAGCAGGCCGACGAGGCGCAGGCGGGGCAACGGGTGGCCCTGAACATCAGTGGCGAGCGCTTGGCCCTGGAGCACCTGCACCGGGGCGACTGGCTGCTGGCCCCGGCCCTGCTGGCGCCCACCATGCGCCTGGATATCGACCTGCGCCTGCTGCCCGGCGAGGCCCACGACCTTGCCCACTGGACCCCGGTGCACGTTCACCTCGGCGCCCAGGATGTCACCGGCCGCGTGGCCCTGCTGCAAGGCAACAGCCTGGCCCCCGGCAAGCGCGGATTCGCCCAGCTGCTGCTGAATGCCCCCGCCCACGCGGTGCACGGCGACCGCCTGGTCCTGCGCGACCAGTCCGCCCAGCGCACCCTTGGTGGAGGCAGAGTGCTCGACCCCTTCGCCCCCGCGCGCAACCGCCGCACGCCGGAGCGTCTGAACCAGCTCGAAGCCCTGCGTGGCAATGGCCTCGAAGCCGCCCTGCCAGGCCTGCTCGGTTCCGCCGACAATGGCCTTGACCCGAAACTGCTGGAGCGCCAGTTCAACCATCCGCGCGCGGGCTGGACATTGCCCGCCGGGGTCGTGGACATCGCCACCCGAATCGGCCCGCGCCTGTTCGCCCGGGAGTGCTGGCAGGCCATGGAACAGCAGCTGCTGGACGGCCTCGCTCGCTTCCACGCCGAACTTCCCGACGAACTCGGCCCCGACCGCGACCGTCTGCGCCGCTACGCCCTGCCGGAGCTGGAAAGGCCGGTGTTCATCGCCCTGCTGGAACAGACCCTGGCCAGCGCGACCATCCAGTCCAGCGGCCCCTGGCTGCACCTGCCCGATCATCGTGTGCAACTGAGCGAAACCGACGAAGCCCTGCGCGAACGCCTCTGGCCGCTCCTGGAAACCGGTCACTTCGACCCGCCCTGGGTACGCGAACTGGCCGGCGAACTGATGGTGGACGAGGGCGCCATGCGCCTGCTGGAAAGAAAACTTGCCCGCCTCGGCCTGCTGCACCAGGTGGTGAAAGACCTCTTCTACCCGGATGCGACCATCCGCCAACTGGCTGCCCTGGCCCGGCAACTGCAAGATGAGCACGGCACCATCAGGGCCGCCGCCTGGCGTGACCGCACCGGTATCGGCCGTAAACGCAGCATCCAGCTGCTGGAATACTTCGACCGCATCGGCTTCACCCGCCGCATCGGTGACCAACACAAAATCAGGGAAGACTCCGCGCTGGCCCAGGCGCGCGAATCCCTATCCTGATCACGAGTCATGGAAGGCAAGCACGCCCGGTGGCGTGGCCGGGCTTCAAACCCGGTGGGGGACGGCAGCCGTTCCTGGGTGGGTTCGACTCCCACTGCCTTCCGCCATCAATCTCCCTGCCTCCTGCAGGAGGCCCGGGCAGGCGCCTCGGGTTTGCGGCCATTCCCAGCGCCCGCTGAGCCCCGGCTGCTTTCAGCCATGGGTTTCGACAGACGGTCGGCGCAAATGAACCCAGGGCCCTTGCGGCTCGCATGGGCGCTCAGCACTATGCGCAGCAGTTCTTTCGGCAGCTGTTTGAACGCCGCATCAGAAAAAGCGCCTCCGAGAAGGTGCAATTACGCGCAAGCGACCATTTGGAGCTGATATGACCATCCGATTCGCACTGGGGAGCGCGCTGGTACTCATGGCAAGCGTGACCTTCGCCGCCACGCCGGCCAAGTCCAAGCAGGACAGTGACAACTACTACCTGAACTGGCAGGAGCGTAACGGCGCAATCGCCCTGGACACCGTGTGCAGCAAGAACGAGAAAGGCTCTTCGCAGTTCCGCAATTGCCAGAAGCACGCCCAGGTCATCTTCCGTAACTCCTGCACCCAGTCGAAAGATCCGGCCAGCAAGTGGTGCGTGGCGCAGAACCACTACAAGCCCTGAGCCGGTATCGGCGGCGGAGGAAGGCTCGAACTTCCTCCCGCCAGCGCCGACTCCGGATGCCCCGGATCACGGGGCTTTCGTACCGCCTTGACCGCTGGTAGAGAGACGACTGCCATCGCTGATCTCGCGCTTATAGTGGGGAAGTGGCCATTGCAACGGCGCTTCTCGACGCGGGAGGCCAGTGATGAACGCAGCAAGATGCCTGGCATTGATCATGGCCGCTGTCGGCCTTTGTGCCTGTGCGAGCCCGGCGGGTGACTCCACGAAAGAGAGCGTCGAGGTCAGGTTGAAGGCCACGCCGAAGAATGCCGGACGAATCGCTCAGGCAACCCTGGTGCCGCGAGGCGATGAGACGAGCATTTCGCTGGTCATCGGCGGGGTACCTTCCTACACGACCAGGCCCGTCCGTCTATACACCTTCATCTACCCGGGAACCTGCGCGAATCGGGGCGACTCGCCCGCCTATTCGCTGAACCGGACGGTGATCACCGAGCGCCACTTCCGGGGCGATGTCTGGCGGATGTCGAAGTCCGCGCCGGTTTCTCTCTCGACCCTGCGCTCGGGCGACTATTGCCTCGTGCTACGAACGACTCCCCCGGACGGCAACTACGATATTTTCTGTGGCGACATCCGCTAGGTGGATGGCCGAAAGGGGCCTTCTCACTGTGCAGCCCTGCGCGCTGCACAGTGATTGAAATGAGTCGGGAATTCCCCGTGCCACGAGTGGGGGATTCCATGTCAATCGGCCGTAGGGTGGAAATCCCTTTGGGGATTTCCACCATCGGTATGTTGCACTGCCTCGCCGGTGGATAGAAAAGCGCTCTCCACCCTACCCGGCTTGCCCCTGTACGAATGATTTCGCTCCCGCAAGTGGGGAGTACAGGGACGCTATTCGCAGAACTTTCCGCTTTTCGCTTCGGGCATCAGTGCCATGTATTGCTTGCCGCTCATATGCACCAGCTCGTCGTGGCGGCCGGATTCGAAGTAGATGTCGGACTGTTCGCTGAGGGACTGGTCGATCAGCGTGTCGAGGCCGAAGAGGTTGCCCACGGCGGGGATGGCGCCGATGTCGCAGTCGGCGAAGCGTTTGCCGAAGTCCTGTTCGCGTACCAGGCGCCAGTGGCGGTGGGTGAGTTTGTGGACCTTTTCCAGGTCGACGTGGCGCGAGGCGGGGACGACGGCCATCAGCCAGTGGCCCTGGAAGTCGTCGAGGATCACCGGCTTGGCCATCTGTTGCGGCGGTACGCCGGCGCGGCGGGCGGCTTCGCGGGTGGTCATGGCTGCGGTGTGGTTGAGCACGTCGAAGCGGGTCTTGTGCTGCGCGAGGCAGCTTTGCAGTTGGGTGATCATGGTCATGGGACACCTCCTGCCAGGCGCCGGCTTGTCGCTCCCGGTAAGCCGGCGGTGCCGGCACACAAGGAGGAGCATCCCGCTCCCCACCCGGCACCGAGACGTGTCGGTGCCTTGTGCATAAGTTTAGTGAGAGAGCGAGGGGCCGGGCCGGAAGGCGCCGACCGGTTCAGGGTGCGCTTCAATCCGTGAGGGGCTTGTCCAGCTGCACCAGGGCGACGCGGCGACCGTCCTGGGCCTGGCGTTCGACCACGGCGCGGGGCTGGTAGCCGAGGCGGGCGTAGAGCAGCAGGCCGCCGGCGTTGGCGTTGAAGCAGGAAACCTTCATCACCTTGGCCTTGTACTGCTCGCGGGCCTGGCGCTCCATCGCCTCGATCAGGTAGCGGGCCACGCCCTGGCCGCGTGCCCAGGGCGCCACCATCATGTTGCCGAGGGCGCAGAACTCGCCGTGCTGCCACTGGTAGAAGTTGGCGAAGCCGGCGACCTTGCCATCCAGCAGGGCGATGGTGCTGCCCCGGCGTTCGGCCATGGCCGCGGCGAGTTGGCCGACGGTGAGCGGCCAACTGGCCTTGGGGTAGGCGAAGAAGAGTTCGTCCGCATCCTGGGGGAAGCGGACGATGTCGTGGAGGTCTTCGGCGCTGGCGGGGCGGTGTTGCAGCTGGGCATGGGCAGCGGGCATTGGGGGTCTCAGCGTGGCGGGTATTGGGCGATCACCTTGGCGACCGTATCGCGGATGGCGGCTTCTCGCTCGGCGGGGCTCGGTGGCGCGCTCTGCATGATCTGCTCGGCACTGCCGCGCCAGACCAGTTTGCCATCCTTGCCGTCGTACATGTCCACCTGGATGGTGGCCACCTTGTAGTTGTAGGTGCGGGTTTCGGTGTAGGCCGGGCCACCCCAGTAACCGCCCCAATAGCCACCCCAGTAGCCGCCGTAGTTGTAGCTGGTCTGCTGCTGGCGTTCGTCGACTATCAGCCAGGACTGGACGTTGAGGTCGGCCTTGCCGCTGGCGGCCGGGCGCAGGCCGCGCTGGTCGAGCTGCTGGCCGACGGCGTCGCGGATGCGTTGTTCGGTGAGATCGCTCTTGATGCGCGGATCGTCGGGGCTGTACTGCAGGGCGGGTTCCTTCCAGCTCCAGCTGCGGTAGGCGGCGAAGTCGCGGGTGCGATCGTAATCGCGGTTGACGTTGTAGTTCTGGCAGGCGGCCAGGAGCAGGGCAGTGGTCAGGAGTAGCGTACGGCGGATCATGATCGGATCTCCTCTGCCGGAATCATTATCGAAACGCAAGGCAGGGCGGTGGGCAAGGGGAATTTGGGGCCTGTGCGGGAGGTTCCACCCTCTCCCCCAGCCCCTCTCCCTGAAGGGAGAGGGGAGCAGGGCCGTGCCGCGGGGAAGTCGACGCTTAGTATCATTCAGGAGGCCGCGGACTTACTCCGTTGATGCCGGTGCGAATCCTCCCTCGGCTGGTCGGGACGATGGCGCTTCAATACGGCGGATAGCCGTCCAGCGCTTCCTTCACCGCGCGCCGCAGCGCGGCGACGCCATCGGAGCGGTTGCCGTCGGCGTAGGCCTCGCCGCTGCCGCTCCACACCGGCTGGTTGTCCCGGGCATCGAAGAATTCCACGTAGACCACCGCCACCTGTTCCTCGTAGGTGCGCACGATGGGCACGCTGGCCCAGGCGCCGTACTGGTCGTGCCAGGGGCCACTGCCGTAGTAGGCGCCGCCGTAGTCGTCGTACTGCCGCAGGCGCCTTTCGTAGCGCAGGCTGGCGCTGACCTTGAGGTCCGCCTGGGCGGGATTGCGGGCCGGGCGCAGGCCGTGCTGGTCGAGGCCGGCGTTGAGCATGTCGGCCATCTGCTCGGGGGTGGCCCAGTTGTTGCCGGCAGGGAGCTGGCCGTCGAGCCAGGTCCAGCTGCGGTAGCGGCCGAAGTCGCGCGGCGGTGCCGGATAGGCGCTGGCGTCGAAGGTGCTGGCCGCCCCCGGCGGGGCGGGCGGCACCGGGCGGGATTGATACAGGTAGGGATTGGGGCTCTGGCAGGCGCCAAGCAGCAGCGCGAGGGCGAGCAGGGCGGGCAGTTTCATGGGGCCTCCGTTCAAAACCTGTTCACGATCTCGCGAGCTAGAGAAGAACAAGGCGCAACGACCAACGGGAGTAACAGCCGAAGGCTGGCCCGAAGGGGGAGCGCCAGCGAATCAAATGGCTGAGGAAGCGGAGTTTACGAGTTGTAAATGAGCATTCAGAAGCCATTTTCAACGCAGTTATTCCGACGCGCAGCTGATCGTGAACAGGTTTTTCAGAGCGGCCGGCAGATCCAGTGAAGATAGCGACCAAGCCCCTGGTAGCTGGGGTGGCGGCGGTAGGCCAGTTCCATTTCCAGCAGATCCATCAGCTCGGCCTTGGCCTGGAACTCCTGGGGCATGTAGTCGTGGAATACCCGTACGCCGCTCTGCTTTTCGACCCGCCAGTGAGCTGCGAGTTGCTCCGCCAGGTCGCGCGGGTCCAGCGGCTGCTGCGGGGTCAGGCTCTGCCCGACGCCGGCGAACTTGTGCTTGCGCAGCTTGCGGAAGTGGCCCTTGAGCAGGTTGCGGTAGATCAGCGCGTCCTTGTTGTAGAAGGCCAGGGACAGCAGGCCGTCCTTGGCGGTGAGCTGGTGCAGCACGGGCAGGATGGCGTGCGGGTCGGCCAGCCATTCCAGCACGGCGTGGCAGAGCACCAGGTCGTAGGGTTCGGTGAGCTGGCCGAGCAACTCCTGCCAGGGCGCCTGGATGAAGCTGGCGGCCTGGCCGGCTTCGGCGAAACGCTGGCGGGCGCCCTCGAGCATGGGCTCGGCCGGTTCGGCGAGGGTTACCTGATGGCCGCGCTGGGCCAGCCAGAGGGCCATGTGGCCAAGGCCGGCGCCGACGTCCAGTACCCGCAGCGGGCGCTCGGGCAGGATTTCGGCCAGGTCGGCCTGGAGCACGGCGAGGCGGATGGCGCCCTTGGCGCCGCCATAGATCTTCTCGGCGAAGCGGGTCGCCAGTTCATCGAAATGACGGTCGCTCATGTGAAGCGCCTTTCGCTGTCGGCCAGCTTGGCGCGGACCACCTGGTCCATGTCCAGGCCCAGTTCGGCACAGAGCAGCAGGAGGTAGAGGACGATGTCGCCCACTTCCTGGCCGGCGTGGGCGAGCTGCTCGGGCGGCAGCTGGCGCGACTGGTCTTCGCTCAGCCACTGGAAGATTTCCACCAGCTCGGCCATTTCCACGCTGGCGGCCATGGCCAGGTTCTTCGGGCTGTGGAATTGCCGCCAGTCGTTGTGGTCGCGAATGGCATGCAGGCGGGCGGTGAGTTCGTCGAGGTTCATGGGGCTCTCCTTGAGCCGCCTATGGTCCCGCCGGCCGCCTGTTGGCGCAAGGGTCAGGCGAGGGGGCGCCAGCTGCCGGCCATGTGCGGGGTGTCGTCCTTGCCGCGCAGGGCGAGTTGGCCCGAGGCGGCCGGCGTGCTGGCCAGCAGGGTGAGTTCGGCGGGCAGCAGCACGGGTTTGCGGAAGCGCACCTCCAGCTCGTAGCCGGCGGCGGGAAGATGGATTTCCAGCGCCGCCAGGCTGCGTGCCTTGTTCCACAGACCGTGGGCGATGGCGCGGGGGAAGCCGAACAGCCTGGCACTGAGCGCCGAGAGGTGGATGGGGTTGTAGTCACCGGCTACGCGGGCGTAGCGCCTGCCGATGTCGGTGGAGGCATACCACTGGTCCAGGTGCTCCAGGGGCAGGCTCTCGACCATGGCCCGTGGTTCAGGCCGGCCGGGCAGGCGCAGGCCGCGGAACAGGATGCGGCTGTCGCCTTCCCAGACCAGGCCGAGCTGGTCTTCCAGGCGGGTGATCAGGCTGAAGGTGGCGCCTTTCTCGTGAGGCTGCAGGCCATCCACCTGTACGCTGGCGATGAACGGGCCGAGGCCGCCGAGGGGGCGCAGCACGCGGATGCGGTTTTCCAGGTGCACCAGGCCCAGCAGCGGGAAGGGAAAGCGTGGGTCGGTGAGCAGGCGCATCTGCAGCGGGAAAGCGAGCAGGTGCGGATAGGTCGCCGGCAGCAGGCCCTTGTCGCTGAAGCCGCAGACGGCGCGGTAGCGCGCCAGGTGGCCGGGGTCGACGCTCACCGGGCAGCGCACGGCCAGATCGGGCAGAACCTTGCCGTGCGTGCCACGGCGCACGGCGGCCCGAGCGAACAGGCCGGGAAGGGCGGGGGGCGCGGGCAGGTCGAGCCAGTCGGTGGCCATGCTTGATCTCCAGGGAGGTGAATGGCGCTCAGCATAGCCATTCGTGCCGGGGGCACATTGGCCGACCGTGCCAGGCCGGTGGCAAGGTGGTCAATGGCCTGGCCTTGAGTGCCGGCGGCAAAGCTGCATAAGATGGCCGCGCCTCGCAGACAATAAGAAATTTCCTCAAATGATGCGTGATCTGACCGACGATGTGGCGCTGATGCGCCCGGTGATCGACGCCCTGCGTGCCAGCGGCACCGATCCGGACAGGGTGCTGGTGCGCGTGGGCCTTCCGCCAGGCGGGCTGCCCGCAGGTCGTTTTCCCCATGCTGCACAAAACCAGTTCTGGAAAGCCGCTGCGGACGAATGCGGCGAGGAACATGTCGGCCTCTATCTGGCCAGCCACCTGCCGGCCTTCCATGGGCTGTTGCTCGAGTACCTGTTCCTCTCCAGCGGCACCTTCGGCGAGGGGTTGCGCCATGCCCTGCGCTACGTGCGCCTGCTCTCCGATACCCTCAGCGCCAGGCTGGACGTGGAAGGCGAGCGCGCCGTGCTTTCCCTCGGCCAGCATTCCGGCAGCAACCGGCACTTCCCGGAGATGCTCGCCGGCGCGGTGATCCGCCTGTTCCATGCCTTGACCGAGGGCCAGTTCAAACCCCACGAAGTGCAGCTCATGCATGCCGAGGGCGCTCCCGCCGAGCGCTACCAGGCGGTCTACGGTTGCCCGGCGACGCTCGGCGCCTCGCGTTATGCACTGATCTTCGACGCCACTGTACTGGACAAACCCTCGCGCCACGCCGCGCCAGAGCTGCTGCGCATGCACGAATCCCTGGCCCGCCGCCAGCTGGCGGAGGTGGAGCGCCTGGACCTGGTGCGCCAGGTGCGCGAGCTGATCGGCGAGCTGCTGGTGGACGGCGGCGCCACCCTGGAGCAGGTGGCTTCCCGTCTGAACATGCCGGCCCGCCGCCTGCGCGAACGCTTGGCCACGGCCGGGGTGCGCTTCAACGACCTGGTCACCGACTACCGCTGCCGACTGGCCAAGGAACTGCTGCTGAAGACCGACGAGCGCATCGAGGTGATAGTCGAACGCACTGGTTTCTCCGAGCCCAGCACCTTCTACCGGGCGTTCAAGCGCTGGGTGGGGGAGACGCCGGTGGAGTTCCGGCGAAAAGCGAAGAGAGGATAGAAGCGAAGAGACGATAAAAGCGCTGGAGGCTGAAGGCTGAACGAAAAGGCTTGGTCCGAACGAATGCTTTCCAGCTTCCAGCTTCCAGCTTCCAGCTTCCAGCTTCCAGCTTCCAGCTTCCAGCTTCCAGCTTCCAGCTTCCAGCCTTCAAGCCCCTATCAGACTTTGCCCACACGCCCGCATCACCTGTCCGGTGATGGCACCGGAGCCGGGTTGGGCGAACCAGGCCACGGCTTCGGCCACGTCCTGGGGCAGGCCGCCCTGGTTCATGGAGTTCATGCGCCGGCCGGCTTCGCGGAGGGTGAGGGGGATGGCGGCGGTCATCTGGGTCTCGATGAAGCCCGGCGCCACGGCGTTGATGCTGATGCCGCGCTTGGCCAGGGTCGGCGCCCAGTTCTGCGCCAGGCCGATCACCCCGGCCTTGCTCACTGCGTAGTTGGTCTGGCCGCGGTTGCCGGCGATGCCGCTGATGGAGGCGATCAGTACCACGCGGCCGTTGTCGTGCAGCTTGCCGGCGTCCAGCAGGGCCTGGGTGAGCACCTGCGGGGCTCGCAGGTTGACGTTGATCACCGAGTTCCAGAAGTCGTCGCTCATCCTGGCCAGGGTCTTGTCGCGGGTGATACCGGCGTTGTGCACCAGGATGTCCAGGCCTTCCGGCAGGGCTTCCAGCAGTTGGCTGGCGGCGTCTTCGGCGGTGATGTCCAGGGTCACGCCACGGCCGCCCAGCCGCGCGGCCAGGCCGTCGAGGGCATCCTTGGCCTGGGGCACGTCCAGCAGGATCACCTCGGCGCCGTCACGGGCCAGGGTCTCGGCGATGGCGGCACCGATGCCGCGGGAAGCGCCGGTGACCAGGGCGCGCTTGCCGGCCAGCGGACGGGTCCAGTCCTGCACTTTCTCGGCGCAGGCCGCCAGGCGCAGCACCTGGGCCGACACGTAGGCGCTCTTGGGCGAGAGGAAGAAGCGCAGGGCGCCTTCCAGCTGGCTCTCGGCGCCTTGGTCGACGTAGACCAGCTGCACATTGCCGCCCCGGCGGATTTCCTTGCCCAGGGAGCGGGTGAAACCTTCCAGGGAACGCTGCACGCTGGCGGCCACCAGGTCCTCCTGGGACTCAGGGGTGCGGGCCAGCACCACCACCTTCGGGCATTTGTCCAGGCCCCTCATGGCCGGCTGGAAGAAGTCGCGCAGGTCGATCAGTTGCTCGAAGCGGGTGATGTGACTGGCGTCGAAAATCAGTGCCTTGAGCTTCGGGCCGTGCTCGAGGGTCCAGCGCGGCAGGCCAAAGCGGCCTTCATCGGCGGCGAAGTTCTGGTCGGTGAGTCTGTTCAGTACCGCACTGGCGGCCTCGGCCAGCGGGCCATGGCCGCCAATCAGCAGGGCGCCGTCCACCGGCCGCGCGCGGCCCGCCATCCAGCGCTCCAGGCGTACCGGTGCCGGCAGGCCGAGGGCAGCCACCAGGCGCCGGCCGGTGTTGGAGTTGGCGAAGGTGAGATAACGGTCGTTCATGGCGTAGTGCTCCTGCTGGTCGAAAGAACCCGGGCCCACTCTACGCAGACCGGCGTTGCGCGCAATTGACCGCGCTGCCCTGCCGGCCGTCGAGGCGGCCAATCCAGGCGTCTAGTCTTGTATCCGACACTGCATCCCGCAAACCCTGATCGAAAGGAGTCACCATGGCCCAGCTGCGCCGGGTCGCCATAGTCGGCGGCAACCGCATCCCCTTCGCCCGTTCCAACACCGTCTACGCCACGGCGAGCAACCAGGACATGCTGACCAGCGCCCTGGAGGGCCTGGTGGAGCGCTTCAACCTCCATGGCGTGCGGGTCGGGGAGTTCGCCGCCGGCGCGGTGCTGAAGCATTCCCGCGACTTCAACCTGGCCCGCGAATGCGTGCTGGGCTCGCGCCTGGCGCCGGAAACCCCGGCCTACGATATCCAGCAGGCCTGCGGCACCGGCCTGGAAGCGGCGATCCTGGTGGCCAACAAGATCGCCCTGGGGCAGATCGACAGTGGCATCGCCGGCGGCGTGGACACCACTTCCGACGCCCCCATCGGGGTGAACGAGGGGCTGCGCAAGATCCTCCTCGAAGCCAACCGCGCCAAGTCCTCCGGCGACAAGATCAAGGCCCTGCTGCAGGTGCGTCCGCGCCACCTGGCGCCGCACATTCCGCGCAATGGCGAGCCGCGCACCGGGCTGTCCATGGGCGAACACTGCGAGCTGATGGCGCAGACCTGGGCGATCCCGCGCGATGAGCAGGACCAGTTGGCCATCGCCAGCCACCAGAAGCTGGCGGCAGCCTACGCCGAGGGCTGGCACAACGACCTGATGACCCCCTTCCGCGGCCTGACCCGCGACCAGAACCTGCGCCCGGACATCGACGCCGAGAAGCTGGCGGGCCTGAAGCCGGTGTTCGAGCGCGGCCCGCGCGGCACCCTGACGGCGGCCAACTCCACGCCGCTCACCGACGGCGCCTCGGTGGTGCTGCTGGCCAGCGAGGAATGGGCCAGGGCGCGCGACCTGCCGATCCTCGCCTGGTTCAGGGATGGCGAGGCGGCGGCGGTGGATTTCGTCAGCGGCGAGGAGGGCCTGCTGATGGCGCCGGTCTACGCGGTACCGCGCCTCCTGGCGCGCAACAACCTGTGCCTGCAGGACTTCGACTACTACGAGATCCACGAGGCCTTCGCCGCCCAGGTGCTCTGCACCCTCAAGGCCTGGGAAGACGACGACTACTGTAAGACCCGCCTCGGCCTGGACAAGCCCCTGGGTGCCATCGACCGCAGCAGGATGAACGTCAAGGGCAGTTCCCTGGCCGCCGGCCACCCTTTCGCCGCCACCGGCGGGCGCATCGTCGCCAACCTGGCCAAGCTGCTCTCGGTGGCCGGGGAGGGGCGCGGGCTCATCTCGATTTGCGCCGCCGGTGGCCAGGGTGTGACCGCGATCCTGGAAAAGTAATCCAATACCCGTGGCGACAAGTCATCGCCGCCACGCGATGTAAGCAACTCCGTGATTTAGGGCGGCCCGCAATGTCGGGGCCGCCCTTTTTTTCACCTTCGGCATCGATGCGAAGGGCGTCGGGGCCGGGCTTCAGCTGTCTCAGCCATCGATCAGCTGGCCGCCCTTGACGATCTTCACCCGATGCTGGAATTCCAGCCGCACCGGGTCGCGACCGGTGATGCTCCAGCCCAGGTCCAGCAACTTGTCGATGTGCTTGCGCATGGCGTGGAAGCTACGCCTTTCCGGCGGTACATCCCGGCGGCGCTTGACCACCACCCACTGGCCCGCGACGTATTCGATCCAGGGCGCCTCGGCCGGGGTGTTCCGATTGGCCCTGGGGGGCACCTGGGGCTTGAAGATGGCTTTCAGGCCGCCCTGGGGAAACGGCAATTCGCTAACGCTGAGCTCGGGTTCGCATTGCAGGCTGGAGTCGATCATTCGAAGAAACCTCCCTATCGCACGATTGCCTTCGGACGCATGCAGCCATCCCGGCCTGCACCTGGGTGTTTCACAGTTGCAACAGGTCTTCAGCAACGCTTGTGCCATCCCCAGGAAACCGTCTGGGCCGCGGTTGGCGGGGCTGCGGGCGATTTCCTGGCGCCAGCGGGTGGGGAACCGGGGCGCAGGAGTGGGGCCTCCCTTGCCCCGGAGTCGGGGGATTGGCTCAGGCCGCCTGTTGGCGCTGATGCCGGAATGGCAGCCGCCGCCGGTGGGGCTCTACATGGTCACCCCGCGCCGCCCTGCCGGCCAAGGTGCGCTTTGCCATCGATGCCTTGCACCACGGTCTGTCGCCTCGTGGATAGCGGTGAACGAAAGCATGCCGTATAACGTCGGCCCATTGTTCGCATTCTCACAGGGCTGGCCGCTACACCCGCATGAAAACCCCGAAACGCCTGGAGCCACTGCTGGAAGATGGCCTGATCGATGAAGTCCTGCGCCCGCTGATGAGCGGCAAGGAAGCCTCCGTCTACGTCGTGCGCTGCGGCGGCGAGCTGCGCTGCGCCAAGGTCTACAAGGAGGCCAACAAGCGTGGCTTCCGCCAGGCCGCCGAGTACCAGGAGGGTCGCAAGGTTCGCAACAGCCGTGATGCCCGCGCCATGTCCAAGGGCTCGAAATACGGCCGCCGCGAGCGCGAGGACGCCTGGCAGAACGCCGAGGTGGCCGCGCTGTTCCGCCTGGCCAATGCCGGGGTGAGGGTGCCCAAGCCCTACGACTTCCTCGACGGCGTGCTGCTGATGGAGCTGGTCAGCGACGGTGAAGGCGATGCCGCGCCGCGCCTGAACGATGTCGACCTGACACCTGAAGACGCCCGCGAATTCCACGCCTTCATGATCGGCGAGATCGTCAAGATGCTCTGCGCCGGCCTGGTCCATGGCGACCTTTCCGAATTCAACGTACTCCTGGACCCTTGCGGCCCGGTGATCATCGACCTGCCCCAGGCGGTGGACGCCGCCGGCAACAACCACGCGTTTCGCATGCTCGAGCGTGATGTCGGCAACATGGCCGCCTATTTCGGGCAGTTCGCCCCTGAGTTGAAGTACACCCGCTACGCCAAGGAAATGTGGGCGCTGTATGAAGAGGGCAAGCTGACGCCGCAGACCCCGCTCACCGGCCAGTTCGCCGAGCCCGAGGATGCCGCCGACCTGGACGCGGTGATGCGCGAGATCAAGGCTGCCCTGGCCGACG
This sequence comes from Pseudomonas sp. GCM10022186, assembly GCF_042656385.1. NCBI lineage: Bacteria > Pseudomonadati > Pseudomonadota > Gammaproteobacteria > Pseudomonadales > Pseudomonadaceae > Pseudomonas > Pseudomonas sp. GCM10022186. Next base: position 231,933 of record NZ_JBHSOU010000044.1, read on the forward strand.
AGGCCCGCCGCCAGGCAGCCAGGGCCGAACTGGATGCGCCCGTGGGGCAGGCAGAGCCGACTCCGCCCTGGATGCGCGGCTGAGGCTGACTTGACCGGGCCGGATCGGAGCACGATCCTTGGCCTTCGGATTTACAGGAGATGTAGAGATGCAAGGCCAAGCCGAAGTGGTGGAATACCTCAAGGACCTGTTGCGCGGCGAACTGGCCGCTCGTGACCAGTATTTCCTGCATTCGCGGATGTACCAGGACTGGGGCTTCGACAAACTGTTCGAGCGCATCAACCACGAGATGGAAGAAGAGACCCAGCACGCCGACGCCCTGCTGCAGCGCATCCTCTTCCTCGAAGCCACGCCGGACATGCGACCGAAGGCCATCCACCCCGGCCACACCGTGCCGGACATGCTGCGCGCCGACCTCAAGCTGGAGTACGAAGTGCGCGCCGCGCTCAGCAAGGGCATCACCCTGTGCGAGAAGCACAAGGACTACGTGAGCCGTGACATCCTCACCGCCCAGCTCAAGGACACCGAGGAAGACCATGCCTACTGGCTGGAACAGCAACTCGGCCTGATCGACCGCGTCGGCCTGCAGAACTACCTGCAGTCGCAGGCCTGATGGTTTCACATTGAAGGAAAGGGCGCGCATCCGTAGGGTGGATCACGCTTCATCGATCCACCATCGGAGTCGGACCCGGCCTCGCGGGTGGATGTGAAAAGCGACATCCCCCTACGCATTGCAGCCTACGATTTGCGTGAATTCCGCCTGGCCGACCGTACACCTTGCCGCCGTTTTCCCTCCCATCTGTATCCATACATCTCCACATCGGGCTGCTAGCGTGTGCGTGATACTCCGGAGCCCACGCCATGCCTCTCCCGCACATCCTCCTGGCCCTGCTGGTCACCCTGATCTGGGGCGTCAATTTCGTGGTGATCAAGGTCGGTCTGGAGGATTTTCCGCCGCTGCTGTTCTGCGCCTTGCGCTTCGCCCTGGCGGCGCTGCCGCTGTTGTTCCTGCGTGGGCCCATGCCGGCGCCCTTCTGGCGCATCGTGCAGATCGGCCTGCTGCTGGGGGTGATCAAGTTCGGCCTGCTCTTCGTCGGCATGCATCTGGGGATGCCGGCAGGCCTGTCTTCCCTGGTGCTGCAGAGCCAGGTGTTCTTCACCATCCTGATCGCCGCGCTGTTCCTCGGTGAACGACCCGGCCGCCGGAGCCTGCTGGGGCTGCTGCTGGCGGCCTCCGGACTGGTGCTGATCGGCCTGGGGCGGCCGCTGGGGGACAGCCTGCTGGCGTTCATGCTGGTGATAGCCGCGGCACTGGCCTGGGCCTTCGCCAATATCGCCACCAAGCGCAGTGGCGCCAAGGACATGCTGCGGCTGATCTGCTGGGTCAGTCTGATTCCGCCGCTGCCCCTGCTGGCGCTGTCATACATCTTCGAGGGCGCCGAAGCCATCGCGGCGGCCCTCAGCCATCCGAGCTGGGGCGGCATCGGCGCCCAGGTGTATATCGCCTTTCTCGCCACCACGGTGGGTTTCGGTTTGTGGAGCTTCCTGCTGCAACGCTACCCCGCCAGCCTGGTGACGCCCTTCGCCCTGGCGGTGCCGGTTTCGGGGCTGCTGTCCGGCTGGCTGCTGCTGGGCGAGCGGCTCAGTGCCGCCGGCTGGCTGGCCTGCGTGCTGGTGTTCGTCGGCCTGGCGATCACCGTGCTGCCCAAGGGCGCGCTGGGCCGCGTGCTCAGCGGCAGCAGCCGCCTGACTCCAGATCCTTGAGGATCGGGCAGTCGGGGCGGTGGTCGCCCTGGCAGTGGTCCACCAGCTCCTGCAGGGTATCGCGCAGGCCCGCCAGTTCGGCGATCTTGCGATTCAGATCGTCGATATGGTTGCGGGCCAGGGCCTTCACGTCGGCGCTGGCCCGCCCACGGTCCTGCCAGAGGGCCAGCAGCCGGCCGACTTCTTCGAGCGAGAAACCCAGGTCCCGCGAGCGCCTGATGAAGGCCAGGGTATGCAGGTCCTGGGCGCTGTACTGGCGGTAGCCGCTGTCAGTGCGTACGGCTTCCGGCAGCAGGCCGATGCCCTCGTAGTAACGGATCATCTTGGTGGTCAGCCCGCTCTTTTTTGCGGCTTGGCCGATGTTCATGGCGTTTCCTCGAGTCGTTGGGCGCCCCTTCGGCGCGCTTGGCGAATGAATTCGCCCCTACAGGTTCCGGTGCAGGTCATTCTTCCGGCTTCCAGGTTTTCAGCAACAGGGCGTTGCTCACCACGCTGACGCTGGACAGGGCCATGGCCGCGCCCGCCACCACGGGGCTGAGCAGGCCGGCGGCGGCCAGGGGAATGCCGATGAGGTTGTAGATGAAGGCCCAGAACAGGTTCTGGCGGATCTTCGCATAGGTGCGCCGGGAGATATCCAGGGCCGCCGGCACCAGACGCGGGTCGCCGCGCATCAGGGTGATGCCGGCTGCGTGCATGGCCACGTCCGTGCCGCCCCCCATGGCGATGCCGACGTCGGCGGCGGCCAGGGCCGGGGCATCGTTGATGCCGTCGCCGACCATGGCGACCACGGCGCCGCCCGCCTTGAGCGCAGCCACGGTGGCAGCCTTGTCCGCCGGCAGTACTTCCGCATGCACCGATTCGATGCCCAGGGCCTCGGCCACCACCTTCGCGCTGCCGCGGTTGTCGCCGGTGATCAGATGGCTGTGGATGGCCCGATCACGCAGGGCCGCCACGGCGTCCGCCGCGCCCGGTTTCAGGGTGTCGCCGAAGGCGAACAGACCGCGCACGCGCCGCTGCGGCTCCAGTTCCAGCAGCCACGACAGGGTGCGGCCTTCCGCCTCCCAGGCCTTGGCGCGCTCAGCCAGTTCGCCGGCCGGCAATCCTTGTTCGTCCAGCAGACGACGGTTGCCCAGGGCCAGCAGGCGGCCATCCACCCGGCCCTGGATGCCGCGGCCGGCCAGGGCCTGGCTGGCGTCGACGGCGGGGGCCTCGAGGTTGCGTTCGGAGCAGGCGTCCAGTACCGCCTTGGCCAGGGGGTGCTCGCTGCCGCGCTGCAGGGCGCCGGCCAGTTGCAGCAGTTCGTCTTCGTCGCCATTGCGGGCCGCCAGGTGGGCGATGCGCGGGCTGCCGGAAGTGAGGGTGCCGGTCTTGTCGAAGGCCACTGTCTGTACGGCGTGGGCCACTTCCAGGGCTTCGGCGTCCTTGATCAGGATGCCGTGGCCCGCGGCGACACCGGTGCCGGCCATGATGGCGGTGGGGGTGGCCAGGCCCAGGGCGCAGGGGCAGGCGATCACCAGCACGGCCACGGCGTTGATCAGCGCCGTTTCGATGCCGGCGCCAGCCAACAGCCAGCCGGCCAGCGTAGCGAAGGCGATCAGCAGCACCGCCGGGACGAACACCTGGCTGACCCGGTCCACCAGTTTCTGGATCGGCGCCTTGGCCGCCTGGGCGTCTTCCACCAGGCGGATGATCCGTGCCAGCACGGTTTCGCCGCCGAGGGCCGTGGTGCGCACCAGCAGCCGACCCTCGCCGTTGATGGCGCCGGCGGTGACGCGGTCGCCGGGCTGTTTCGGCACCGGCAGGCTCTCGCCGCTGATCAGGGCTTCGTCGGCGTGGCTCTGGCCTTCGTCGACTTCGCCGTCGGCGGGGAAGCGCTCGCCGGGTCTCACCACCAGCAGGTCACCCAGTTGCAGGGCGGCGATGGCCACCTCTTCCTCGCGGCCATCCCGCAGGCGGGTGGCGCGTTCCGGGCGCAGGGCCTCGAGGGCGCGGATGGCGGCGCTGGTCTGGCGTTTGGCGCGGCTTTCCAGGTACTTGCCCAGCAGGACCAGGGCGATCACCACGGCGGAGGCCTCGAAGTACAGGTGCGGCATCTGCCCGGGCTGCGCGGCCCACCACTGGTAGAGACTGAGTCCGTAGCCGGCGCTGGTGCCGATGGCCACCAGCAGGTCCATGTTGCCGGCGCCGGCCTTCACGGCCTTCCAGGCGGCGCGGTAGAAGCGCGCACCGAGGACGAACTGCACGGGCGTGGCGAGAACGAACTGCACCCAGGCCGGCAGCATCCAGTGCAGGCCGAACCATTCCACCACCATGGGCACCACCAGCGGCAGCGCCAGGACGAGGGCCAGCAGCACCGCCCAGCGCTCGCGGCCCAGGCGGGCTGCGGCATCGTCCACCGGCGGCCGGGCTTCATCCACCAGGCTGGCGGAGTAGCCGGCGGCTTCCACGGCCCGGATCAGGCGGGCGCTGTCGGGCGGACCGAAGAACTGCAGGTGGGCGCGCTCGCTGGCCAGGTTCACCGCCACCTCGGCCACCCCCGGCACCTTGCCCAGGGCACGCTCCACACGGCCGGCGCAGCTGGCGCAGGTCATGCCGCCGATGGCCAGCTCCAGGCGCTGGGCCGGCACCTGGTAGCCGGCGGCTTCCACGGCCGCCAGCAGGGCTGGCAGGCTGTCGCCGGAGGCCTGGACGCGGGCCTGTTCGGTGGCCAGGTTGACGCTGGCCTGCTGCACGCCCGGCACCTTGGCCAGGGCGCGTTCCACGCGGCCGGCGCAGCTGGCGCAGGTCATCCCTGATATGGGCAGGTCGAACGCGGTTGCATTGGTCATGGTTGATCCTCCTTAACAACTGCGGCTAAGGATCAACCTTGACACGAGGGAAAGGTCAAGGGGTCACTGCATGGCGGTGGTCGGCACCAGGTAGAGACCTTCAGTGCTCTGGGCCAGACGATACTTGCGCACTTCTCCCGCCATCAGGGTGATGGACTGCTGGCGCAATTGTTCGACACCCGGTTTGCAGGGGCCGGGGCCGAGCAGGCCGAGGCGGATCGACAGGGGCCCCGGAGGCAGGTTGAAGGACACCACCTGGCCCTGCACCAGGCGCGCTGCCAACTGGTCTTCCAGATACAGGCCGACGTCGCAGGCGGTGGTGAGTTCGACGCGCTCGCGGGAGATGATCAGCACGCCGTAGTCGACGGGTGAATGGCCCTGGGCCAGCAGCGGCACAGCGAGCAGGGCGAGGAGGGCAGGGCAGCGGTTCATGGCGAGTCCTCTGCGGGTAACAGCTGCAGTGTAGGACGCCCCTTGACCTTGCCACCATGGCAAGCCTGAGACTGCTTCCAGCTTCCAGCTTCCAGCTTCCAGCTTCCAGCTTCCAGCTTCCAGCTTCCAGCTTCCAGCTTCCAACAGGAGATCCACCATGCAGATATTCAAGGTTCAAGGCATGTCCTGCGGGCATTGCGTCCGCGCCATTACCCAGGCCGTGCAGGCCCGTGACCAGGCCGCCGAGGTGCAGGTGGACCTGGGGGCCGGTGAGGTGCGGGTAGCCAGCCGGCTGGCGCAGGAGCAAGTGCTGGAGGCGATTCGCGAAGAGGGTTATCAGGCCGAGGTGGCCTGAGGCTGGCACCCGCCAGCCGTGTATGGATAGCGCTTTTCTATCCACCAGCGAAGCCGTGCAAGGCACCGATGGTGGAAATCCCCACAGGGATTTCCACCCTACGCGGCTATCCACCAGCGAGACCATGCGAGACACCGAGGGTGTCGCCCGATCATGGGAGCGCAGTCAGTCCCAATCCTTCACCAACCCCTGGAACAGCGCATCCACCATGGGTTCGGCATCCTGCTGCGGGTCGAATAGTTTCGCATCGCGGGTCCAGTCGCTGAACAGGCCTATCACCAGTCCGTGCACCGCCCGGGACGCCCGCAGCGGCGTGATGCCCGGGCGCAGCCGTGAACGGCAGGCGGGGCGGTCGAAGAGCCCTTCGCAGAGCTGGATGAACTGGTCGACGAAGGCATAGTGGCGCTCTTCCGCCTCGCGCAGCTCCTCGGTGAATTCGCAGCGGTGCAGCAGGATAGTGAAGATGCGCTGTCGCTGTTCGTCCCGTGCCAGGTTGACGATGGCCTCCAGGCAGAGGTCGCGCAGGGACATCATCGGGTCCTGGCCATTGCAGCCGCACAGGCGTTCGATCATCTGTTCCTGGGGGAGACGTACCTGGGAGAGCATTTCATTGAACAGGTGGGCCTTGTTCTGGAAATGCCAGTAGACCGCGCCCCGGGTCACCCCGGCGGCTCGGGCGATCTGTTCGAGCGAGGTATGGGCCACGCCTTTCTCGAGGAACAGGTGTTCGGCTGCGACGAGAATCGCACCCCGGGTTTTCTCAGCTTCTTCTTTCGTTCTGCGCATAGCAGTTGGGCCAATACTGTCTAGGCTTCTTGTTTGGGGAACGGAGTTTACCGATTTTATTCGGTGTACGACCGTTTACAGACACAAATGAATGTATCGATCAGCGCCCGCTGATCGCTTGCCGTTTCGGCACCGTATGGAGACACCTATGCCGTTTGCTCGCAGCCTTCCATTGAGCCTTGCACTTTTCGTGGCGAGCGCCAGTTTCGCTGGCCTTGTCGGTGCCGCCGATGCGCCCTCCGGAGCGATGCCGGCTCCTGAGGTCGTGGTGGAAACCGCCACGACCGCACCGCTGCCGCTGGTCCTGGAGTACGCCGGGCGCACGGCGGGCTTTCGCGAGGTGGAAGTGCGGGCCCAGGTGAGTGGCATCCTGCAGCAGCGCACCTACACCGAAGGCAGTCGGGTGAAGCAGGGCCAGGTGCTGTTCCGCATCGACCCGCGCACCTATGAAGCGGCTCTGGCACGGGCCAAGGGGGCCCTGGCCCAGGAGCAGGCGCGTTACCGCCAGACCGAGCGGGACCTGAAGCGTACCCGCGAATTGCAGAAGAAGGGCTTTGCCAGCGAAAGCGAGCTGGATAACGCGATCTCCAATTTCGAGCAGAGCAAGGCCAACGTCGAGGCTGCCCAGGCGGAGGTGAAGGCCCGGCAGATCGATCTCGACTACACCACCGTGGAAGCGCCCATCTCAGGCATGACCAGCAAGGAAACCCGCTCCGAGGGCAGCCTGGTGGTGGCCGGGGACCCCAATGGCAGCCTGCTCACCCAACTGACCCAGCTCGACCCCATCTACGTCAACTTCGCCTATCCGGACACCGAGGCCGAGCGCCTGCGCGACGGCGTGAAGAACGGCAAGATCGAACTGCCGCCCGACGGCCTGCTCAGCGCCGACCTGAAGTTCGGCGATGGCTCCACCTACCCGCTCTCGGGCCGCGTGGACTTCACCGACAGCTTCGTCAATACCGGCACCGGTACCGTCAGCGCGCGGGCCGTGGTGCCCAACCCGGAGCAGAAACTGCTCCCCGGCATGTTCGTGCGGGTGCTGGTGAAGGGTTTCACCCGGCCCCAGGCCATCACCCTGCCGGAGCGCGCCCTGGCCCAGGGGCCGCGCGGCACCTTCGTCTACGTGGTGGACAAGGACGGCATGGCGCGGGTCCGCCAGGTCAAGACCGGCGATACCCGTGATGGCCGCTGGGTGATCGAATCCGGCGTCAGCGCCGGCGACCGGGTGATAGTCGAAGGCCTGCCCAAGGTGCGTCCCGACTCGCCGGTGAAAGCGGTGGAGGCCAGCAAGGCTCCCGCCGATCAAGCTGCCAAACAATCCTGAAGGAGCGCTCGCCGTGATCTCGCGCTTCTTTATCGACAGACCCGTCTTCGCTGCGGTGATCTCCATCGTCATCGTGCTCGCCGGCCTCGCCGCCATGCGCGCCCTGCCGATCGCCCAGTATCCGGAAATCCTCCCGCCCCAGGTATCGGTGACCGCCGTCTACCCGGGCGCCAGTTCCCAGGTGATCGCCGAGACCGTGGCTGCGCCCCTGGAGCAGGAAATCAACGGCGTGGAGGGCATGATCTACCAGCTGTCCAACTCCGACAGCAGCGGTGCCATGAGCCTGACCGTGTACTTCCAGGTGGGCCGTGATCCGGACCAGGCCACCATCGACGTCAACAACAAGGTGCAGGCCGCCCTGGCCAAGCTGCCGGAAGAGGTGCGCCGGCAAGGGGTGAAGGTGGAGAAGAAATCCTCCGACATCCTCCAGGTGGTCACCCTCTATTCCCCGGACAATTCCCGCGACCCGATCTACATCAGCAACTACGCGCTGATCAACGTGATCGACGAGCTGAAGCGGATTCCCGGCGTGGGTGAAGCCAGCCAGTTCGGTTCCAAGGACTACTCCATGCGCATCTGGCTGCGCCCGGACAAGCTGGCGCAGTACGACCTCACGCCGACCGACGTGGTCAACGCCATCCGCGAGCAGAACTCCCAGTTCGCCGCCGGCAGCTTCGGCCAGCAACCGCTGAACCAGCCCCAGGACTTCACCTACACGGTGACCACCCAGGGCCGCTTCACCGATCCCAAGGAGTTCGAGGGCGTCATCCTGCGGTCCGACCCCACGGGCGCCAGCCTGCTGCTCAAAGACGTGGCACGGGTGGAACTGGGGGCCCAGGACTACTCCCTGATGACCGCTCTCAACGGCCAGCAGAACGCCGCCTTCGGTATCTACCTGCAGCCGGGGGCCAACGCCCTGGATACCGCCGAAGCGGTGAAGTCGACCATGGAGCGGCTGGCCAAGCGCTTCCCCGAGGGCATCGCCTACAAGATCCCCTACGACACCACCAAGTTCGTGGAAGTCTCCATCGAAGAGGTGATCCATACCTTCTTCGAGGCCCTGGTGCTGGTGGTGCTGGTGGTCTTCATTTTCTTGCAGAACTGGCGTGCCACCCTGATCCCGGTACTGGCGATCCCGGTGTCCCTGGTCGGCACCTTCGCCGGCATGTACCTGCTCGGCTTTTCCATCAACCTGCTGACCCTGTTCGGCATGGTGCTGGCGATCGGTATCGTGGTCGACGACGCCATCGTGGTGATCGAGAACGTCGAGCGGGTGATGGCGACCAAGAAGATCGGCCCGCGGGAAGCGGCCATCGAGGCCATGGAGGAGGTGACGGGCCCCATCATCGCCATCGTGCTGGTGCTCTGCGCGGTGTTCATCCCGGTAGGCTTCCTCGGCGGCCTGGCGGGGCAGATGTACCAGCAATTCGCGATCACCATCGCGGTGTCGGTGGTGATCTCCGGCATAGTCGCCCTGACCCTGTCGCCGGCGCTCTGCGCACTGATGCTCAAGCCCACCCATGGCGAGCCGGCAGCGCCCTTCCGCTGGTTCAACACCTTCTTCGAACGCATGACCGATGGCTACGGCGCCGGGGTGCAGTTCTTCCTCAAGCGCGCGCTGATCGGCCTTGTGCTGTTCGGCGGGATGATCGCCCTGATGGTGGTGCTGTTCGGCCGCGTACCTGGCGCCCTGGTGCCGGACGAGGACCAGGGTTATGTGATCAACGCCTATTTCCTGCCGCCTGCGGCCTCGCTGACCCGCACCGAGGAACTCACCAGCGCCGTCGACCAACAACTGATGAAGCACCCGGCGGTGCAGGACGTGGTCACCTTCGCCGGCTTCGACATCCTCACCTTCGGCACCCGCAGCAACGCCGGGGTGTCCTTCGTACCGCTGAAGGACTGGAGCGAGCGCACCACCCCCGAGCTGGATGCGCGCAACCTGACCCACAGCTTCATGGGCATGGGGGCCGGCCAGAGAGATGGCATAGTGCTGTCCTTCAACCCGCCGCCCATCACCGGCATGAGTACCACAGGCGGCTTCGAGGCCTATATCCAGGACCGCAGCGGCGGCACCGTGCAGCAACTGGAAGAGGTGGTGCAGAAGTTCGTCGCCGCGGCGGCCAAGCGGCCGGAACTGGCCGGGGTGAACACCACCTTCAACGCCAACGTGCCGCAGTACTACATCGACCTCGACCGCATCAAGGCCCGCGCCCTGGGCGTGGCGATCAACGATGTGTTCACCGCCATGCAGGCCACCTTCGGCAGCTACTACGTCAACGACTTCACCCTCTATGGGCGCACCTGGCAGGTGAGCCTGCAGTCGGAGCCGGAGTTCCGTCGCAAGCCGGATGACCTCAGCCAGGTCTATGTGCGCTCGACCTCCGACGACCTGGTGCCGCTGTCCTCGCTGGTGCGGGTGGAGCGCATCCTCGGACCGGACTCCTACGCCCGCTTCAACGTCTACCCGGCGGCCAAGGTGCTCGGCGGGCCGGCGCCGGGCTACAGCTCGGGCCAGGCGCTGGAAGCCATGCAGGAAGTGGCCGATGAAATGCTGGGCGAGGACTACAGCCTCGGCTGGATCGGCTCGGCCTACCAGGAACTGGCCACCCACGGTTCCGGCAGCACCGCGTTCATCTTCGGCCTGATCATGGTGTTCCTCATCCTCGCCGCCCAGTACGAGCGCTGGACCCTGCCGCTGGCGGTGGTCACCGCGGTGCCCTTCGCGGTGTTCGGCGCCATCCTCGCGGTGTGGCTGCGGGGTATCCAGAACGACGTGTACTTCCAGGTCGGCCTGGTGACCCTGATCGGCCTGGGGGCGAAGAACGCCATCCTCATCGTCGAGTTCGCCGTGCTCTGCCGCGAACAGGGCATGCCGCCGATGCAGGCGGCGCTGGAGGCGGCCAAGCTGCGCTTCCGCCCGATCGTGATGACGTCCCTGGCCTTCATCCTCGGTTGCGTGCCCCTGGCCATCAGCTCCGGCGCAGGTTCGGCGAGCCGCCACTCCATCGGCACCGGGGTGATCGGCGGCATGCTGGCGGCGACCCTGCTGGCGACCTTCCTCATCCCCATGTTCTTCATGCTGGTGGAGAAGGCCTCGGAATGGCTGGACCGCAAGAAGGCACCCAAGGCCGAGCAGGCGCACGAGGGGTAGGTCGCGAGCGATCGATCGATCGTATTGTAGGGGCGAATTCATTCGCCAAGGTGCGCAGCGCCCTTGCGGAGTTCGCGGTCGGACCTGGCGGCCCGATTGGCGAATGAATTCGCCCCTACAGAAAACTGTGCCCCAACCCCTGCTAGTATCTGGCGCTTGTCCGCAATGGATGGCGCCAGCCCCGACCATGACTTTCCGCATCCTCCTGCTTCTCGGCGCCCTCAGCGCCTTCGGCCCCATGGCCATCGACTTCTACCTGCCCAGCTTCCCGGCGATCGCCCAGTCCTTCGCCACGGATGTGGAACATGTGCAGCTGACCCTGGCCTCCTACTTCGTCGGCCTGGCCTTCGGTCAACTGGTCTATGGCCCGCTGGCGGACCGCTACGGCCGGCGGCCGCCGCTGCTGCTGGGGGTCAGCATCTTCACCCTGGCCTCGGTGGCCTGCACCCTCGCGCCCAGCCTCGAATGGCTGATCGCCGCGCGCTTCGTCCAGGCCCTGGGCGGCTGTGCCGGCATGGTGGTGTCGCGGGCGGTGGTGCGTGACCTCTGCGACCCCATCGCCTCGGCCAAGGCCTTCTCGCAATTGATGCTGGTGATGGGGCTGGCGCCGATCCTGGCGCCTCTTGGTGGCGGCCTGTTGCTGGAGCTGTTCGGTTGGCAATCGATCTTCTGGGGCCTGACGCTGTTCAGCGCCCTGGTGCTGCTCGGCGTCGCCGCCTGGCTGCCGGAAACCCTCTCCGACGTGACACCCCGCGCGCCCCTGCGTGGCGCCCTGGGGCAGTACCGGCGGCTGTTCGGCGACCTGTCTTTCCTCGCCTACGGCATGACCGGCGGCCTGGCCATCGCCGGGATGTTCGCCTACATCGCCGGCTCGCCATTCGTCTTCATCCAGCTCTATGGCGTGCCGCCCGAACATTACGGCTGGCTGTTCGGCACCAATGCCGCAGGCTTCATCCTCGTCGCCCAGGTCAACGCCGTCCTGCTGCGCCATCGGGGCCCGGCATTCTGGATGCGGCGGGTGGTCTGGTTCTACCTGGTGTGCGCGCTGGTCCTGCTGCTGGTGTCCAGCCTGCGCACCGACGCGCTCTGGCCGCTGCTGCTGCCGCTGTTCGGCTGCATCGCCAGCCTGGGCTGCATCCTGCCCAACGCCTCGGCATGCGCGATGGCCGGCCAAGGCCGGAACGCGGGGAGTGCTTCGGCGTTGATGGGCAGTCTGCAGTTCGGTGTGGCGGCTGGAGCCGCCGCCCTGGTGGGGTGGCTGCACGACGGCAGCGCCATGCCCCTGGCCCTGGTCATCAGCCTCTGCGGCTGCGCGGCAGTCGCCTGTGCGCTGTTGACCTGGCGCCTCGACCGCAACGGCCGGGCGCCCCTGGGCTAACCGGCGATCCGTCGCGACCAGTCCGGCAATATGTGGGGCGCCTTCAGGCGCTCCTCGAGGACGCTGACGAAGCGGCGCGCTTCGGCTTCGCTGCGGAAACTCACCGCGTGCTGGTCCAGGCAGACCTGCCAGCTTGCACCCTGTTGGGTGGTGGTCGGACGAACGAGAATTTTCACCTCAGTCATCTCCCAAAATTTATGGCGGGAGCTTGAGTGTAGACCCGCCCGGATGACAGAAAATGACCTGCATCAAGCAGCCGACTGATGGTTTGCTCCGTTCGTCTCAGCTCGGTTCGCCCTTGCTGGAACGATGTTCGGCGGCGCTTCGGCCGAGGCTTTCGAGCAATGCCTGGTAACGACTCTCGCTCTGGCGCGAGGCTGGGTTGATAGAGGAGCGCTATCCACCCACAAGGGGCTTTCGGGGCTCAGGCGAAGCCTTCCAGCACGATCTTCCCCTTGGCCTTGCCGCTTTCCAGCAAGCCGTGGGCGCGACGCAGGTTGGCGGCGTTGATGCTGCCGTAATGCTCGCCCAGGGTGGTCTTCAGCACGCCGGCGTCGATCAGCTGGCTGACCCGTTCCAACAGGCGGTGCTGCTCGAGCATGTCCGGCGTCTGGAACATCGACCGGGTGTACATGAACTCCCAGTGCAGCGACAGGCTCTTGCGCTTGAGCTTGGCCACGTCCAGCCGGGCCGGGTCGTCTATCAGGCCGAGGCGGCCCTGGGGCGCCAGGGCTTCCACCAACTGGTCCAGATGCTGGTCGGTCTGGGTCAGGCTGGCCACGTGGGTCACCTGTTGCAGGCCGGCGCGGCGCAGTTCCTCGGCCAGCGGCTTGCTGTGGTCCAGCACATGATGCGCGCCCAGTTCGCGGACCCAGGCCTGGGTTTCCGGGCGGGAGGCGGTGCCGATCACGGTCAGGCCGGTGAGCTGGCGGGCCAATTGCACCAGGATCGATCCCACGCCGCCGGCGGCGCCCACCACCAGCAGGCTCTGGCCCTGGTCGGCCCGGCTTTCGGCGATCTGCAGGCGGTCGAAGAGCAGTTCCCAGGCGGTGATCGAGGTCAGCGGCAGGGCGGCGGCCTGGGTGAAATCCAGGCTCTTGGGCATATGCCCGACGATCCGCTCGTCCACCCGGTGGAATTCGGCGTTGCCGCCCTGGCGGGTCAGGTCGCCGGCATAGAACACCCGGTCGCCCGGCTGGAACAGGCTCACCTCGCTGCCCACCGCCTTGACCACGCCGGCCACGTCCCAGCCCAGTACCTTGGGCTGGCCGGCTTCCGGCGCGGCGTTGCGGCGGACCTTGGTGTCCACCGGGTTCACCGAAATGGCGCGGACTTCCACCAGCAGGTCGCGGGGGGCCGGCTGGGGCTCCGGCAGCACGATGTCCTGCAGGGCCTTGGGGTCGTCGATGGGCAGGTTCTGGAAGTAGGCGACGGCTTTCATCGGAATTCTCCGCTTGCGGGGCTGAATGGGTCGCATGGTCGGTTATTTCGTAGGCGAGAAAAATCGGCTAGAAAGCGACAGTCTTTCAAAGGAATATTGAAAATGCTGCGCCTCGACGACCTCGCCCTGTTCGTCAACACCGCCGACCACGGTAGCCTCTCGGCGGCCGCCCGCAAGCTGGACGTCTCGCCCGCCGTGGCCAGCGCCGCGCTCAAGCGCCTGGAGCAGCAACTGGAGGCACGGCTCCTGGTGCGCTCCACCCGCAGCCTGCGCCTCACCCCCGAGGGCGAGCAGTTCCTCGCCCATGCGCGCAATGCCCTGGAGAGCCTGGCGGAGGGCCAGCGCCTGCTGGCCGGTGGCCGCGAGGACATCGCCGGGGTGCTGCAGTTGTCGGTGCCCTCGGACTTCGGCCGCAACGTGCTGCTGCCCTGGCTCGACGAGTTCCAGCGCGAGCACCCGCGGCTCAACCTGCGCCTGCACCTGAGCGACCGCGTCGCCGACCTGTTCCGCCAGGCGGTGGACATCGCCCTGCGTTATGGCGAACCGGAGGACTCCAGCCTGGTGGCCCTGCCGCTCGCCGCCGGCAACCGCCGCGTACTCTGCGCCTCGCCCGGCTACTTCGCCCGCCATGGCCGACCGCAACGGCCCGATGACCTGACCCGGCACAATTGCCTGCTCTACCAGTTGGGCGGACGCGTCCACGACCGCTGGAGCTTCAGCGAAGGGCGTCGTGAGCAGGTGGTGACGGTGGCGGGAAATCGCGTCTGCGACGATGCCGACGTGGTGCGGCGCTGGGCCCTGGCCGGGCAAGGGCTGACCTACAAATCCTGGCTGGACGTGGCCGGCGACGTCCGTGCCGGGCGCCTGGAGCTGGCCCTGCCACGGTACCGCGGAGAGGCCACGCCGCTGAATCTGATCTGCGCCCATCGCGCCCAGCTGAGCAAGCCGGTGCACCTGCTCCGCGACTTCGTCCAGGCGCGCTGCGCCGCGCTGCTCGTCGGCGCGCCCTGGGCCTGAGTGTCGGTCGCGGCCAAGCCGGCGTCTGATCACCGAATTGCTTGGGCCCGAGGTTCCGCTATTGTCTGGATAAGCCGTGGCCTGCGTGGAGAACCTCGTGGCTGACTTGCGTCCGACCTGCCTGAATCCTGCCGGCCACGTGCCCGCCGCCTGCCGTGGGAGGGCCGCCTGATGCGCTGCACCCGTGAGCCGGGCGACTTTCCGGCGACCCTGTTGCGGGTCTTCTGCGGCTATCTGCTGCTGGCCCTCGGGGCGGTCTGGCTATCACGCCAGCCCGGCAGCATCGCCACCCTCTGGTACGCCAATGCTTTCGTCGTGGCCTTGCTCTGGGACCAGCCCCTGCGCCGCTGGGCCCCCCTGCTGGGGGCGGCGATGCTGGCCAACCTGCTGGCCAACCTGGCCTTCGGTGATGCCTTGCCCCTGGCTGCCAGCTTCATCCCCCCCAACCTGCTGGAGATCGTCCTGGCCTGTGCCCTGTTGCGGGTCAGCGGCGCCGCCTGGCGAATGAACGAAAGCCCTGGCGCCTTCCTGCAGTTCATCTGTTTCGGCGCCCTGCTGCCGCCGCTGGTGGGCGCCAGCCTGGGGGCGAGCATCCTGGCCTGGCAGGGACTGGATTCCTTCGAGCGTGGCTGGATGTACTGGGTCGAGGGGGCCATGCTCGGCGCCGTTTCGGTGCTACCCCTGGCCGTCTGGCTGCGCCAGCGCAGTTGGTGGGAGCTGCTCGGTGAGCGTCGTCGTCCCGAATTGCTCCTCTATGGGGCCATGGTCCTGCTGGGCGTGCCCTTCGCGTTGCTGCTGTTGCCTTTCCCCTTCGTTTACCTGTCCCTGCCACTGATGATTGCCGCGGTGCGCCTGAATTTCGCCAGCACCGCGCTGCTGGTGGCGCTCGCGTCGGTGAGTGGTGGCCTGATCATCGCCCTGGGGCTGCTCGACGCCTCGCTCCTGGACCAGGGCTGGCGCAACCTGCTGATCTATCTGCCGCTGTTGCTGGCGCTGCTGCCGGCACTCCTTCTGGCTTCGGCCGTGGAGCAACTGCGCAAGCGCCGCCGCGAGCTGACCGCCAGCGAAACACGCTTTCGCGATGCCATGGACCATTCCGCCATCGGCATGGCCCTGGTTGGCCTCGACGGCCGCTGGCAGCGGGTCAACCGGGCCCTTTGCGAGATGCTCGGCTATCGCGAGGAAGAGCTCTCGGTGATTGGCTTCCAGGACGTCACCCACCCGGACGATCTGGCCGGTGATCTGGAACTGGTGCGGGAAATCCTCGCTGGGCGTCGTCACAGCTACCGCCTGGAGAAGCGCTACCTGCACAAGAGCGGTCGGGAAATCTGGGGGCTGCTGGCGGTTTCGCTGGTGCGTGACCATGAAGGCGAGCCGCTCTACTTCATTTCCCAGATCGAGGACATCGACCGCCGCAAGCGGGCCGAGGCGCGTGAGGCGGAACTGGCACGACGCTACTCGGTGGCCACCGAGGCCAGCGGAGTCGGCGTCTGGGAGTGGGACCTGGCCAACGACCGCCTGCTCTGGGACGACGGCATGTACCGCCTCTACGGCCTTCCTGCAGGCGATGGCGCGCTGTCCTATGCGGACTGGCTGGCCCACCTGCACCCGGATGACGCGGCCCGGGTCCAACGCGAAGTCCTGGCCGCGCGGGAAGGCCGCGGACGCCTGGACATCGAGTTCCGAATCCGTCGCGCCGACGGCGAGGTGCGGGCGATCAAGGGCCACGCGCGCCTGCTCCGCGATACCGCTGGCAAACCCTTGCGTCTGATCGGCACCAACTGGGATGTCAGCGAACTGCGGCAGCTGGCCGAGCGTCTGCGGGACGAACGCGAGCGACTGCAGGTAACCCTCGACGCCATCGGCGACGGCGTCATCACCACCGACCTCGACGGCCGGGTCAGCTTCCTCAATCCGGTGGCCGAGCGCCTCAGCGGCTGGCGCAGCGACGAGGCACGGGGTCTGCCCATCGAACAGGTGCTGCTGCTGGAAGGGGAAGACGGTCGCCTGGTTGCCAACCCGGTGCGCGACTGCCTGGAGCAGGGCAGCGCCGCCAGCCTCCAGGGCCTGGCCTCGTTGCGTCATCCGGCGGGTGGCAGCATCGCCCTGCGTGGCCAGGCGGCGCCCATGCGAAGTTCCGACGGCGCACTGCTCGGCAGCGTGCTGGTGCTGACCGACGTCAGCGAGGCGCGGGCCATGCAGAAGCACCTGCGCTATGCGGCCACCCACGATGCCCTCACCGGCCTGCTCAATCGGCCGGCCTTCGAGGACGCTCTCGCCGACAGCTGTCGCGATGTGCTGCAGAACGACGGTCACAGCGTGCTCTGCTTCATCGACCTGGACCGCTTCAAGCAGGTCAACGACAGTGCCGGCCACGCCGCCGGCGACGAACTGCTGCGCCAGCTTTCCAGGTTGATGCACGCCCAGGTCCGTGCGGGCGACCAGTTGGCGCGCCTGGGTGGAGACGAATTCGCGCTGATCCTGCGCAGTTGCCCATTGCCCCAGGCGGAGTTGCTGGCGACGCGGTTGATCGCCCAGATCCAGGGCCATGTACTGGCCTGGGACGGGCGGGAGTTCCGCGTCGGCGCCAGTGTCGGCATGGCCTGCATCCACAGCGCCAACGCCCATCCCACCGAGCTGCTGAAACAAGCTGATACAGCTTGCTATCGCGCCAAGCACGCAGGAAGAGGGCAGTTCGCGGTCGAACATCGCTGAGGCGTGGCGGGCCGGGAAATGACAGCCGTGGGCGCCTGGCCTAATCTCCACCCTCATGGCAGTGAATGAGAAGCCCTTGCATTGCCTTTAGCCATACAACGCACAATCAGAGGTCAACACCATGCGTAAGCTCCTCCTGCTTTCTTTGGCCCTCGTCAGCCCGCTGACCTTCGCCAAGACCGAATGCACCACTGCCGACAAGGCCCAGTGGCAAGACCAGACCAAGTTCCAGGACGACCTCAAGGCCCAGGGCTATGACATCAAGGTCTTCAAGGTCACCGCCGGCAATTGCTACGAGATCTACGGCTGGGACAAGGACAAGCGCAAGGTCGAGATCTACTTCAACCCGGTTGACGGCAAGGTGGTCAAGCAGGAGATCGAGGAATAAGTGGTGAGCGCCGAGACCGTTCGCCTATGGGACCCCGTGGTGCGGATCGGCCACTGGTCCCTGGTGGCCGCCTTCATCGGCGACTACTTCCTCAACGAGGCAGGTGACGGCTGGCACCGCTGGCTCGGCTACTACGCCGTGGCGGTAGTGCTGGTGCGCGTGGCCTGGGGCTTCGTGGGCCCCAGGCCGGCACGCTGGGCGGACTTCTGGCCCCGCCCGGCGCGCCTGGTCGCCCACGCCCGGGCACTGCTCAGTGGCGGGCACATGCATCGCCTCGGCCACTCGCCCCTGGGCGGCCTGGTGATGATCCTGATGCTCTTGCTGATGCTGGGCCTGGGCGTCACCGGCTTCCTGATGGAAGAAGTCGACTACTTCTGGGGCGAGGACCTGCCCCGGGACATCCATGTGTACATGGCCGACGGCCTGTTCGGGCTGGCCTGCATACATGTGCTGGCCGCGCTGGTGGAAAGCGTGCGCACGCGCGAGAACCTGCCCTGGTCCATGGTGACCGGCCGGCGCCGGGCGCCGAGCGAATGACGAGAGGGCCGCGCTGCGGCCCTTTTCGCGATTGAGATCGCTCACGGGAGGTAGGGGCCGTTGTAGGGGCGAATTCATTCGCCAAGGGCGGCGAAGCTGCCCCTGCAACCTCCGAATGGCAGCCCTGCGGCCTGCTTGGCGAATGAATTCGCTCCCACAGGTAATGCCTGCAGCCCGTTCTGGTCGGCCAGAGCTGCCCCCAGGTCGCATCCAGCGAACTACCCCTGCCTGTCCCCCGCCCATACTCGGGAGCACACCCCGTAGTGAAGGAAGGGACTCCCCATGCACGCACCTGGCTACAGTGCCGCCGAACGCCTCGAACGCCTGCCCGTCAGCGGTTACCACCGGCTGATCTTCATCATCATCGCCCTGGCCTTCTTCTTCGACTCCATGGACCTGGCGATGATGACCTTCCTGCTTGGCTCGATTAAGGCCGAGTTCGGCCTGAGCAGCGCCCAGGCGGGCCTGCTGGCCAGCTCCAGCTTCTTCGGCATGGTGCTCGGTGCTTCGCTGTCCGGGCTTCTGGCCGACCGTTTCGGGCGCAAGCCGGTATTCCAGGGCAGCATCATCCTCTGGGGCCTGGCCAGCTACCTCTGCTCCACCGCCCAGGACGTGGAAACCCTGACCCTCTTCCGCATCCTGCTGGGAATCGGCATGGGCATGGAATTCCCCATCGCCCAGTCGCTGCTGTCCGAGATGATCCCGGCCAGCCGCCGCGGCCGTTACATCGCCCTGATGGATGGCTTCTGGCCGCTGGGCTTCGTCGCTGCCGGGACGCTCTCCTACTTCCTGCTGGAGCGCATTGGCTGGCGCGACATCTTCCTGGTCCTGGCCTTCCCGGCGATCTTCGTCCTCGCCATCCGTTTCCTCATTCCGGAGTCCCCGCGCTGGCTGGAACAGGTGGGCCGGCTCAAGGACGCGGACAAGGTGCTGCGCGGCATCGAGCGGCGGGTCATGGCGTCCCTCGGCGCCAGCAGCCTGCCCGAGCCCCAGCGCATGCCGCGCCAGGCGACTCGCGCACCGGGCTTCTTCAGCGCCTTCGGTGAGCTCTGGTCGGCGCGCTATCGGCGCCGCACGCTGATGCTCTGGAGCCTCTGGTTCTTCGCCCTGCTGGGTTTCTACGGCCTCACCTCCTGGCTCAGCGCCCTGTTGCAGCAGTCCGGTTTCGCCGTTACCCAATCGGTCTACTACACAGTGCTGATCTCTCTCGGCGGCATTCCCGGTTTTCTTGCCGCCGCCTGGCTGGTGGAACGCTGGGGGCGCAAACCTACCTGTGTGCTGACCCTCCTGGGGGGCGGCGTCATGGCCTTCTTCTACGGGCAAAGCGCGGTGTTCGGCGGCAACCAGACGCTGCTGATCGGCACCGGCCTGGCCATGCAGTTCTTCCTGTTCGGCATGTGGGCGGTGCTTTACACCTACACGCCGGAGCTCTATCCCACCTCGGCCCGCGCCACCGGTTCCGGCTTCGCCTCGGCGGTGGGGCGCATCGGCTCGCTGCTGGGACCGGCCGTCACCGGCCTGCTATTCCCCCTCACCGGCCAGGGCGGTGTCTTCGCCCTGGGGGCGGCCTGTTTCGGCGTGGCGGCGCTGGTGGTCTGGGTGTTCGGCATGGAGACGCGTGGCCTGACCCTGGAAGAACTGGCGGGCGAGGAGGGTGGCAAGCCGGAATTGCGAGTGGTGGTGGATTAGCGCGAACTCTGCCGATTCGGGTGGATCACGCTCTACCGGTCCACCATCGGCGGCAGATGAGGGCGCTGATGGTGGACATGAAAAGCGCTATCCGCCCTACAGGGCCGCTTCGCGACCCTTTCGCGAATGAATTCGCTCCTACGGATTCAGCCCGCAGCGGGTGCTGCCTTATTTAATCAGGCGCGCATCCAGGCTGTTCTGCGCCAAGCGCCTGGCCTGGTCCTCGGTCATCCCCAGGTGCTCGTGCAGGGCGGCGAAGTTCTCCGTGACATAACCGCCGAAATAGGCCGGGTCATCGGAGTTCACCGTCACCTTCACACCGCGCTCCAGCATCTCGAGGATGTTGTGCTGGCGCATGTGCTCGAACACGCAGAGCTTGATGTTGGACAGCGGGCAGACGGTCAGCGGGATCTGCTCGTCGATGATGCGCTGCATCAGGCGCTCGTCCTCGATGGCGCGTACGCCGTGGTCGATACGTTCGATCTTGAGCAGATCCAGCGCTTCCCAGATGTACTCCGGCGGGCCTTCCTCGCCCGCGTGGGCGACGGTGAGGAAGCCTTCGGCACGGGCGCGGTCGAACACCCGCTGGAACTTGCTCGGCGGGTGGCCCTTTTCCGAGCTGTCCAGGCCGACGGCGATGAAGGCGTCGCGGAAGGGCAGGGCCTGGTCGAGGGTCTTCTGCGCTTCTTCCTCGGAGAGGTGGCGCAGGAAGCTGAGGATCAGCCCGGAGCTGATGCCCAGTTGCTCGCGACCATCTTCCAGGGCCTGGCGGATGCCGGACAGCACCACTTCGAAGGGAATGCCTCGATCGGTGTGGGTCTGCGGGTCGAAGAACGGCTCGGTGTGGATCACGTTCTGCGCCTTGCAGCGTTGCAGGTAGGCCCAGGTCAGGTCGTAGAAGTCCTGCTCGGTGCGCAGCACGTCGGCGCCCTGGTAGTAGAGGTCGAGGAACTCCTGCAGGTTGTTGAAGGCGTACGCCTTGCGCAGGGTTTCGACATCGGCCCAGGGCAGCACCACCTTGTTGCGTTCGGCCAGGGCGAACAGCAGTTCGGGTTCCAGCGAACCTTCCAGATGCAGGTGCAGCTCGGCCTTGGGCAGGGCATTCAGCCATTCGTACATGGTGGGTTCTCTTCATCAGGCGGGATGGCGGAAAGTTTACCTGTTGTTTGGGCGGATTCATGCGCCAGGTACGGAAGCACTCCGTCGGGCTGGTTCTGTTCGTTTTTTGATCAGTCTTTCGCAAGGCTCGCCAGCCTTGGGCTGCGGCGGATACTCCCAAGCTTATCCACAGTCTTTTCCCCGCTGGACGTGGACAAGCGCGGACCTGCCGAGCGCTTGCTGCGCCGCATTGGTGCGCGGAGGAATGCACCGTAAATCAGGTGCTTATGTTTGGGGCAGGGGATAAGCCGGGTACTGGGCAAAAAGCGAACAGTTCTTGCTAAGCCGCGCCGCTGCTGCCTTACAGACAAAAGCCCACGAGTTATCCACAGCGGGCTCCACAGAAAATGTGGGTGGTATTCGATGGGGGTCAGAGCCGCTTTATTTCCAGCCGGCCCCGGCTGATGTCCCGCAGGAGCTGCTCCAGCCCGGCGATCCGGCCTTCGGGGAGCGCCAGCACCAGTTCCGCGCCTTCGGCATCGAAGGCTTCGCTTTCCACCAGGGCCTCGAACTCGCCCAAGCGCGCCTTGAGCAGTGGCAATTCGGCGAACCCGGGATGGCAGCTGATGCGGCTGCGGGCCACCAGTTCCACGCGTTCGCCGCCCTGCAGGCACTTGGCGGCGCTGCCGCCGTAGGCGCGGGCCAGGCCGCCGGTGCCGAGCTGGATGCCGCCGTAATAGCGGATCACCAGCACCGCCACCTGGTCGCAATCCTGGCCCTCGATGGCGGCTAGGATGGGGCGGCCGGCGGTGCCGCCGGGTTCGCCGTCGTCGCTGAAGCGATACTGGTTGCCCAGCTTCCAGGCCCAGCAGTTGTGGGAGGCGCCGGGTTCGGACAGGCGGGCGATGAAGGCCTGCGCTTGCTCGACGCTGGCCACTTGTGCCGCGTGGGCGATGAAGCGGCTTTTCTTGATCTCCTCGCGGTATTCGGCGGGAGCGGACAGCGTGTAGGGCATCAGGCAGTCGCAGGGGGAGTCAGGCCGCAGCCCTTGAGGATGATCTGGATGAGGTTCTGGGTGGCCGCTTCGAAATCGTCCCTGGTCAGGCGCTTGCGCCCGGTGACCCGGCAGATCTGGGTATTGAAGTCGGCGTAGTGCTGGGTGCTGCCCCAGAGCAGGAAGATCAGGTTGACCGGGTCCACCGGGTCCATCTTGCCAGCGGCGATCCAGGCCTCGAACACCCCGGCGCGGCCCTTGAACCAGGCACGGTAGTCCTGGTCGAAGTGCGCCTCCAGGCAGCTTCCGCCGCTGATGATCTCCATGGCGAAGATCTTCGAGGCCAGCGGGTGGCGGCGGGAGAACTCCATCTTGGCGCGGATGTAGCGGGCCAGCGCTTCGGCCGGGTCGTCATCGGCGGTGAGGGTATTGAAGGTGCTGTCCCAGAGTTCCAGGTGGTTGCTCAGCACCGCGATGTACAGCCCCAGCTTGTTGCTGAAGTAGTAGTGCAGGTTGGCCTTGGGCAGCCCGGCGCGCAGGGCGATGGTATTCATGCTGGTGCCCTTGAAGCCGTGGCGGGCGAATTCTTCCTCGGCGGCGGCGAGTATCAGTTCTTCATTCTTCTGACGGATGCGGCCGGCCGGTCTGGCGGAAGGGCTCGGGCTGTGGGCGGGCACCAGTGAGGTCATGGGCTTCCTGATTCTTATGGGAATTGGCGACTGCACTGATACCCCAAGCCTGGCCTGTCCGACAAGCCAAAACTGTTGCGCCGGTCAGGTTATTTGCCGTTTTGTCGGGATTGAACCGACCTCCGTTTTGGGAGATTCCATATCAATCGGCGCGTAGGGTGGAAATCCCTTTGGGGATTGCCACCATCGGTGTCTTGCACGACCTCGCTGGTGGATATGAAGAGCGATATCCCCCTACAAGACCCGGTTCCTCAACTGGTCGCGGCGAGCGCCTCGAGGAAGCTCTCCAGCACCAGGTGCGGCCGGCGCCCCTTGCGGGTCACCGACGACAGCGACAGGTCATAGAAGCGGCTCGCCGGCTTCAGCGCCCGCAGCCGTCCCTGCTGCACCCAGAAGGCGGCGTAGTGGTCCGGCAGGTAGCCGATGTAGCGCCCGGTGAGGATGAGGAAGGCCATGCCCTCGCGGTCCGAGGCGCTGGCCGTGCAGCTGAGCGCCTGGTACTGGGCCTGGATCTCCGCCGGCAGGCGGAAGGTGGGGGCGACGGCGTCCTGCTGGTTCAGTCGCTCGTCGCTGAGCTGCTCGTCGGCGGCATAGAACAGTGGGTGGCCCACGGCGCAGTAGAGCAGCGAGCGCTCACTGTACAGCGGTCGGTATTCCAGGCCGGAAAGGGCCACGGTTTGCGGCACCACGCCGACGTGCAGACGGCCGTCGAGCACCCCTTGCTCCACCTCGCTGGGCGGTGTCATGCGGATGTTGATCTGCACGTCCGGGCCGCGTTCCTTCAGCCGCGACAGCGCATGGGTGATGCGCATGTGCGGCAGGGTCACCATGTTGTCGGTGAGGCCGATGTTCAACTCGCCGCGCAGGTGCTGGTGCAGGCCATTGACCTCGGTGCGGAAGGTCTCCAGCGCCGCCAGCAACTGCATGGACGAGTGGTACACCTCGCGGCCTTCCTCGGTCAGGGCGAAGCCGGCGCGGCCGCGCTGGCACAGGCGCAGGCCCAGGCGCTGCTCCAGGTCGCTCATCTGCTGGCTGATGGCCGAGCGGCCGATGCCCAGCACGCTCTCGGCGGCGGAGAAGCCGCCGCATTCCACCACGCTGCGGAAGATGCGCAGCAGGCGGATATCGAAATCGCTGACCTGCGCCAGCGGCTCGGGGCGACGGCTGCTCATGGTTTAGTAACCTCTAACCTAAAGATTTGAAAAGTTGGATTTTCGTGACTTTATGCCCGTGGCAATGTTGGCAGCAAGTAGCCCGTCGTTCCCCAGAACAAGACACTTTAGAGGCCAGACATGAACATGCCGCAGAACGCCCAGCTTCCCCTCGCCAGCCAGCTCAAGCTGGATGCTCACTGGATGCCCTTCTCCGCCAACCGCAACTTCCAGCGCGATCCGCGCTTGATTGTCGGCGCCGAAGGCAGCTGGCTGATCGACGACCAGGGCCGCCGCATCTATGACAGCCTGTCCGGCCTGTGGACCTGTGGCGCCGGCCATACCCGCAAGGAAATCCAGGAAGCCGTGGCCAGGCAGCTCGGCACCCTCGACTACGCCCCGGCCTTCCAGTACGGCCACCCGCTGTCCTTCCAGCTGGCCGAGAAGATCGCCAGCCTGACCCCCGGCGAGCTGAACCACGTGTTCTTCACCGGCTCCGGCTCCGAGAGCGCCGACACCTCCATCAAGATGGCCCGCGCCTACTGGCGCCTGAAGGGGCAGCCGAGCAAGACCAAGCTGATCGGCCGCGCCCGTGGCTACCACGGCGTGAACGTCGCCGGCACCGCCCTGGGCGGCATCGGCGGCAACCGCAAGATGTTCGGCCAACTGATGGATGTCGACCACCTGCCGCACACCCTGCAACCGGGCCTGGCCTTCACCAAGGGCATGGCCGAGACCGGCGGTGTGGAACTGGCCAACGAACTGCTCAAGCTGATCGAGCTGCACGACGCCTCCAACATCGCCGCGGTGATCGTCGAGCCCATGTCCGGCTCCGCCGGCGTGCTGGTACCGCCCAAGGGCTACCTGCAGCGCCTGCGCGAGATCTGCGATGCGCACAACATCCTGCTGATCTTCGATGAGGTGATCACCGCCTTCGGCCGCATGGGCAAGCTGACCGGTGCCGAATACTTCGGCGTGACCCCGGACATCATGAACGTGGCCAAGCAGGTCACCAACGGCGCCATCCCCATGGGTGCGGTGATCGCCAGCCGCGAGATCTACCAGACCTTCATGAACCAGGCGACGCCCGAGTACGCCGTCGAGTTCACCCACGGCTACACCTACTCCGCGCACCCGGTCGCCTGCGCCGCCGGCCTGGCCGCCCTGGACCTGCTGGAGAAGGAAAACCTGGTGCAGCAATCCGCCGAGCTGGCCCCGCACTTCGAAAAGGCCATCCACGGCCTGAAGGGCGCCAGGCACGTGATCGACATCCGCAACTGCGGCCTGGCCGGTGCCCTGCAGCTGGCCCCGCGCGACGGCGACGCCATCGTCCGTCCGTTCGAGGCCGGCATGGCCCTGTGGAAGGCCGGTTTCTACGTGCGCTTCGGTGGCGACACCCTGCAGTTCGGCCCGACCTTCAACGCCAAGCCGGAAGAGCTGGACCGCCTGTTCGACGCCGTCGGCCAGGCCCTGCAGGGCGTCAACTGATGAGCCAGCGCCCCCAGGCGGTGCCCACCGTGCAGGTGGACAACGACGAGGTGATAGTCACCGAGTGGCGCTTCGTTCCCGGTGCCGAAACCGGCAGCCACCGCCACGGTTACGACTACGTGGTGGTGCCCATGACCAACGGTACCCTGCTGCTGGAAACCCCGGAGGGCGACAAGCACGCCCCCCTGGTGGCCGGGCAGAGCTACTTCCGCAAGGCGGGCGTGGAACACAACGTGATCAACGCCAGCGACCACGAAGTGGTATTCGTGGAAACCGAACTCAAGTAACGCACGGTCTGCTCCCTCTCCCTCCGGGAGAGGGCTGGGGAGAGGGAATGCCACCCCTGCGGACCAACCGAATAAAGCCCTACAAGAGACCCCACCCATGAGCAGCATCCCGCACCTGATCAACGGCGAGCGCA
Organism: Pseudomonas sp. GCM10022186; assembly: GCF_042656385.1. NCBI lineage: Bacteria > Pseudomonadati > Pseudomonadota > Gammaproteobacteria > Pseudomonadales > Pseudomonadaceae > Pseudomonas > Pseudomonas sp. GCM10022186. The sequence continues at coordinate 257,582 of NZ_JBHSOU010000044.1, forward strand.
TCACTGAGCAAGGCCGCACCACCGAGGTGTTCAATCCGTCCACCGGCGAGGCCATCCACCAGTTGGGCCTGGCCAGCCGCGCCACCGTGCAGCAGGCCATCGACGCCGCCAGGGCCGCCTTCCCGGCCTGGCGCAACACCCCGCCGGCCAAGCGCGCCCAGGTGCTGTTCCGCTTCAAGCAATTGCTGGAACAGAACGAGGCGGTCATCGCCCAGCTGATCAGCGAAGAGCACGGCAAGACCCTGGAAGACGCCGCCGGCGAGCTCAAGCGCGGCATCGAGAACGTCGAATACGCCTGCGCCGCCCCGGAAATCCTCAAGGGCGAATACAGCCGCAACGTCGGCCCGAACATCGACGCCTGGAGCGACTTCCAGCCGCTCGGCGTGGTCGCCGGCATCACCCCCTTCAACTTCCCGGCCATGGTGCCGCTGTGGATGTACCCGCTGGCCATCGCCTGCGGCAACACCTTCATCTTGAAGCCCTCCGAGCGCGACCCGAGCTCCACCCTGCTGATCGCCGAACTCTTCCACCAGGCCGGCCTGCCCAAGGGCGTGCTCAACGTTGTCAATGGCGACAAGGAAGCGGTGGACGCGCTGATCGAGGCGCCGGAAGTCAAAGCCATCAGCTTCGTCGGTTCCACCCCGATCGCCGAGTACATCTACACCGAAGGCGCCAAGCGCGGTAAGCGCGTGCAGGCCCTGGGCGGCGCCAAGAACCACGCCGTGCTGATGCCCGACGCCGACCTCGACAACGCCGTCAGCGCGCTGATGGGCGCCGCCTACGGCTCCTGCGGCGAGCGCTGCATGGCCATCTCGGTGGCGGTGTGCGTGGGCGACCAGATCGCCGATGCCCTGGTGGACAAGCTCGTCCCGCAGATCAAGGGCCTGAAGGTTGGCGCCGGCACCTGCACTGGCCTCGACATGGGCCCGCTGGTCACCGCCGCCGCCCGCGACAAGGTGGTCGGCTACATCGACGACGGCCTCAAAGCCGGTGCCGAACTGGTGGTGGACGGCCGCGGCTATCGCGTGGCCGGCCACGAAGACGGCTACTTCGTCGGCGGCACCCTGTTCGACCGCGTCACCGCCGACATGCGCATCTACCAGGAAGAGATCTTCGGCCCGGTGCTGTGCATCGTCCGCGTCGACAGCCTGGAAGCCGCCATGCAGCTGATCAACGCGCACGAATACGGCAACGGCACCTGCATCTTCACCCGCGACGGCGAAGCCGCCCGCCTGTTCTGCGACGAGATCGAAGTGGGCATGGTCGGCGTCAACGTGCCACTGCCGGTACCGGTGGCCTACCACAGCTTCGGCGGCTGGAAGCGCTCGCTGTTCGGCGACCTGCACGCCTACGGCCCGGACGGCGTGCGCTTCTACACCCGCCGCAAGGCCATCACCCAGCGCTGGCCGCAGCGCGCGACCCATGAGGCCGCCCAGTTCGCCTTTCCTAGCAATGGCTGAGTGATGTGTTGAATGAGGAAGCCCCGGTATTTGCCGGGGCTTTTTCGTTTGATGGGTTTCGCTCCGCTAGAGCGAAACCCATCACCGTTCCCCCGCACCGATGTCGATATCGTCTCCGCTCCCCGCCCAATCCAGCGGCAGGATGCCCGCCTTCACATACCGATGAAACGACGACCACGGCCAATCGGCCACGCGTTCGACGTAACCATGTTTGCGCGGGTTGTGGTGGATGTAATCCACATGTCGCGCGAAATCTTCTTCGTCACGAATGCGATGCTCCCAGAACCGGCGCTGCCAGATGCCGCGTTCGCCTTTGCTCAACCGGCTTGCAGATGCCTGTTCTCCATAGGGAAGCGCGCGGGAAAACTCGGTCTTGATCAGCCGCCAGCGCCGGGCATAGTCGGCGTCACCCTCCGGCAGGGTGCACAACGCGTGAAGGTGCTCGGGGAGGATGACAATCGCGTCGATGCGCCAGGGATGACGCTTCATGCAATAGCGGAAGCTGGCACGCAGCAGGTCGATCTGGTCGATGAGCAGGCGGCTTCGCCGGTCGGCGAGATTCAGGGTGAAGAACCAGGTTGAGCCTGGAGTGTGGTCGCGACGGTAGTCGGTCATGGTTGGCGTCCTTGCCATTGATTGATGGGTATCGCTGCGCTCCACCACATCCTACGGTGGGGTGCATGGCTTCGTAATTGGATGGACTCGCCCTCGCCGAGGCGTCGAGCGCGCCACGGCATCCACAATTCACCTTGCCACTCCAACAGCATCAGCCGCTGCGATTGCCAACTGAGCATGACCCGGCGGGGATGGAAGTAGTCCTCAGCGTGCTGGTCGCGCAGGGTAGGGATGACTTCGCGGGTCAGCCATTCATCCAGTTGCCGGCATTCGGGGTGGCCGAAGCGGATCAGCGCCTTGTAGAGGCCGGCTTCGTTGATGAGGTCGAGGGTTTCTTCGCTGCCGGTGGAATAGCGCAGGCGGGCGCGGCGGGTTTCATGGGGCTTGAGGCGTTTGGGCAGGGTCTGTGGATGGTGCAGGCCGAACAGGCGGGCGAAGTCGTAGGCGGCGAACCAGGGCTGGTTGTCGATCATCACGCCACGTAGCGGGCGGTTATGGCGGGTGAAGAAGGTGGGGGTGTATGCATCGTGCATGGTGTCTCTCCGTTTGCGGGTTTAGTCCGCCACCCCCATCGCTAAATGAAGGGTGGCGGATCGCGCAGGGTTAGCGAACCGGGCAAACGGAGCCGGCAGACCGCAGGGGTCTCCCCGCGCGATCCGCCATTAGATGATGCAGTCCTGAAAACTGCATGCGAGCCGGTGCGTACCAGAAACGTCCGCCGTTTCTCGTATGCGCCGTAGGCGCTATCGCGCCGCTTGCTTCAGGTCGCTAAACCCGGTCGCGGGATTGACCGCGACCGGGGCACGTTAGGGATGCATGTGGGCGCGAACAAGCCCCGGAAATGGGGTTGGGAAATTTCCGCGTTCTACGCGGAATGATGGGTATCGCTTCGCTCAACCACATCCTACGAAACCCCCACCTGTAGGATGGGTCGGGCGGCGTTCCGCGAGCGAAGCGATACCCATCAACGGCCTACCGATTCAACCGCCGCGCATCGAAGGCGTCGCGGGCCTGGAAGGCGGTGTAGGTCATCTGCGCGGCGACCAGGCCGGCGAGGCCGAAGGTGCGGGTCAGGCCGAACTTCTTGAAGCCGGCGGGAATCGGCGCGGCGTTGGCGATGGCATCCGCCAGCACCTCGCCAGCCACGGTGGTGGGCGCCATGCCGTGGCCGCCGAAGCCGATGGCGTGCCAGATGCCGTCGTCATCCTGGCCGATCTGCGCCATCTGGTGACGGCCATAGCTCATCAGCCCGCCCCAGGAGTACTCGATTTCCACGTCTGCCAGCTGGGGGTAGACCGATACCAGGTCTGCCTTGAGCAGGCCGGCGATGGCTTCCGGGCCGCGGTCGAGGATGGAGATCCGGCCGCCCCAGAGAATCCGGCTGTCCTGCAGCGGGCGGTAGTAGTCGAAGGCGAAGCGCGTATCGTAGACCGCCGCTTCGCAGTCGATGGCGTCCTTCAGGCGCTGGCCGAGCGGTTCAGTGGCGACCACATAGGTGGCGATGGGCAACACCGCGCGCTCGACGGGGCGATAAACGCCGCGCGCATAGCCGCCGCCGGAAAACACGACATGCTCGGCATGCACTTCGCCGCCGGCGGTCTTCACCAGGTATTTTCCGGCGCGTCTTTCGATGGCCAGGGCGGGGGAGCGCTCGTGGATGCGGACGCCCAATCCGGCCACCGTGCGGGCGACGCCGCAGACGTACTTCAGCGGATGGAAGTGAAAGGCGTTGCGCTCCAGCAGGCCGCCGAAGTAGCGCCCGGTCTTCAGCATCTCCTTCAACTGGCCGGGCGGGATGTACTGCCAATCCACGCCGTAGGCTTCCTTCATCAGCTTGCGCGGGGTTTCCAGGCGAGCGGGGTCGTTGAACCAGTTGGCGAGGATCACGCCCTTGTCCACCAGGTCGCAGTCGATGCCGTATTGCCGGACGCGGCTGCGGATCAGGTCTACCGCATCGATGGTCAGCCGATACAGGCGGCGGGCCTCCGCCGCGCCCAGTGTGGCGAGAAGGTCGGCGTTGCCCAGGCTGTAGCCGCCGAAGACGAAACCGCCATTGCGCCCCGAGGCACCATGGCCGACGCCATGGGATTCCAGCACCACCACATCGGTTACGCCGCGCTCGGCCAGGCCGAGGGCGGTCGAAAGTCCGGCCAGGCCGCCGCCGAGAATGCAGACGCGGGCATCGATCCGTCCGGACTGGGCGGGAAAGGTCGGTTTCTCGACCGTGGCTTCGTAGTAGGTCTTGAGGAAGTTGGTGTGCATCAGTCGATCCTGCAGCCCGGCGGAACGCGATCCGTCCGCCTGTTTCTAGTTGAACGACTGTTTAACGTTTCCGGCAGGTCGAGGGCAACCGAATAATCCGCCGTATGTCAGTCCTCGGTGGAATGATCTGCGGAGCCTGATTGGCGGGCGTGTCGGGTTTCGCACAGCTCAGCCCAACCTACGGATAAATTGCGGTTTCCCAAGAGGTGGTTACTATAACCACCAAATCCACGCCAAGGACTGGACGTGAACAGCCGACATCTTATGGAGCTGATCGAGGCCGATGGTTGGTTTCTGGTCAGGATCAGGGGCAGTCATCATCACTTCAAGCACCCGACCAAGCCGGGGCTGGTGACGATTCCCCACCCGAAGAAGGATCTGCTGCCCCGGACGGCGGCCAGCATTCTCAAACAGGCCGGCCTCAGGTGAGCCTGTTCCATCTCTCCCGACGAGGACCACATCATGCTTTACCCGATCGCGATTCTTCCCGGTGACGATGGGCATGCCTGGGGGGTGGAAGTACCGGATCTGCCCGGTTGCTTCTCCGCTGGCGACGATCTGGACGAGGCGATGGCCATGGCGCGGGAGGCCATCGAGGGGCATCTGGAGATTCTCGCGGAGGAGGGCGCGCCCATTCCGGTAGCGAGGAAGGTGACCTTCCATGCGGCGAACCCGGACTATGCCGGCTGCACCTGGGCATTGGTGGATATCGAGGTGACCCGTTACATGGGCAAGGCGGAGAAGCTGAACATCACGCTGCCGGGCTATCTGCTCAATCGCATCGATGATTACGTAAGGAGCCACCCGGAGCAGAAGAGCCGTTCGGGGTTCCTGGCGGCGGCGGCGCTGAGGGTATTGCAGGAGTCTTGAGTGACGTCGCAGGACGCATTGTCGGGCTTAGCTGCGCTCGGACCAGCGTTGCCCGCACCAACCTACGGCAGGAGCCCTCTCCCCGAAGGGAGAGGGGAGCAAGGAGGATCACACCTTGCGCACGAACTCCGACTTCAGCTTCATCGCGCCGATGCCGTCGATCTTGCAGTCGATGTCGTGGTCGCCGTCGACCAGGCGGATGTTCTTCACCTTGGTGCCGACCTTCACCACCAGGGACGAGCCCTTGACCTTGAGGTCCTTGATCACGGTGATGGTGTCGCCGTCCTGCAGGACGTTGCCGACGGAGTCCTTGATCACTTTCTCGTCGCCGGCGACCTCAGCACTGGCCTCGGCGGACCACTCGTAGGCGCACTCGGGGCAGATCAGCAGCGCGCCGTCTTCATAGGTGAATTCGGAGTTGCATTTGGGGCAGGGCGGCAGTGTGCTCATGGCGTACCTCGGCTTCGATGTCACGAAAAGCCGCATATTGTATAAGGTTTTGCCATGGATTTGCCGATTTTTGCGGTTTCAGCCGGCAGGAGCAACAAGGCGGCAAGGCGGGTGGGCATGGCAGTTTCCTGCGCGGGAGCTGCCTTGAGTAAAGAACAGCGCGACCCGGAGGTACGCACAATTTCTGTGGAGCGTGCTGTGGATATCTTCTGGATGAATTGCGCCAGGGCTTGTGCCAGACGGGTTGGGCCGGGTTGCTCGTTTCATGTGCGGGAAAGGTGCAACCGGGGTAATCGGGCTGCCTGCCCCGGATACCCACGGATTCTGTGGGGCAAGTTGTGGATAGCTTCTGGATTCCGGGCTGGAGGCTGCGTGGGGCACTTGTTTCAGGCAGGTGTTCGGATTTTGACCAGCGGCTGTGAAGCCATGGGCGCCGGGTTGCAATGTCCGGGCCTGCAGCCTGAATGTCGATTGACATAGCCCCCACGCGTGATGCTGTGCGCGGCTGGGCGATGCCCACAAAAACTGTGGGCCTCTCTGTGGATATCTTCGGGATAAGTCCGTGGGCAGCCCGCGGCGGCTGGGCCGGAAGCGCTTGCTCGGTTTTTCGTCGTCAGTCGTATTCGGCGGCCTGGTGGTCACCCAGCAAGCGGCGCTGGCGAGCCGTGCAGGCGGCCAGCACTTCGGCGTTGAAGCGGAAGGCCAGGTAAGGCGAGAACTTCTGCGCCACCATGCGTCGGCCATAGTGGATCTGCAGCAGGTAGCGGCTGCGGTCGGCGGTGCGATTGCGGCTGCCGGCGTGCCACAGCTCGCTGCGGAACATCAGCACATCGCCGGCCTTGCACAACACCGCCTCGGCGGCCTTGCCCTGCCAGGTGGTTTCGCCCGGCCGGGGCTTGCGGCCGGCGCGATGGCTGCCGGGGATGACCAGGGTGGGACAGAGGTCGGCGTCGATATCGTCGAGGTAGAGGTGGGCGGTGCAGATTTGCATGGGCAGCGGGAAGGCCGGGTCGGCCAGCAGGTCTTCCGGCAGCTCCATCACCAGGTGGTCGAGGTGCAGGTCGGCGCCGACGAATCCGGGGTGGCAGCGCCAGGCGGTCTGGCCGATCACATGGCAGTCTTCGCCCAGGGCCGCCTCGGCCAGCTCGATCACCCCCGGCAGGTCCAGGTAGGGCAGCCATTCCGGCCCCCGGTTGAACACGCATTTGAAGTGGTCGTCCACCAGGCCGGTGTAGTCCCAGTGGATGGGCTGGAGCTGGTCCATCAGGCGACGCAGGGTGGCGATGCCTGGAGCGTCGAGCACGCCGGGGAGGAGGGTGAAGCCCTGGGTGTGGAGGGCCTGGAGGAGGTCGGTGGTGGACATGGGAATGTCCTCGAGCACGGGGCGCCATTTGTAGGGTGGACCACGCTTCACCGGTCCACCATTCGAGGTTCGGGGTGGCGCCGATGGTGGATGGAAAAGCGCTATCCGCCCCACGGGATCAGACGTTCAACAGTCCTGCGAGGCGTTGCCGCAGCGGCTCGATCTCGTCTTCGCGCAGGTCGAGCAGGAAATCCGTCCGCAGCACGTCCACCAGCTCGCTGGCGTCTTCGATCTTGCGGCTTTCCACTCGGCCATCGCGAAAGCGCTTGTTGAACAGGCCATTGGCCAGGGTCAGGCGGCAGTCGCCTTCGCTGCGGGCGCTCATCAGCATCTGGCGGAACACGCTGTCAGGGTGGGTGGAGGTGTACCAGTTGCGCGGGATGCAATCGACCCAGGCGTTCACTTCGGGAGCGAAGCGGTAGCAGGCCGCCCAGCCGGTCTCGGTGCGGAAATTCTCCAGCTGCACTTCACCCGAGCCGTCGTCCTGGGGGCGCAGGCGGTAGGGGAAGTCAGGGTCTGCCGGGCCCTCCAGGGGCACGGCGCGCCAGGGGGTGGCGGAACCGAAGCCGACGTCCGCCAGGTGCGGGCCTTCGGGCAGCCGCACGCGCAGCATCAGGTGGGAGAGCATGGTCTGCGGCGCGTCCAGCGGCAGGCCCCAGCGTACCCGGCCGCCCAGCAGTTCGACGCGGTAGCCCAGGGCCAGCAACAGACGGGCGAAGAGATTGTTCAGTTCGTAGCAGTAGCCGCCACGCCGGCGCTCCACCACCTTGGCGAACACCGAATCGGCATCGATGCGAATGGGCCGGTCGAGCAGGACGTCGACATTCTCGAAGGCGACCCGGCGCTGGTGGGCGGCGATCAGCCGGTCGAGGCTGGCGAGGTCGGGCTGCTGTGGAACCGGGGTGTCCAGGTGACGCAGGTAGGCCGCGGTTTGCTGGGGGTTCAGCGCGTGCATGCAGGAAGGCTCCATGACGATGACGCCTGGATGCTAGCAGATGCCTTTGCCTAGGCGATGAACGGTAGCCAGGTGTCTTTCTTAATCAACGGTGCCTGTAAAAAATAAAAAACTGACGAGTCACAAGGTGACGTTGCAAAAGCCTTTAAGTCGGTGTATTGCGACGAGTCCTGTCTTGAGGGTCAGAAGCGTTCTGTCGTTTTTTTTGCTCATTCGCAACTTAATTGTTTGACATATTTTACGTCTTTGGCAGACTTCGCCTCCGTGGTAACCGCCCGGATCGCTCCGAGCCGGGCCCCGCCGTCAATAACAAAAACTCCGTCAGTCGAGGTGCCTTCCCCAGGTCCCGGCCCCGACGGGCGTGCCTCTGGAACAAGAACAAATGCTGATCTGGTTTGTTGCGGTATACCTGCTGATCACCGTTGGTGTCGGTTTCTACGCCTCCACTCGTGTCAAAAACTCCAAGGACTTCGCGGCCGGTGGCCGGAGCATGTCCTTCTCCCTGGTCGCAGCGATGGTGTTCGCCACCTGGTTCGGCTCGGAAGCCGTACTGGGCATTCCCGCGACTTTCATCGAGGAAGGCTTCGCCGGGATCATCGAAGACCCCTTCGGCTCCTTCGGTTGCCTGATGCTGGTGGGCCTGGTCTTCGCCCGCCCGCTGTACCGCATGAACCTGCTGACCATCGGCGATTTCTTCCGCAAGCGCTTCGGCCCGAATGTCGAGATGATCACCAGCCTGGTCATCATCGGCTCCTACCTGGGCTGGGTCGCCGCGCAGCTCACCGCGCTGGGCCTGGTGTTCAACGTGCTGTCCGACGGTTCCATCACCACCACCCAGGGCATGCTGATCGGCACCGGCATCGTGCTGCTCTACACCCTGTTCGGCGGCATGTGGTCCGTGGCCCTGACCGACTTCATGCAGATGGTCATCATCGTCGTCGGCCTGGTGTACCTGACCTGGCTGATCGGCGACATGGCCGGTGGCGCCGACGTGGTGATCAGCCACGCCGCCAGCCAAGGCAAGTTCAGCTTCATGCACAGCTTCGAGCCGCGTGACGTAGTCGCCTTCATCGGCGCAGCGGTGACCATGATGTTCGGCTCCATCCCGCAGCAGGACGTATACGCCCGCGTGATGTCGGCCAAGACCGAGAACATCGCCGCCCGCGCGTCCATGACCGGCGCCGTGTTCTACCTGTCGTTCTGCATGTTGCCGATCTTCCTCACCTATGCCACCTCTCTGATCGACCCGGCCATGGTGCAGAAGTGGCTGGCCGAGGATTCGCAGATGATCCTGCCGCACCTGATCATGGAGCGTACCCCGCTGTTCGCCCAGATCATGTTCTTCGGCGCGCTGCTGTCGGCCATCATGTCCACCGCTTCCGGCACCCTGCTGGCGCCGTCGGTGACCTTCACCGAGAACGTGCTCAAGCGCTTCATCCCGAACATGAGCGATCGTCAGTTCCTGCTGGCCATGCGCCTGAGCGTGGTGGCGATGACCGTGGCCACCTCGGTGTTCGCCCTGTACTCCGACGCGAGCATCTACGAGATGGTCGGCAACGCCTACAAGGTGACCCTGGTCGCCGCCGTGGTGCCGCTGTTCTTCGGTCTGTTCTGGAAGCGCGCCACTACCCAGGGCGCCCTGCTGGCCATCGCCTTCGGCCTGCTGTCCTGGGTCTACCTGGAAGCCACCTATGCCGACACCGACTTCTGGCCGCCGCAACTCGCCGGCCTGCTGTTCAGTGTCCTGGGCATGGTGGTGGGTTCGCTGCTGCCGCAACTCGTGCGCAGCCGTGCCGAGATCATCGGTGTGTCGCCGGCCAGCGCCTGAGTGCACTGAGCCCCATGAAAGAGCCCCGCCAAGTGCGGGGCTTTTTCATGGGACTGCGGAACAACCTTGTAGGGGCGAATTCATTGGCTATGTCTGCATTAAGTGTTGCTAGAACGTCCTGAGCCAAGCTGATTATCGAGCGGACGGCGAGTCCCTGTTTCGCCTCCCGGCGAGTCACTTTTCTCAAACGTCGGAATGCCGAACCACAGAAAAGTAACCAAAAGCGCTTGCCCCTGCATCCGGCCCCGGCTTCGCCGGGGTGACCAGCCTTCGGCTGTTACTGCGTTTCCCTCGCTCCATCGTTGCGCCGGGGGCCCGGCGTGAGGGGCCATCCCTGGCCCCGCACGCCACTCGCGGCATCCATGCCGCTCGTCCCCTGCGCAACGATTCCGCTCGGCCTCCTGACGGGGCGCAGTCGCCGCCCCACCTTTGGTGCTCAGTTTCAGACCGGTATCGGCTTCAGGATTGCTGCGCCCTGTCAGGCGCGAGTCACCCCTCTCCTCTTCAGGGGTGAAGAGGCACGCTTTCGGAAGCACCGCTTCCGGTGCCGATGAACGCCTGAGCGCGAAGCGATCAGGCAGGG
>NZ_JBHSOU010000044.1:267977-303899 GCF_042656385.1 Pseudomonas sp. GCM10022186
CATTCGACCAATGGGTCACTAGACAGGAAAACGGGCTTTATTTACCTTTACGTTTACGTAAAGGTAAATAAAGCCGATACGTCATTCACAGCTGTATCCCACTACAAGCACAAGAAGGGAAAGCCATGAATCACCAGAGCTACACCCGGGGGCGGCAGGACAAGGACCTGCTCGCCATGACCATAGGCGCGGCCTTCGATGCCACGGTTGCCAAGTTCCCCGAACGCGAGGCGCTGGTGGTCAGGCACCAGGGCCTGCGCTACAGCTGGCAAGAACTGGCCGCGGCGGTGGACCGCCATGCCCGCGCCTTGCTCGCCCTGGGGCTGAACAGCGGCGACCGCCTGGGTATCTGGGCGCCCAACTGCGCCGAGTGGTGCATCACCCAGTTCGCCAGCGCCAGGATCGGCGCCATCCTGGTCAACATCAACCCGGCCTACCGCAGCAGCGAGCTGGAATACGCCCTCAAGCAATCCGGCTGCCGCTGGGTGATCTGCGCCGACGCCTTCAAGACCTCCGACTACCACGCCATGCTCCTCGGCCTGGTGCCCGAGCTGGCCGACGCCGCGCCGGGCGCGCTGACTTGCGAGAAGCTGCCGGAGCTGCGCGGCGTGGTCAGCCTGGCGGCCACTCCGCCGGCCGGTTTCCTGCCCTGGGCCGCCCTGCAGGACAAGGCGGGGGAGGTGAGCGCGGAGGCCCTCGCCGAGCGCCAGGCCGGCCTGCAGTTCGACGACCCGATCAACATCCAGTACACCTCCGGCACCACCGGCTTCCCCAAGGGCGCCACCCTCAGCCACTACAACATTCTCAACAACGGCTACATGGTCGGCGAGAGCCTGGGCCTGACCGAGCAGGATCGCCTGGTGATCCCGGTGCCGCTGTACCACTGCTTCGGCATGGTGATGGGCAACCTGGGCTGCATGACCCACGGCTCCACCATGATCTACCCGGGCGACGCCTTCGACCCGCTGACCACCCTGCGTGCCGTATCCGAGGAAAAGGCCACCGCCCTCTACGGCGTGCCCACCATGTTCATCGCCGAGCTCGACCACCCACAACGCAATGAATTCGACCTGTCCAGCCTGCGCACCGGCATCATGGCCGGCGCCACCTGCCCGATCGAAGTGATGCGCCGGGTGATCAACGAGATGCACATGAGCGAGGTGCAGATCGCCTACGGCATGACCGAGACCAGCCCGGTGTCCCTGCAGACCGGCCCGGACGACGAGCTGGAGCTGCGCGTGACCACCGTCGGCCGCACCCAGCCGCACCTGGAAAGCAAGATCGTCGACGCCGAGGGCAAGATAGTCCCGCGCGGGCAGATCGGCGAACTCTGCACCCGCGGCTACAGCGTGATGCTGGGCTACTGGAACAACCCCCAGGCCACCGCCGACTCCATCGACCCGGGCCGCTGGATGCACACCGGCGACCTCGCCTCCATGGACGACAACGGCTACGTCTGCATCGTCGGCCGCAGCAAGGACATGATCATCCGCGGCGGCGAGAACATCTATCCGCGCGAGCTGGAGGAGTTCTTCTTCACCCACCCGGCGGTGGCCGACGTGCAGGTGATCGGCATCCCCTGCAGCAAGTACGGCGAGGAGATAGTCGCCTGGATCAAGTTCCACCCCGGCCACACGGTGAGCGAGGACGAACTGCGCGCCTGGGCCAAGGAACGCATCGCCCACTTCAAGGTGCCGCGCTTCTTCCGTTTCGTGGATGCCTTCCCGATGACGGTGACCGGCAAGATCCAGAAGTTCCGCATGCGCGAGATCAGCATCGAGGAACTGACCCCGCCCAAGGACGACAAGGTGAAAGCGATTCGCTAGCGCCGGCGGACGGGGCGACCAATCTCCTGTAGGGGCGAATTCATTCGCCAAGGGCAGCGCAGCTGCCCCCATCTGGGCGGGAAGGGCAGAACTGCGTTCTGCTTGGCGAATGAATTCGCCCCTACAATGAGCGCTTCATCCGCAGCTGCTACCCCAAGGGAGCCCATGACAGGCACGTCCACCGAGAAAGGCACCATCTCCGTCCGCCTGGTCCACGAAGCCCTGCTGGAATTGCGCCAGCGGGGCTTCGACGATTCCGGGTTGCTGGAGCGCGCCGGCATTTCCGCTGAGCTGATGGCCAAGCCCTATGGGCGGGTGTCCTCGCAGCTCTATGGCCAGCTCTGGCTACAGGTCGCCACGGCCATGGACGACGAGTTCTTCGGCATGAACCCGCGGCGGATGAAGCTCGGCAGTTTCGCCTACATGACCCGCGCGGCGGTGAAGGAGCCCACGGTGGGCGCGGCGCTGGACTTCGCATTGCGTTTCCTCGACCTGGTATTCGACGGCCTCTCGCCGCGCCTGGTACGGCGCGGCGGCCTGGCGGAAATCGCCCTGGACGAGCCACAGGGCCAGCAATGCCGCGCCTTCAGCTATTTCACCCTGTGGCTGATGATCCACGGCCTGTTGTGCTGGCTGGCCGGGCGGCGCGTTCCCATCCTCGGTGTCGACCTGCGCTGCGCGGTGCCGGACTACATCGAGGACTACCGGGTGATGTTCAGCACCAATCTGCGCTTCTCCCGGCCGCAAAGCCGCCTGCTGTTCAACGCCGACTGCCTGGAGCTGCCGGTGCGCCGCAGCCAGCGCGACCTCAAGCGCTTCCTCGGTGGCCTGCCGGCGAACATCCTGGTGCGCTATCGGGACCCGCAGAGCCTGGCCACGCGCATCAAGGCCTACCTGCGCAGCATCAAGCCCGAGCGCTGGCCGGACCTGGAGGCGCTGTCCAGCCACTTCTTCATGGCGCCCTCGACCCTGCGCCGCAAGCTGTCCCTGGAAGGGCAGTCCTACCAGGGGCTGAAGGACCAGGTCCGGCGCGACCTGGCCATCGCCCGCCTGGACAGCGGCGAAGGCAACTTCACCGAGCTGGCCTTCGAGCTCGGCTTCGCCGACACCAGCGCCTTCTACAAGGCGTTCAAGAAATGGACCGGCTCGACGCCGGGGCAGTACCGCGCGCTGATCCATCCCGAATCGGCCTGAGGCGCCCGCCGGCGTTATGCCGGTGGGGCGGCTTTTCTGTAGGGGCGAATTCATTCGCCAAGCAGGACGCAGTCCTGCCCTCGGGGCCTTCATGGGCCAGCTGCGCTGCCCTTGGCGAATGAATTCGCCCTCACAAGAGCGCTTGGCCCCTGTCAATTCCGCTCACCCAGGTTGATGCCTTTCGACATTGCCGCCACCCCCGCTCGGCGCGACCATCCCGGTACTCCAACAAAAACAAACCCGGAGCCACCCGATGCGCGATTACTTCACCGCTGCCCGCGAGTTCGATTACGCCAGCGCCGCTGCGACCGCCCTGGCCGGTAGCCTCGACGGCCTCAATGCCTGTGTCGAATGCTGCGACCGCCATGCCACGTCGGATCGCGTCGCCCTGTACTGGGAGGGCCGCGAGGGTGAGCGCGCCACCTGGACCTTCGCCCAGCTCAAGGAAGCGTCCGCGCGCTTCGCCAACTATTTGGCGAGCCGTGGCGTAGGTGCCGGCGATTGCGTCTCGGGCATGCTGCCGCGCACCCCGGAACTGCTGATCACCATCCTCGGCACCTGGCGTGCCGGCGCCGTCTACCAGCCGCTGTTCACCGCCTTCGGCCCCAAGGCCATCGAGCACCGCGTGCAGGGTGCCGGCTCGAAGCTGGTGGTCACCGACCTCACCAACCGGCCCAAGCTGGACGAGGTGGACGGCGTGCCGCAGGTTTTGACCCTGGGCGACGACTTCTGGGCCGAGCTGGAGCGCCAGCCGGCCAGCTTCGAGCCGGTCATGCGCAAGGCCGCCGATCCCTTCCTGCTGATGTTCACCTCCGGCACCACGGGCCTGGCCAAGCCTCTGGCGGTCCCGCTCAAGGCCATGGTCGCCTTCGTCAGCTACATGCGTGACGCAGTGGACCTGCGTCCCACGGACAACTTCTGGAACCTGGCCGATCCGGGCTGGGCCTACGGCCTCTACTACGCCGTGACCGGCCCGCTGGCCCTGGGGCACGCCACCACCTTCTTCGAGGGTGGTTTCACGGTGGAGAGCACCTGCCGGATCATCCGCGAGTATGGCATCACCAACCTGGCCGGTTCGCCCACCGCCTACCGCCTGCTGCTGGCCGCCCGCGACGAGGTGGAAGGGGCCATCAAGGGCCAGTTGCGCGCCGTCAGCAGCGCCGGCGAGCCCCTGACGCCGGAGGTGATCCGCTGGTTCGCCGAGGGCCTCGGCTGCACCATCCACGATCACTACGGCCAGACCGAACTGGGCATGGTGCTGTGCAACCACCATGCCCTGGAGCACCCGGTGCGCCTGGGCGCCGCCGGCTTCGCCATGCCTGGCCACCGGGTGGTGGTGCTGGACGAACAGCACCAGGAACTCCCCGCCGGCCAGCCGGGCATCCTCGCCCTGGACATGCCGCGTTCGCCGCTGTTCTGGTTCCCCGGCTATCAGGGCATGGAAACCCGCGCCTTTATCGGGGACTACTATCTGAGTGGCGACACCGTGGAGCTGAACGAAGACGGCAGCATCAGCTTCGTCGGCCGCGCCGATGACGTCATCACCACCTCCGGCTACCGGGTCGGTCCCTTCGATGTGGAGAGCGCGCTGATCGAGCACCCGGCTGTGGTAGAGGCTGCGGTGATCGGCAAGCCAGACCCGGAGCGCACCGAACTGGTCAAGGCCTTCGTTGTGCTGCATGCCGGCCACAGCGCCGACGCCGCGCTGGCCGAGGCGCTGCAGCAGTACGTGCGCAAGCGCCTGTCCGCCCATTCCTATCCGCGCGAAATCGAGTTTGTCGCGGAATTGCCCAAGACCCCGAGCGGCAAGATCCAGCGTTTCCTCCTGCGCAACCAGGAGATCGCCAAGGCCCAGGCGGCCGCCGCTCATTGATCCAGAGGAGTAAGAACGTGCGTATCGAGAATTCCGTTTTCCTGGTCACCGGCGGCAGCTCCGGCCTTGGCCTGGCCACCGCCCGTGAACTGGCGGGGCAGGGCGGCAAGGTGGTGCTGGTGGACATCAACGCCGAGGCCGGCGCCGCCCGCGCCGAGGAACTGGGCGCCAACGCCCGCTTCGTGCAGGCCGACATCACCCGTGAAGAAGACGGCCGCAAGGCCATCGCTGCTGCCCTGGAGGCCTTCGGCGGCCTGCACGGGCTGGTCAACTGCGCCGGCGTGGCGCCCGCCGAGAAGGTCGTTGGCCGCAATGGCGCGCACAGCCTGGAAAGCTTCGCCCGCACCATCAACATCAACCTGGTGGGCAGCTTCAACATGCTGCGCCTGGCTGCCGAAGCCATGGCCCAGAGTGAGCCGAATGCCGAGGGCGAGCGCGGCGTGATCATCAATACCGCCTCGGTGGCAGCCTTCGACGGACAGATCGGCCAGGCGGCCTATTCCGCCTCCAAGAGCGGCGTGGTCGGCATGACCCTGCCCATCGCCCGCGAACTGGCGCGCTCCGGCATCCGCGTGATGTGCATCGCCCCCGGCATCTTCGAGACGCCGATGATGGCTGGCATGCCCCAGGAAGTCCGCGACTCCCTCGGCGCCGCCGTGCCTTTCCCGCCGCGCCTCGGCCGCCCCGCCGAGTACGCCGCGCTGGTCCGCCATATCGTCGAGAACGTCATGCTCAACGGCGAAGTGATCCGCCTCGACGGCGCCATCCGCATGGCCGCCAAGTAAGGAGAACGTCATGAACAAAGATCCCATCGTCATCGTCAGCGCCGTGCGCACGCCCATGGGCGGCTTCCTCGGCGACTTCAAGGACATGACCGCCGCGCAACTCGGCGCCGCTACCAACCGCGCCGCGCTGGAGCGCGCCGGAGTCCCGGCCGATGCCGTGGACGAAGTCCTCATGGGCTGCGTGCTGCAGGCCGGCCAGGGCCAGGCGCCGGCACGCCAGTCCGCCCTCGGCGCCGGGCTGCCCCAGGGCGTGGTCTGTTCCACCGTCAACAAGATGTGCGGCTCGGGCATGAAGACCGTGATGCTCGGCCATGACCTGCTGCTCGCCGGCAGCGCCGATGTGGTGCTGGCCGGGGGCATGGAAAGCATGTCCAACGCCCCCTACCTGCTGGAGCGCGCCCGGTCCGGCTACCGCATGGGCCACGGCAGGGTGCTCGACCACATGTTCCTCGACGGCCTGGAGGATGCCTACGACAAGGGCCGCCTGATGGGCACCTTCGCCGAAGACTGCGCGCAAGGCTACGGCTTCACCCGCGAGCAGCAGGACGCCTTCGCCATCGCCTCCCTGACCCGCGCCCAGAAGGCCATGGCCGAGGGCCGCTTCACCGCCGAGATCGTCCCGGTGGAAGCGAAGTCCGGCCGCGAGCTGGTGACCATCGCCCAGGACGAACAGCCGCCGAAGGCGCGCCTGGAAAAGATCCCCACCCTGAAGCCCGCCTTCCGCGAGGGCGGCACCGTCACCGCGGCGAACTCCAGCTCGATTTCCGATGGTGCCGCGTCGCTGCTGCTGATGCGCCTGTCCGAAGCCGAGAAGCGCGGCCTGACCCCGCTGGCGCGCATCGCCGGCCACTCGTCCTACGCCGGTGCGCCGAACCTCTTCACCACCGCGCCGGTGGGTTCCATCCAGCGTCTGCTGGCGCGTACCGGCTGGACCCTGGGCGACGTGGACCTGTTCGAGATCAACGAAGCCTTCGCCGTGGTGCCCATGGTCGCCATGCGCGACCTGGACATTTCCCACGACAAGCTCAACGTCCACGGTGGCGCCTGCGCACTGGGCCACCCCATAGGCGCCTCCGGCGCGCGGATTCTGGTGACCCTGCTGAGCGCCCTGGCGCAGTACGGCCTGAAGCGCGGCGTGGCTTCGGTGTGCATCGGTGGCGGTGAAGCCACTGCGGTGGCCATCGAGCGCATGGGCTGAGGAGAGCTTTATGATTCCGTCCGAAGATGAAATCCAGATCCGCGACATGGCCCGGCAGTTCGCCCAGGAGCGGCTGAAACCCTTCGCCGCCGACTGGGACCGCGAACACCGCTTCCCCGCCGAGGCCATCCGCGAGATGGCCCAGCTGGGTTTCCTCGGCATGCTGGTGCCGGAGGAGTGGGGTGGCGCGGCCACCGGCCACCTGGCCTACGCCATGGCCCTCGAAGAGATCGCCGCCGGCGACGGCGCCTGCTCCACCATCATGAGCGTGCACAACTCGGTGGGCTGCATGCCCATCCTCAAGTACGGCAGCGAGGAGCAGAAGCAGCGCTTCCTGCGGCCGCTGGCCTCGGGCGAGATGATCGGCGCCTTCGCCCTCACCGAGCCCCAGGCCGGTTCCGACGCCAGCGACCTGCGCACCCGCGCCCGCCGCGACGACGACCACTACGTGCTGAACGGCGCCAAGCAGTTCATCACTTCCGGCAGTCACGCGGGGATGGTGATCGTCTTCGCCGTCACCGACCCGCAGGCGGGCAAAAAGGGCATCAGCGCCTTCATCGTCCCCACCGACACCCCCGGCTATCAGGTGGTGCGGGTGGAGGACAAGCTTGGCCAGCATGCGTCCGATACCTGCCAGATCCAGCTGGACGACGTGCGCATCCCGGCGTCCCTGCGCCTGGGCGAGGAAGGCGAGGGCTATCGCATCGCCCTGTCCAACCTGGAAGGTGGGCGCATCGGCATCGCTGCGCAGTCGGTCGGCATGGCCCGCGCGGCCTTCGAAGCGGCGCGGGACTACGCCCATGAGCGCAAGACCTTCGGCAAGCCGATCATCGAGCACCAGGCGGTGGCCTTCCGCCTGGCCGACATGGCCACCCGCATCGCCGTGGCGCGGCAGATGGTCCACCACGCCGCCAGCCTGCGGGAAGCCGGCATGCCCTGCCTGACCGAGGCGTCCATGGCCAAGCTGTTCGCCTCGGAAATGGCCGAGCAGGTCTGCTCGGCGGCCATCCAGACCCTGGGCGGCTACGGCTACCTCAAGGACTTCCCGGTGGAGCGCATCTACCGCGACGTGCGCGTGTGCCAGATCTACGAAGGCACCTCGGACGTCCAGCGCATGGTGATTGCCCGCAACCTCTGAGCCTGGGGCAGCTGCGCTGCCCTTGGCGAATGAATTCGCCCCTACAACGGCCTGCTTTCCCTGTAGGGGCGAATTCATTCGCCAACCGGGCCGCAGGTCCGGCCTTCAATTCTCTTCAGGAAACTCGATATGACCTACCAGACCCTGCTGGTGGAGCAGGCCGGCGCTGTCGGCCTGGTCACCCTCAATCGCCCCGAAGCGCTGAACGCCATCAACAGCCAGCTCATCGACGAGCTGAACCAGGTGCTCGACGGCTTCGAACGCGCCCCGGCCATCGGCTGCGTGCTGATCACCGGTTCGCCCAAGGCCTTCGCCGCCGGCGCCGATGTGAAGGAGATGGCGCCGCTGTGCTTCCCCGGCACCTACCTGGACGATTTCCTCGGCCGCTGGGACCGGGTGGCGCAGCGGCGCAAGCCGATCATCGCCGCGGTCGCCGGCCACGCCCTGGGCGGCGGCTTCGAGCTGGCGCTGATGTGCGACTTCATCATCGCTGCCGACAATGCCCGCTTCGGCCTGCCGGAAGTGAAACTGGGGGTGATCCCCGGCGCCGGCGGCGTGCAGCGCCTGACCCGCCTCGTGGGTCGCGCCAAGGCCATGGAAATGGTCCTCAGCGGCCGCAGCATGGACGCCGCCGAGGCCGAGCGCAGTGGTGTGGTGGCGCGGGTGGTGCCGGCTGCCGAGCTGCTGGAGCAGGCGATGGACAGTGCCCGCTCCATCGCCGCGCAATCGCGCACCGCGGTGATGATGCTCAAGGAATGCGTGAACCGGGTCGACGAAGGCTCCCTCGGTGAGGGCCTGCGCTTCGAGCGGCGGATGTTCCAGGCCGTGTTCGCCACCCCGGACCAGAAGGAAGGCATGGGCGCCTTCATCGAGAAGCGCAAGCCGGAGTTCGGGCGGTAAATCAGGGCGGAGTAATTTCAGGGGCCTCCGTTGTAGGGGCGAATTCATTCGCCAAGCAGGCCGAAGGTCTGCCCATCGGCTTCGAAGGGGCAGCTGCGCTGCCCTTGGCGAATGAATTCGCCCCTACAAAGACTGCGCCCGCGCGGATCAAGCCCTTTCCTTCAGCTCCTGCGCCGTCACCTGCTGGCAGATCTCGATGATCTGCTCGCGCATCCAGCGGTTGGCCGGGTCCTGGTCGGTGCTTTCGTGCCAGTAGAGGTGGGTCTCCAGGGAGGGCACGTCGTGCACCGGGAGGTCCACGTAGTGCAGGTCGTGGCGGCGGGCGAAGCGTTCGGGAACGGTGATCGCAAGGTCGGTGCTGTGCAGCACGGTGGAGGCCATCAGGTAGTGCTGCGAGCGCAGGGTGACCTTGCGCTGGATACCCATCTTGCCCAGGGACAGGTCCACATAGCCCAGCCCGCTGCGGCGGCTGGAAATATGGATGTGGGACAGCGACAGGTACTCCTCCAGGCTGATCTTCTCCTTGGCCAGCGGGTGGCCGCGGCGCATGGCGCAGACGTAACGATCCTCGATCAGCTTGACGTGGCGCACCTGGGGGTCGGTGTTCAGCGGCGCGTCCACGGCGAAGTCCAGGCGGCCGGCGGCCAGCTCCTTGGTGGTCTCGCGGCGCTTGGCCAGGAAACTCTCGATCTGCACCGCCGGCGCCAGGCGGCGCAGGCGCTGGAACAGCGGCGGCAGGATCACCGTCTCGGTGAGGTCGGTCATGCTGATGCGGTAGGTCTTGTTCGCCTGGGCCGGGTTGAAGGTGCGGCTTTCCTGCACCGAGACCCGCAGCAACTGCAGGGCATTGCGCACCGGGCCGATGATGTTCTGCGCCATGGGTGTCGGCACCATGCCCTGGGCGGTGCGCACGAAGAGGGGGTCGTTGAAGGTCTCGCGCAGGCGGGCGAGGGCGTTGGAGACAGCGGGCTGGGTGATGCCGACGATCTGGCCGGCGCGGGTGAGGTTGGCCTCGGTGTAGATGGCGTCGAAGACGATGAAGAGATTGAGGTCTACCTTGTTCAGATTCATGCCGGGCGTGCTCCTCGAAGTTGTTCTTATCAGCGGATCATATATCGGTGATGAATGTTCATACATGGTGAAAATAGGCTAGGGAAATCTTACGCCCTGTTCTAGCATCCTTACCAGACCTCACCCCATAGCCCCGCAAAAGGTAGCCCCGCATGGATTTCGCCTATTCCCCGAAGGTCCAGGAACTGCGTGAACGCGTCACCGCATTCATGGACGCCTATGTCTATCCGGCCGAGCCGGTATTCGAGCAGCAGGTTGCCGAGGGCGACCGCTGGCAGCCCACCGCGATCATGGAAGAGCTCAAGGCCAAGGCGAAGGCCGAGGGGTTGTGGAACCTGTTCCTGCCGGAGTCCGAGTACGGCGCCGGCCTGACCAACATGGAGTACGCGCCGCTGGCCGAGATCATGGGCCGCTCCCTGCTGGGCCCGGAGCCCTTCAACTGCTCCGCGCCGGATACCGGCAACATGGAAGTGCTGGTGCGCTACGGCAACGAAGAGCAGAAGCGCCAGTGGCTGGAACCGCTGCTGCGCGGCGAGATCCGCTCCGCCTTCGCCATGACCGAGCCGGGCGTGGCTTCGTCCGATGCCACCAACATGGAAGCCCGCGCCGTGCGCCAGGGTGACGAGTGGGTGATCAATGGCCGCAAGTGGTGGACCTCCGGCGCCTGCGATCCGCGCTGCAAGGTGATGATCTTCATGGGCCTGTCGAACCCCGATGCGCCACGCCACCAGCAGCACTCGATGATCCTGGTACCCACCGACGCACCCGGGGTGAAGATCCTCCGCCCGCTGCCGGTGTTCGGCTACGACGACGCTCCCCACGGCCATGCCGAGGTGGTCTTCGAGAACGTGCGGGTGCCCTATGAGAACGTGCTGCTGGGCGAGGGCCGAGGCTTCGAGATCGCCCAGGGCCGCCTCGGCCCGGGCCGCATCCACCACTGCATGCGCTCCATCGGCATGGCCGAGCGCGCCCTCGAACTGATGTGCAAGCGCGCCGTCAGCCGCACCGCCTTCGGCAAGCCTCTGGCACGCCTGGGTGGCAACGTCGACAAGATCGCCGACTCGCGGATGGAGATCGACATGGCCCGCCTGCTGACCCTGAAGGCGGCCTACATGATGGACACCGTGGGCAACAAGGTGGCCAAGAGCGAGATCGCCCAGATCAAGGTGGTGGCGCCCAACGTCGCCCTGCGGGTGATCGACCGCGCCATCCAGATCCACGGCGGCGCCGGTGTCTCCAACGACTTCCCGCTGGCCTACATGTACGCCATGCAGCGCACCCTGCGCCTGGCCGACGGCCCGGACGAAGTGCACCGCGCGGCCATCGGCAAGTTCGAGATCGGCAAGTACATGCCGAGGGAAATGTTGCGCAGCGGCCAGTGATCGCCTGCCATTGAAGAAGGCCGCGCATCGCGCGGGCCTTCTTCTTTGCGTCTAGTCCTGCAGGAGAGTGGGGCGATTCGTAGGGGGGATGTCGCTTTTTACATCCACCATCGGAGCCACCGGGGAATCCGTCGGTGGGCATGAAAAGCGATGTCCACCAGGTTGTACCTACTCCTGCTTGGGCGCTTCTGTCTCGCGCAGCCACCCCATCCGCAGATGCAGCTGCGCGGCAAAGGCGCGGGCGGCCAGTTCTTCGTGGAAGGTCAGCGCGCGCCGGCCAAGGCGTACGCGCCAGAAGGTCCAGCCATCTTTTTCGAAGGGCTCGATCCGTACTTCAGCCATGTTTCCTCAGATCTCCCGTGCTCCGGGCCGGACGGTCGCGGGTCTTCAACAGGGAAAGGATCACACCGCCGGCAAGTAGGCCGAAGGTTACGCCAAGGGACAGCACCGGGGGAATCTTGCCGATGAACCCGTGCAGGAAAATCTTGCCGCCGATGAAGATCAGCACCAGCGCCAGGGCGTACTTCAGGTAGACGAAGCGGTGCATCAGTGCCGCCAGGGCGAAGTAGAGGGCACGCAGGCCGAGGATGGCGAAGATGTTCGAGGTGTAGACGATGAAGGGGTCCTGGGTGATGGCGAAGATCGCCGGGACGCTGTCCACCGCGAATACCAGGTCGGCCAGCTCGATCAGCACCAGGGCCAGGAACAGCGGGGTGGCGTAGAGCAGGGGCTTGCTCTGGCCGGCCTGCTTCAGGCGCACGAAGAAGTGCGCACCGTGCAGGTCGTCGGTGACCCGGATATGCCGACGGATGAACTTCAGCACCGGATTTTGCGCCAGGTCCGGATGGGCATCCGTCCGGGCGAAGAGCATCTTCACGCCGGTGAACAGCAGGAAGGCGCCGAAGACGTAGAGGATCCAGTCGAACTCCTTCACCAGGGCGCTGCCCAGGCCGATCATGATGGCCCGCAACACCACCACGCCGAGGATGCCCCAGAACAGCACGCGGTGCTGGTAGCGGCGGGGGATGGCGAAGAAGCCGAAGATCATGGCCATGACGAAGACGTTGTCCATGGACAACGACTGCTCGACCAGGAAGCCGGTATAGAACTCCAGGGCGCTCTGCGCACCCAGCTCGAACCAGACCCAGACACCGAACAGCACGCCCACGCTGAAGTAGCCGCTGTAGAGCAGCAGGCTTTCGCGCATCTCGATTTCGTGCTGGTCGCGGTGCAGCACACCGAGGTCGAACACCAGCAGGGCGAGGACTATGCCGAGGAAGACGAGCCACAACCAGGTGGCGGTGCCGAGGAAGTCGGCGGCGAGAAATGCATGTAGAGCTGCCATGAGCCCCTCCTTCTGTCGTTGATGAAACGTGACTCCGACATGGCGGCTGGCAAGCCGTCAGAGGGGCCCGGCGTCACAGAAAGAAGCCTAACCGTTGGTCAGGTCATGGAGATACGGAGCCGGTGTTACAAAAATTTGCCTTGTCGTAGGAAATCTCCCTGCGCACATAGGAATGATCTGAATTTGCATTTGTAAATAATTCGTACTGGTTGGTGATTTCTGCATCCGCCGTCAGATGCGTTCCTGCCTGCACGGCCGCCCGGCGCCAGCCATGGACACCGGACACAGCAGAAGAAGAAAACCAGTGGTTAGCCCGCCACCAAGTAGCAAGGCCATCCAAGAGGTTTGAGAGTGCAACAGCAACCTGCGTTCAACGCGGCCGAGACGGCTGGGGATGCCGTTGCCGCGCGGCCAAGGCATCACCCGCTATCCGTTGCGATCCTGGGGGTGACCCTGGTGCTGCAGGCCGGTGTGGTGTTGGCCGAGGAGCAGCAGAATGGCAATGGAACGCTGGAACTGGGGGGCTACGGCCATTACCGACAACCGCCTGGGGGAAACCACCGAAGGCACCGTCTCCTACACCACCGGCTCGACGCGCACCGCCACCAAATTGGCACTGTCATGTAGGAGCGAGCTAAGCCTGGTAGGCGACAACAATCAGTTGCGTAGGATGGGTGGAGCGAAGCGATACCCATCGATGTCGTGCCGAGTCGGTGCATAGAAAAGCGCTATCCCCCTACATGGCTCCGGAGAGCTTCAATAAACCCACACCTCCACCCGGCGGTTGCGAATCCGCCCTTCCTCGGCCGTGTTGGCCGCCACCGGCAACTCGTCACCGAGGCCCGTGACCTCACGCAGGGCGACTCCCCCCTTGACCAGTTCGCGGCGCACCGCCATGGCCCGCAGCTTGGACAGCAACTCGGCACGCTGCGGGTCCGCCTTGGAATCGCCGAAGCCCACCAGCACCACCTTCTGCTCCAGCTTGCCGCTCTGCTTCAGGTAGTCCAGCACCCGCTGCACATCGCGCAGGGCCTTGTTGTCGAGATTGGCGTTGCCTTCCTGGAAGCGGAAGTTCACCGACAGGCGTTGCGCGTTGGCGGCGAGCTCGCGGTAGCTCGGCGGCATGCCCTGCTGCGCCTGGACCTTGATCGCCTGTATCTGCTGGGCGACGAAGCCATTGCTGTCGACTATCGCCTGGCCGCGCGGGCTCTGGGCGAATTGCACCAGGGCCTTGGCCCAGCGGTTCTGTTCGCCCGGTTTCATATAGAAGAAGAGGCGGCGCGACAGCGGATAGTCCTCGGTGGCGATCAGTTCGGTCTCGGGCGGCATGGCCTGGGAATCGCCGTCGGCGATGGCCAGGGCGCGGGCCCGGTTGATCGAGGCCAGGCCGACGAAGCCTATGCCCTGCGGGTCGCTACTGACGGCGGCGGACAGCTGGTCGTTGGACTCGAAGCGCTCGACACCGGCGGCCAGTGTCTTGCCCTGGCGGGCGAGCACCAGTTCCTTGAAGGTGTCGTAGGTGCCGGACTGGTCATCGCGGGCGTAGAGATGGATGGCGCCACCCTTGCCGCCGAGTTCTTCCCAGGCCTTCACTTCGCCGGCGAATACCGCGGCCAGTTGCGCGGTGGTCAGCGCGCGCAGCGGGTTGTCCGGGTGCAGGATGATGGCCAGCCCGTCGATGGCGATCACCTGTTCGGCGTACTGGCTACGCAAGTCGCCGAACGAGGCGAGGTCATGGGCTTCGGCATCCTTGATCGGGCGCGAGGAGGCGGCCAGGTCGGCGCTGCCATCCTTGAGCGCGGCGAAACCGGTGGACGAGCCATGGGCCGCCAATTCCACACGCACCGCCTTGCCCTGGGCGTCCTCGCCCAGGATGTGCACTTCATTCTCACGATCCCCCGGCTTCTGCTGGATGGCGCGCACACCTTGTTCCTGCAGCATGCCCTTGACCAGCGCCGGCCCCAGCTTGGCGCCGATGGTGTTGGAACCCTGTATGCGCAGGACGGCGGTGGGCTCGGTGGCGAACACCGACCAGGGGAAGGCATAGCAGACGAAACCGAGCAGCAACATGCTGAGGGCGCGGCCCCACAGGTCCTTGTCACTGGCGGTCATGGCGCGCGGCATGGGCAGACACCTTGTTCGAGGGGGTGGAAGGAGCCGCGAGATTAAGTCAGCAGGGTGACGGAGAGATGACAGAAAAGGCTCTGTCGTGGGGTTTTGAGCTTTAGCGGTGAAATTTCTCTGAAAGTTGACTGGCCGTTCCTACGGATCGATAAGCCAACTCCTACAGCCCGGCAATTAGGAGCGGGGTAGGGTAGCCCGCTGCTGAAGACACCCCCTCGGCGGTGTTTTCAGCCAGCGCTTGTGCGCATTCCGTTGAATCCTTGAAGGAGTGTTGTGATGAGTGGTTGGTTCGAGCTGCGCAAGAACACTGCGGGCACCTGGCGCCTGCGTTTGAAGGCGGCCGACGCGCAGACCCTGCTGGACACCGGCGTTTATGAAAACCGTGACGCAGCGGAGGAGGCCATGGCCCTGTTCCGTGAGAACTGCGTACATGAGGAGCGCTATGCGAGGCGCATCGATTCGAGCGGCAAGAACTACTTCAAGCTGCGTGCGGCCAACAAGGACGTCATCGCCCGGAGTCATCTCTACGACTCCGAGCCGGCGTTGCAGAAGGCCATCGAAACCATCATGCGGGTCGGCGCGACCCAGCAGGTGAAGGAAGCCTGAGGAAGGCGATGAATGAACAAAGGCCCATCAGTGATGGGCCTTTTTTGTGAAGCGGGTTCCGCAGCTGCGCGTAGGGTGGATCACGCTTCACCGATCCACCATTTCGCGCTTCACCCACACACCGATGGTGGACAGAAAAGCGCTGTCCACCCTACAGGAACGGTCTCACGCCAGCTCCAACCAGATCGGCGCATGGTCAGACGGTTTTTCCATGCCGCGCAGTTCGTAGTCGATGCCGGCGTCCTTGAGGCGGGCCTGCAGCGGCTGGCTGGCGAGGATCACGTCGATGCGCAGGCCGCGCTTGGGTTCGTCCTCGAAGCCGCGGCTGCGGTAGTCGAACCAGCTGAAACGGTCGTTCACCTCGGGGTTGAGGTGGCGGAAGCTGTCCACCAGGCCCCAGCTCTTCAGGCGCGCCAGCCACTCGCGTTCTTCCGGGAGGAAGCTGCATTTGCCGGTCTTCAACCAGCGCTTGCGGTTCTCCTCGCCTATGCCGATGTCGCAGTCTTCCGGCGAGATATTGATATCGCCCATCACTACCAGCGGCTGGCTGGGCTGGAACTGCTGTTCGAGCAGCACCTGCAGGTCGGCGTAGAAACGCTCCTTGGCGGGGAATTTCACCGGGTGGTCGCGGTTCTCTCCCTGGGGGAAGTAGCCGTTCATCACGGTCACCGGGTTGCCCTGGGCATCGGCGAAGGTGCCATAGATGAAGCGGCGCTGGGCTTCCTCGCCGTCATTGGGAAACCCCTTGAACAGGGACAGCGGCTCCTGGCGCGAGAGCAGCGCGACGCCGTAGTGGCCTTTCTGGCCGTGATAGTGGACGTGGTAGCCGAGCTGACGGATTTCCGCTTCCGGGAACTGGTCGTCGGAAACCTTGGTTTCCTGTAGGCCGATCACGTCCGGCTGGTGCTTGGCGATCAGCGCTTCCAACTGGTGGGGGCGCGCGCGCAGGCCGTTGATATTGAAAGAAACGATCTTCATCGGAAGGCATCCTGGGAAAAGGCGGATGCTAGCCCAAGGACGCCGGTCGGGCCAGTCGCGTGGCCGGTCCGGACAACTGGTGCTAATTTCCCTGTTGGCCCGACAGAACCCATAACAAATGAGGTGCCATCAATGCCCGGTTACATTCCCACCGCGCCGGTCGAGGTGCGCATGCTGGACGGCGGTTATGCCCGCGAAGCCCGTTCGTTGCTGTACCACGCCTATCGCCACGAACCCACCTTCGCCTACCTGTTCGAGGCCGAGCGCCCCGGCTACGACCAGCGGGTGCGCGCCACGGTGCGGGAGCTGGTGCAGCAGCACTTCCTGGAGGAGCTGCCGGCCATCGGCCTGCTGATGGAGGAACGTCTGGTCGGGATCGCCCTGATCGCGCCGCCGCAGCGCCGCCTGGACATCACCGAAAGCTGGGGCTGGCGCCTGCGCATGCTGCTGACCACGGGTTTCCGCTGCACCCGCCGCTACCTCGATTACCACGACGCCGTGCTTGCCTGCCTGCCGCCCGGCCCGTATCACGTGCTGCCGTTGCTGGGCATCCACCCGGAGTTCCAGGGCCGCCATCTCGGCGAGCAGCTGCTGGAGGCGCTGCACAACTGGTGCGCCGAGGACGACAGCTCCCAGGGCGTGGTGCTGGACACCGGCAACGTGCGCTACCTGGACTTCTACAAGCGCCAGGGCTACGAGGAGGTGGGGGAGGTCGCCCTGGGACCGATAGTGGAGCACGTGTTCTTCCACCCCAATCCGCGGCCGGTGATGCGCGCCAGCGGCTGACAGGCATTTACGTCGGAAGCGCCGGGTTGCCGTGTTAGCATGCCGCGCATGAATTTTTGCCAAGGATTGCGCGGGCCGCTGCTGCTGGGCCTGCTTTGTACGAGCGGGCTGGCGCTGGCCAAGGCCACGCTGGACGTGAAGGTCGACCCTGCCAACGCACCGCTGAAGGCCAATATCGAGGCCTATATCGGCGCGTTGGGCGATCGCAATGAAGAGGCCCTGCGGCGTTTCCGGCGCTCCGCCGAGGAGCAGGCGCGCCAGGCCGCACAGGCCCTGGGTTACTACCAGGCCGAGATCGACAGTCGCGTCGACGGCGGCAAGGACCCGTCCCTGCATCTGCTGGTGGTGCCCGGCGAGCCGGTGCGCCTGCGCAACGTCACCCTGCGGGTCGAGGGTGAAGCCGGCGCGCTGAAGGCCTTCCGCGTGCCCGAGAGCAAAGCCCTGAAGAGTGGCGCCCAGCTCAATCACGGCGCCTACGACGACGCCAAGAAGCTGATCCAGAACCAGGCCCTGCGCTACGGTTTCTTCGACGGCCATTTCACCCGCCAGCGCCTGGACATCGACCCGCGCGCCGGCGTCGCCGATATCGAACTGGTGTATGACAGCGGCCCCCGCTACAGCCTGGGCGCGGTCAGCTTCGATGGCGACACGCCCTTCGACCCTGACCTGCTGGCGCGGCTGGTGCCGTTCCCGGCCAATACCCCCTATGACTCCGACCAGGTGGCCAAGCTCAACCAGAACCTCCAGGCCAGCGGCTATTTCGACGAGGTGCGGGTGGACGCCAGCCCGGTGAAGGGCGGCGGCCGGGTGATTCCGGTGAAGGTCAGGCTGGCGGCGGTGAAGCCGAGCACCGTGGGGCTGGGCGTCGGTTTCTCCACCGACGTGGGGCCGCGCGCCCGCGCCAACTGGACCCGCCACTGGATCAACCCGCAGGGCCATCGCCTCGGCGCCGAGACCGAGATTTCCCCCGTGCGGCAGAACGTCGGCACCTGGTACGAGATTCCCCTGGACCCGCCGCTCACCGACACCCTGCGGTTTTCCAGCGGCCTGCAACGGGAAAACCTGGTGGACGTGGAGAGCCGCCGCTTCACCCTTGGCGGCCAGTGGCAGTCCAGGCTGCCCAGCGACTGGCTGCGGGTGGTTTCCCTGCGCTGGGAGCAGGAGACCTTCGACTTCGGCGATGGCAGCGACGATGGCCGCAGCAGCTTCCTCATCCCCGGTATCAGCTACGGGGTGACCCGCAGCGACCACAAGCTCGACCCCAATCGCGGCTATTCCCTGCAGTTCGACGTGCGTGGCGCCAAGGAGGGCATCCTCTCCGATGCCGACTTCACCTACGCCAGCGCCATGGCCAAGGGGCTCTATACCTTGCCCGGCGGCCACCGTTTGCTGGGGCGGGTGCAGGCCGGCGGTATCGCCACCACGGATTTCGACGCCATCCCGCCGTCCCTGCGCTTTTTCGCCGGCGGCGACCAGAGCGTGAGGGGCTACGACTACCAGACCCTGTCCCCGGAAGACAGCAATGGCAAGAAGGTCGGCGGCCGCTACCTGCTGGTGGGCAGCGCCGAGTACCAGTTCCCCATCGCGGAGAAGTGGCGCCTGGCGGCCTTCGTCGACCGTGGCAACGCCATGGACTCTTTCAGCGCCGCCATGAAGACCGGCGCCGGCCTCGGCGTGCGCTGGGTCTCCCCGGTGGGGCCGATCCGCCTCGACCTGGCCAAGGCCCTGGACGATCCGGGCGGCTTCCGTATCCACTTCTCCATGGGGCCCGAACTATGAGGCGTGCCCTGAAATACGGTCTCGTGGGGCTGGTCGCGATTCTGGCGGGAGCGGTGGCGATTCCGGCCGGGCTGCTGTTCACCGAGGCCGGCGGCCGCTGGTTGCTGGGCCATGTCCCGGGGCTGGAGGTGGAAGGCTTCAGCGGCAAGCTCGGTGGCCGCTGGAGTGCCACGCGGCTGTCCTGGCAGCAGGATGGCACCGCCCTGAAGCTGGAGGCGCCACTGCTGGAATGGTCCCCGGCCTGCCTGCTGCGCCGCACCCTGTGCATCGACGAACTGGCCAGCGAAAGCGTTTTCCTCGACCTGCCGCCGTCGCAACCCGATGCGGACCAAGGCCCCATCAGCCTGCCGGAGCTGCGGTTGCCGCTGGCCCTGCAAATCGGCCAGGTGCGCATCGGCCGCTTCGTCCTCGACGGCGACGACCAACTGCAGCAGTTGGACCTGGTGGCCCGCTGGCAGGCCGATGGCCTGCAGGTGGAGCGCCTCAGCCTGCGCCGCGATGACCTGGCCCTGGAACTGCAGGGCAACCTGCGCCCCGAGGGCGGCTGGCCGCTGACCCTGCAGGGCACCCTGCAGTTGCCGGCACCGGGGGAGATTCCCTGGAAGCTGGCGCTCGAGGCCGAAGGCGACCTGCAGGCGGTGCTCAAGCTCCAGGCCGACAGCAGCGGCTATCTGGACGGCCGCCTGGAGGCCGAGCTGCGCCCGCTGGCGGAGAGCCTGCCGGCCAGCGCCACCTTGCGCGCCGATGGCTTCAAGGCCGGCGCCGACCTGCCGGATACCCTGATCCTCAACCAGCTGACGCTGACCGCCAAGGGCGACCTCGAGGCCGGCTACGCCGTGCAGGGCAACGCCAGCCTGCCGGGAGAAGGCGGCGCGGTGGCCCTGGCGCTTGCCGGCCGCGTCGATGCCAGGGGGGCGGACATCCAGCAACTGCAACTCACCGGCGAGCCGCAGCAGACCCTCGCCTTGCAGGGGCGGGTCGACTGGCAGCAGGCCCTGGCAGTAGACAGCCGCCTGCAATGGCGCGACTTCCCCTGGCAGCGGCTGTTCCCCCAGGAGCAACCGCCGCCAGTGGAGTTGCAGCAGCTTGACGCCGAAGTGCGCTATGCCGAGGAGCGCTACCAGGGACGCTTCGACGCCGGCCTCAAGGGCCCGGCCGGCGATTTCAGCCTGGCCAGCCCGGTGACCGGCGACCTGGCCAGCGTCACCCTCGCCGATCTGCAGCTCAAGGCCGGCCAGGGCAGGGCCCAGGGCCAGGTGAAGGTCGACTTTGCCAATGGCGTCGGCTGGGATAGCCGCCTGGCCCTGAGCGAGCTCGACCCTTCCTACTGGCTGGCCGAGCTGCCGGGCAAACTGGCCGGCCAGCTGCAGAGCAAGGGTGCCTGGCGTGAGCAGCGCCTGGAGCTCGACGCCGACCT
Organism: Pseudomonas sp. GCM10022186; assembly: GCF_042656385.1. Lineage (NCBI taxonomy): Bacteria > Pseudomonadati > Pseudomonadota > Gammaproteobacteria > Pseudomonadales > Pseudomonadaceae > Pseudomonas > Pseudomonas sp. GCM10022186. The sequence goes on from NZ_JBHSOU010000044.1 coordinate 288,380, forward strand.
CGACCTCAAGGGGCAACTGCGTGGCCAGGCGGCGGTGCTCCAGGCCAAGGCCGCGGGTGCCGGCGAACGCTGGGAGCTGAATACCCTGCAGGTGCGCCTCGGGGACAACCGCATCGAAGGCCGGGCCCGCCTGGACCAGAAGCTCAGCGGCCAGCTCGATCTCGCCCTGAACCGCCTCGGCCAGCTCTGGCCGAAGCTGTTCGGCAAGCTCCAGGGCCGCCTCGACCTGGCCGGCACCCTGCAGGCGCCGCAAGGCACGCTGGCATTGGCTGGCGAACGCATGGGCCAGGGCGACAACCGCCTCGAGCGCCTCAAGCTGGATGCCCGACTGGATGCGGCCCAGCGTGGCCGCGTGCAGCTGCAGGCGGACGGCCTGGCCTCCGGCGACAACGCGTTCGGCACCCTGACCGCCGAGGGTTCCGGTGACCGGGTGCGCCAACAGCTGGAACTCAACCTCAAGGGGCCGATGCTGGACCTGTTGCTGGCCCTGGACGGCAAGCTGGAACGCGGTAGCTGGCGCGGCCGCCTGGCCCGGGGGGAGGTCCAGGCCGGCGGCCAGGACTGGCGCCTGGAAGCGCCAGCGAAGCTGGAGCGCCTGGCCGATGGCAAGCTGAACTTTGGCTCCCACTGCTGGCGTGCCGGCCCGGCGAGCCTGTGTGGCGGCGAACAGCGCCTGATGCCGGAGCCCAGGCTGGACTACCGCCTGCGGGATTTCCCCCTGGCCAGCCTGGCGCGCTGGCTGCCGGCGGATTTCGCCTGGCAGGGCCAGCTGAATGCGGACATCAAGCTGGACGTGCCTGCCAGCGGCCCCAATGGCCGCATCACCCTGGATGCCGGCAGTGGCGTGCTGCGTCTGAAAGAGGAGGACCGCTGGGTCGATTTCCCCTACCAGCGCCTGCTGCTGGACAGCACCCTGCGCCCGCAGCGCATCGACAGCCAGCTGAGCTTCCAGGGCCAGGGCCTCGGCCAACTGCAACTGAATGCGAACATCGACCCGCGCCCGGCGAACAAGCCGCTCTCCGGCCAGTTCCGCCTGGATGGGCTGGACCTCGCGGTGCTGCGCCCCTTCGTGCCCAAGGTGGAGCGATTGGAAGGCCGCTTGCAGGGCGCCGGCAGCCTCAGCGGCACCCTGCAAGCACCCTATGTACTGGGCAACCTGCGCCTTGGCGACGGTCGCATCGGCGGTGGCGACCTGCCCATGAGTTTCGAGGCCCTTGGCCTGGAGGCCCGCATCGCCGGCGAGAGCCTGGACCTGTCGGGCCAGTGGCGCAGCGGCGAGCAGGGGCAGGGCAGCCTGTCCGGCAGCCTGGCCTGGAGGCAGGGGCTGGACCTCGACCTGACGCTGCGCGGCTCGCGCCTGCCGCTGGTGGTGGAGCCCTACGCCAACCTCGAAGTGGCGCCGGACCTGCGCATCGGCCTGGTTGGCGAGCGTCTGGCGGTGGCCGGCAAGGTGCTGGTGCCGCGTGGCAAGATCAAGGTCCGCGAGTTGCCGCCCCAGGCGGTCAAGGTCTCGCCGGACGCCCGGGTGGTGGGCGAGCAGCAGGCGGAACAGCAGCCGCTGCAGATGGACATGGACGTGGATGTGGAAGTCGGCCAGGAGCGTCTGCAGTTTTCCGGCTTCGGCCTGACGGCGGACCTCCAGGGCCATCTCAAGGTGGGCGACAACCTCACTGGCCGAGGTGAACTGGTGCTGAAGAACGGCCGCTACCGCGCCTACGGCCAGCGCCTCGACCTGCGCCGGGCACGCCTGCTGTTCGCCGGCCCGCTGGACCAGCCCTACCTGGATGTGGAAGCGGTGCGCAGGGTGGGCGACGTCACTGCCGGCCTGCGCCTGAATGGCCGCGCCGACGAGCCCACCACCGAGGTCTTCTCCAACCCGGCCATGAGCCAGGAACAGGCGCTGTCCTACCTCATCCTCGGCCGCCCGCTGAACAGCGAGGGCGATGGCAATGCCGTGGGCCGCGCGGCCCTGGCCATGGGACTGTCCGGCAGCGCGCCGCTGACCAGCGAGCTGGCCCAGCGCCTCGGCCTCAAGGACCTGCAGCTGGATGACGATGGCGCCGTCGGGCAGATCACCGAGCGCCTGAGCGTCCGCTATGGCCTCGGCGTGGTGGATTCCACCAGCGTGGTGGCGCTGCGCTACGAGCTGACCAAGCGCCTCTACCTGGAAGCCGCCAGCGGCCTGGCCAGTTCCCTGGACCTGTTCTACAAGCGGGATTTCTAGGAGATGGGGCAGCTGTGCTGCCCTTTGGCGAATGAATTCGCCCCTACAAGGCTCTGCGCCGACCTCTGTAGGGGCGACTTCAGTCGCCAAGCAGGACGAAGTTCTGCCATGCCAGGCCAATGCGCTAGCATTCAGTCGATTCTTCCGGCGCTGGCGAACGTCAGGACAATTTCCCCGCCCCGTGATTAACTCAGCGCTTTCCTGCAACACCACCTAGAACAAGGACCCATGCAATGGCTCAAGTAACCCTCAAGGGCAACCCGATCAACGTCGATGGCCAGCTGCCGCAGGCAGGCCAGCAGGCCCCGGCGTTCAGCCTGGTCGGTGGCGACCTGTCCGACGTGACCCTGGCCAGCCTGAGCGGCAAGCGCAAGGTACTGAACATTTTCCCGAGCATCGACACCCCCACCTGCGCCACTTCCGTGCGCAAGTTCAACGTCGAAGCCAGCAAGCTGCCCAACACCGTGGTGCTGTGCATTTCCGCCGACCTGCCGTTCGCCCAGAAGCGCTTCTGCGGGGCTGAAGGCCTGGACAACGTGGTCAACCTGTCCACCATGCGTGGCGCCAATTTCCTCAAGGACTACGGCGTGGCCATCGCCAGCGGCCCGCTGGTCGGCGTAGCCGCTCGCGCCGTGGTGGTGCTGGACGAGAACGACAAGGTGCTGCACAGCGAATTGGTGGGCGAGATCGCCGACGAGCCGAACTACGCGGCGGCCATCGCCGTCCTGTAAAGGGATGGTGGAATGAAGAAGGGAGGCCGATGGCCTCCCTTTTTCGTGTGGGAGCGAATTCATTCGCGATCGAATTGCTCCTACGTTCGGCAGCATGGGGGCTCTTTGATGGGTTTCGCTGCGCTCTACCCATCCTACGGTTGTAGGTTCGCAGGATGGTGCGGGCGGCGCTCCGCTAGAGCGCAGCGAAACCCAAAACCCCCCTCTACAACGTCAGCTTCAACCTCCCCACCAACGCCCCCGGCAACAGCGCCGACACGGTCTGGCGTTCGCCGTAGGTGCTGCTGGACAGGCGTAGCTGGCGCTCCATGGTCAGGGCTTCCAGCTGCTCGCCAAACAGGCTGAACAGGCTGTCGTCGAAGCGCATGCTGTCCACCGGCGCCTGGATCCGGCCGTCCTCCACCCAGAAGGTGGCGAAGCGGGTCATGCCGGTCAGGCGCGCGGCGGGCAGGTCGGACCAGTTCAGGTACCAGAGGTTGCCGATATAGAGGCCAGTGCCCAGGCGTGCCAGAACCTGGTCCAGGGGCAGGGTGCCGGCCCCCATCACCAGGGACTGGGGGGCTTCGTTGGCATCGGCGCAGTTGGCGGCCAGTCCGTATTCGCGAGCACTGCGGGGATAGACCAGCTGCCCGGCCAACCGGCCGTCGCGCACCAGGGCCACGTCGCTGCGTGGTGCGCCTTCCGGGCCGAAGGCCGGGGACAGGGCGCCGGCCACCTGTTCGTCCAGGTTCAGCAGCGGGCTGAAGCGGGCGCTGCCGTCCTGCAGGCGTTGCAGCGGGCTTTCCTTGTCGGCCAGGGCGCGGGCGGAGAACCCGCCCCAGGCGAGCATGCCCAGAACCTCGTCCAGCGCGGCCGGGGCCAGGTAGGCGCGGTAGTCGCCGGGCTGCAGGTGGCGCAACGGCTTGCCCAGGTGCTCCAGTTGCTGGCGCGCGCTGGCGAAGCGGCTGGCGAATTCGGCGGCATCCCAGCGGGTGCCGGCATAGTCCGCCTTCACCGCCTGCTGGTTGGCGTGGAACAGGCTCCAGTCGAAATTGAAGCAGTTCGCGGCGTGCCAGCCGAACGCGCCGAAGCTGTTGGCGAAGCCCCGATAGAGTGGGCCGGCGGCGTAGATTCCTACCAGGTCGAGCCCCTTGGCGGCGCCGTCGATTTCCGCCAGGACCGTGGCGCCGTCTGGCAGGCTGGCCACCTCCGCCGAGCGCCGGTGCCAGGCCGAGCGTTCCAGTTGCAGGTAGGGGTCGGGCGGCAACTGGCCGATGACCAGCCGCAGCTGCACCAGGCCGTCGGCCAGGAGCTGGCGGTCGCTTTCCAGGTCGCCGCCGAGGGTGATGGCGAGTTCCGCGCTGCGCTCCTCGCGGATCAACCGCAGGCGCCCGGTGGCCTGGGTCACATGGCCGGCCTGGCGCACCCGGGCGCGGTTGAAGCGGATGAACTCGGACTCCTCGGCGCTGTACCAGAGGCTGAAGTCCTCGCCTGGCTGCAGACTGGCGCCGAGGTTTTCGGCCAGGGCGGTGAAGCGGGATTCGGCGTCGGCCATCACTGGTCACCTCCAAAGACTTCCACCTGTCTGAACACGCAGGCCGGCGAGGCATGGCCCACGCGCGCCACCTGGTTGGGCTCGCCCTTGCCGCAGTACGGTGTGCCATGCACCTCGAAGGTGCTGGCATCGCCCACCGCCGCCAGGCTGCGCCAGAAGTGGGCGGACACGCCACGGTAGTTGGGGTTCTTCACCACGCCCTTGAGTTCGCCGTTCTCGATCACCCGGCCCCATTCGCAGCCGAACTGGAACTTGTTGCGCGCATCGTCGATGGACCAGGAGCGGTTGGTGCTCATCAGCACGCCACGCTCGATACCGCCGATCAGTTGGGCCAGGCTCTGGTCACCCGGCTCCAGGTTGAGGTTGGCCATGCGGTCGATGGGCGCGCGGTTCCAGCTGTTCGCCCGGCTGTTGGCCACGCCCGGCAGGCCGCTGCGATATTGCGACAGGGCGCCGCCCAGGGGGCGTAGCAGCAGGCCGTCCTTGATGAGCATTTCCTTGTGCGCAGGCGTGCCGTCGTCATCGTGACTGTAACTGGCCAACTCTTCGGGGACCCCGGGGTCGAAGCTGATGTTCAGCAGCCCCGAGCCGTACTGGTAGCGGCCGAAGTCTTCCAGGCCGATGAAGCTGGTGCCGGCGTAATTGCGCTCGTCGCCGAGGATGCGGTCCAGCTCCAGCGGATGGCCGATGGATTCGTGGATCTGCAGCGTCATCTGGTCGGGCATCAGCAGCAGATCGGTGACGCCGCTGGGGGTATTGGGGGCCAGCAGCAGTTGCAGCGCCTCGTCCGCCACCCGCGCCGCCGCGCCGGCGAAGCCGAGGCGCTGGAGCACCTCGCTGCCGCCCTGCTGGCCACTGTGGTAGCCGCTGAAGCTGCGGGTCTGGCTGTCGCTGCCGTCGAAGGCGGTGACGCTGATGCCGGGGTAGGTGAAGCGCAGGTCCTGCCATTGTTCGGCGCCGGTGCTGTTGAGATAGAGCTGCTCATGACGCTCGCTGGCGAGAAAGAGGTTCCAGTTGACCAGGCGCGGGTCGGCGGGAATGTGGGCCGATTCCTCGGCCAACAGCTCGAAGCGTTCGGCCAGGCTCGGAAAGGGCTTGTCCAGCCCTGGCGACCGGTACTCGGCGCTGCCCCGGGGCGGTTCCAGGCGGCTCTGGTCCACCAGGGCGTAGCGGGCGATCCGGCGGGCCAGTTCTTCCGCCCGCTCCAGCGCCCGTTGCAGGCCTGCGAGGCTGAGGTCGGCGGTGGCGGCGTAGGCTTCCACGCCGGCCAGGCGCACACTGAGCATGGCGCCCAGGTCACTGCCCAGGGACGGCGGTTCGGCGACGCCGCGGCGCAGCATGGCCCGCTCGGCGGTCTGGCGGACAATGCGCAGGGAGTGGAATTCGGCGCGGGTAGTGAGGTCGGCGAAACGCTGCCGGAAACATTCGAACACGGAATTCTCCCGGATCGGTGACATCGCTGTTGGCAGTACGCGGACGGCGCCCGCCAATCATCAGAATAGTAAGGCGCGTAAGCCCTAGGTAAATAGCCGGTAAATTGACTTTGCCTTCAGCTTTCAACTGCTTATCGTTCACGCTCTCGCACAGCTCGACCTGAATCATGTCCCCTATCACTGAGAAAACCTCCAAATCCCGTTCCGTCCGCCACTGGCTGACCATCGCCATCGCGTTGCTGGCGCTCCTCGCCCTGATCTGGTGGCTCTGGCCGGAAACCGCCGCCAAGCCCGGCCAGCAGGGCGGAAGAGGGGGCGCGGGCCGTCCGGGCTTCGGCGCCTTTTCCGGCCCGGTGCCGGTACGCGTGGCCACCATCACCCAGGGCGACTTCCCGGTCTACCTCAAGGCTCTGGGTACCGTGACCGCGCTGAACACTGTGAATGTGCGCGGCCGCGTCGACGGCGAGCTGGTCAAGCTGCAGTTCGAGGAAGGCCAGCAGGTCAAGGCCGGCGACCTGCTGGCGGTGATCGACCCGCGCCCCTACCAGGTGGCGCTGCAGCAGGCCGAAGGCACCCTGGCGCAGAACCGCGCCCAGCTGAAGAACGCCGAGATCGACCTGGCGCGCTATCGCGGCCTCTACGCCGAGGACAGCATCGCCAAGCAGACCCTGGACACCCAGGAGGCGCTGGTGGCGCAGTATCGCGGCACCATCAAGACCAACGAGGCGGCGGTGGCCGAGGCCAGGCTGAACCTCGGCTTCACCCAGGTGCGCGCGCCCATCGCCGGCCGCCTCGGCCTGCGCCAGGTGGACCTGGGCAACCTGGTCAGCAGCGGCGATACCACGCCGCTGGTGGTGATCACCCAGACCAGACCCATCAGCGTCGCCTTCACCCTGCCCGAAGGCGAGCTGCCGCAGGTGGTTGGCCGCTTCCGCGCCGGCCAGTCCCTGGTGGTCGAGGCCTGGGACCGGGGCGACAAGGTCAAGCAGGCCGAAGGCGTGCTGCAGAGCCTGGACAACCAGATCGACACCACCACCGGCACCCTGAAGCTGAAGGCGCGTTTCGCCAACGACGACGAAGCCCTGTTCCCCAACCAGTTCGTCAACATCCGCCTGCGCGCCGAGCTGCTGCCGCAGGCCGTGCTGATTCCCTCGGCGGCCGTGCAGTTCGGCAGCCAGGGCACCTTCGCCTACGTGATGGACGGCGAGAAGAAAGTGAAGGTGCGCAAGCTGGAAACCGGCCCGGACGACGGCGAGCGCACCGTGGTGAAGAGTGGCCTGCAGCCGGGCGAGCGAGTGGTGCTGGAAGGTACCGATCGCCTGCGCGATGGCAGCGAGGTGGAAGTGGTGCACGATGCCGACGAGGTGCCCGCCCAGCCCAGCGAGCAACTGCAAGGCGCCAAGCCTGAAGGCCAGGACGCGAAAGGCGGCGTATGAACCTCTCCCGCCTGTTCATCCTGCGACCGGTCGCCACCACCCTGAGCATGCTGGCGATCCTCCTCGCCGGCCTGATCGCCTACCGCCTGCTGCCGGTTTCCGCGCTGCCGGAGGTGGACTACCCGACCATCCGCGTCCTCACCCTCTATCCCGGCGCCAGCCCGGACGTGATGACCAGCGCCGTCACCGCGCCGCTGGAACGCCAGTTCGGGCAGATGCCGGGGCTGACCCAGATGTCCTCCACCAGCTCCGGCGGGGCCTCGGTGATCACCCTGCGCTTCAGCCTGGAGGTGAAGCTGGACGTCGCCGAGCAGGAGGTGCAGGCGGCGATCAACGCGGCCACCAACCTGCTGCCCGACGACCTGCCGGCGCCGCCGGTGTACAACAAGGTCAACCCCGCCGACACGCCGGTGCTGACGCTCGCCATCAGCTCGAAGACCATGCCGCTGCCCAAGCTGCATAACCTGGTGGACACCCGCATGGCGCAGAAGCTGGCGCAGATCAGCGGCGTGGGCATGGTCAGCATCGCCGGCGGCCAGCGCCAGGCGGTGCGCATCCGCGTCAACCCCGAGGCCCTGGCGGCCAACGGCCTGAACCTGTCGGACGTGCGCAGCCTGGTGGGCGCCTCCAACGTCAACCAGCCCAAGGGCAACTTCGACGGCCCGACCCGCGTCTCCATGCTGGACGCCAACGACCAGCTGAAATCCGCCGAGGAATACGCCAACCTCATCCTCTCCTACAACAACGGCGCTGCCCTGCGCCTGAAGGATGTCGCCGAGATAGTCGACGGCGCCGAGAACGAGCGCCTGGCTGCCTGGGCCAACCAGAACGAGGCGGTGCTGCTGAACATCCAGCGCCAGCCCGGCGCCAACGTGATCGAGGTGGTCGACCGCATCCAGGCACTGCTGCCGGCGATGACCGCCAACCTGCCGGCGGGCCTGGACGTGGTGGTGCTCACCGACCGTACCCAGACCATCCGCGCCGCCATCACCGACGTGCGGCACGAGCTGTTCCTGGCGGTCGCCCTGGTGGTGATGGTGACCTTCCTCTTCCTGCGCCGGATGAGCGCCACCATCATCCCGTCCGTCGCCGTGCCGCTGTCCCTGGTGGGCACCTTCGCGGTGATGTACCTGGCCGGCTTCTCCATCAACAACCTGACCCTGATGGCCCTGACCATCGCCACCGGCTTCGTGGTGGACGACGCCATCGTCATGCTGGAGAACATCGCCCGCCACCTGGAGGAGGGCGAGACGCCGCTCAATGCCGCGCTCAAGGGGGCGAAGCAGATCGGTTTCACCCTGATCTCGCTGACCTTCTCGCTGATCGCGGTGCTGATCCCGCTGCTGTTCATGGCCGACGTGGTGGGCCGGCTGTTCCGCGAGTTCGCCATCACCCTGGCGGTGGCCATCCTGATTTCCCTGGTGGTGTCCCTGACCCTGACGCCGATGATGTGCGCGCGCCTGCTCAAGCGGGAGAAGAAAGAGGAGGAGGGCGGTTTCTACAAGGCCGCCGGCGACTTCATCGACGGCATGATCGCCAGTTATGGCCGCGGCCTGACCTGGGTGCTCAGGCACCAGGGCCTGACCCTGCTGGTGGCCGTGGGGACCCTGGCGCTCACCGTGGTGCTCTACCTCGCCGTGCCCAAGGGCTTCTTCCCGGTCCAGGACACCGGCGTCATCCAGGGCATCACCGAGGCGCCGCAGTCGGTGTCCTTCCGTTCCATGAGCGAGCGCCAGCAGAAGGTCGCAGCGCTGATCCTCAAGGACCCGGCGGTGGCCAGCCTGACCTCCTACATCGGCGTGGATGGGGACAACGTCACCCTCAACAGCGGCCGCATGCTGATCAACCTGAAGCCCCATGGCGAGCGCGACGTCACCGCCAGCGAGGTGATCCAGCGCCTGCAGCCGGAGCTGGACCGGCAGAGCGACATCCGCCTGTTCCTGCAGCCGGTGCAGGACCTGACCATCGAGGATCGGGTCAGCCGCACCCAGTTCCAGTTCAGCCTGGAATCCCCCGACGCCGACCTGCTCAACCAGTGGACCGGCAAGCTGGTGGACGCCCTGCGCCAGCAGCCGGAGCTGTCCGACGTGGCCAGCGACCTGCAGGACAAGGGCCTGCAGGTGTACCTGAACATCGACCGCGACATGGCCGGTCGCCTGGGGGTGGAAATCTCCGCCATCACCGACGCGCTCTACGACGCCTTCGGCCAGCGGCAGATCTCCACCATCTTCACCCAGGCCAGCCAGTACCGCGTGGTGCTGGAATCCGCCGCCGGCGAAGCGATAGGCCCGCAGGCGCTGCAACAGATCCATGTCGCCAACCGCGATGGCGGACAGGTCCCGCTGTCCGCCCTGGCCAAGGTGGAGGAGCGCCAGACCCAGTTGGCGATCAACCATATCGGCCAGTTCCCGGCGGTGACCCTGTCCTTCAACCTGGCGCCCGGCGTGGCCCTGGGCGAGGCGGTGGCGGTGATCGAGCGGGTGCAGCAGGAAATCGGCATGCCCGAGGGCATCCAGACGCGCTTCCAGGGCGCGGCGGCGGCCTTCCAGGCCTCGTTGTCCAGCACCCTGCTGCTGATCCTCGCCGCGGTGGTGACCATGTACATCGTGCTGGGCGTGCTCTACGAGAGCTACATCCACCCGGTGACCATCCTCTCCACGCTGCCCTCGGCGGGCGTCGGCGCCCTGCTGGCGCTGCTGCTCACCGGCAACGACCTGGGCCTGATCGCCATCATCGGTATCATCCTCTTGATCGGCATCGTCAAGAAGAACGCGATCATGATGATCGACTTCGCCCTGGAGGCCGAACGCAACCAGGGCATGAGCCCGGAGGCGGCCATCTACCAGGCGGCGCTGCTGCGCTTCCGACCGATCCTGATGACCACCCTGGCCGCGTTGTTCGGCGCCATCCCGCTGATGCTCGCCACCGGCTCCGGCGCCGAACTGCGCCAGCCGCTCGGCCTGGTGATGGTCGGCGGCCTGCTGCTGTCCCAGATCCTCACCCTGTTCACCACGCCGGTGATCTACCTGTTCTTCGATCGGCTCTCGCGGCGGATGACGGGCCGCAGCGCGGCGGGGGTGGCGGTATGAGAGCGGCGAGCTTGAAGCCGGAAGCCGGAAGCTGGAAGCAGAAGAGCGGCGGCGCCGGGGCGGGACTTTTGCTTCCGGCTTCAAGCTTCAAGCTTCCCGCTAGTAGCGGAGCGTACCGATGAATCTCTCCGCCCCCTTCATCCACCGCCCCGTCGCCACCATGCTGCTGAGCCTGGCGATCCTGTTGCTGGGCAGCGTCAGCTTCGGCCTGCTGCCGGTGTCGCCGCTGCCACAGATGGACTTCCCGGTGATCACCGTGCAGGCCAGCCTGCCCGGTGCCAGCCCGGAGATCATGGCCTCCAGCGTCACCACGCCGCTGGAGCGGTCCCTCGGCACCATCGCCGGCATCAACCAGATGACCAGCCGCACCAGCCAGGGCTCGACGCGGATCATCGTGCAGTTCGACCTGGACCGCGATATCAACGGCGCCGCCCGCGACGTGCAGGCGGCCATCAATGCCTCGCGCAACCTGCTGCCCAGCGGCATGCGCAGCATGCCCACCTACAAGAAGGTCAACCCGTCCCAGGCGCCGATCATGGTGCTGTCGCTGACCTCCGACGTGAAGGAAAAAGGCGAGCTCTACGACCTCGCGTCCACCATCCTGGCGCAGAGCCTGTCCCAGGTCAGGGGCGTGGGCGAGGTGCAGATCGGCGGCAGCTCCCTGCCGGCGGTGCGGGTGGAACTGGAGCCGCAACTGCTGACCCAGTACGGCATCGCCCTGGACGACGTGCGCAGCAGCATCGCCGCCGCCAACCAGCGCCGCCCCAAGGGTGCGGTGGAAGACGCCGGCCGTCACTGGCAGGTGGGCGCCAACGACCAGCTGGAGAAGGCCGCCGACTACGCGCCGCTGATCATCCGCTACCAGGATGGCGCCGCCCTGCGCCTGGGCGACGTGGCCAAGGTCCGCGACGCGGTGGAGGACCGCTACAACAGCGGCTTCTTCAACGACGACTCGGCGGTGCTGCTGGTGATCAACCGCCAGGCCGGCGCCAACATCATCGAGACCATCGAAAGCATCAAGCAGCAGCTGCCCGCGCTGCAGGCGGTGCTGCCGGCCAGCGTCAAGCTGGACCTGGCGATGGACCGCTCGCCGGTGATCCGCGCCACGCTGCACGAAGCCGAGCGCACCCTGCTGATCGCCGTGTCGCTGGTGATCCTGGTGGTCTACCTGTTCCTCGGCAACCTGCGCGCCTCGCTGATTCCCGCGCTGGCGGTGCCGGTGTCGCTGGTGGGGACCTTCGCGGTGATGTACCTGATGGGCTTCTCCCTGAACGTGCTCTCGCTGATGGCGCTGATCCTCGCCGCCGGCCTGGTGGTGGACGACGCCATCGTGGTGCTGGAGAACATCTCGCGGCACATCAACGACGGCATGGCGCCGTTCAAGGCGGCGCTGCAGGGCACCCGCGAGGTGGGCTTCACCCTGTTGTCGATGAACCTCTCGCTGGTGGCGGTGTTCGTCTCCATCCTGTTCATGGGCGGCATCATCGACCGGCTGTTCCGCGAGTTCTCCCTGACCCTGGCGGTGGCCATCCTGGTCTCGCTGCTGGTGTCCCTGACCCTCACGCCCATGCTCTGCGCGCGTTGGCTGAAACCCCACGTGCCGGACAGGGACAGCCGCCTGCAACGCTGGAGCGAGGCGCTGCACCAGCGCATGGTCGGCGCCTACGACCGCACCCTGGGTGTGGCCCTGCGCCATCCGCGCCTGACCCTGGCCAGCCTGCTGCTGACGATCGCCTGCAACGTTGCGCTCTATGTGCTGGTGCCCAAGACCTTCCTGCCGCAGCAGGACACCGGCCAGCTGATCGGCTTCATCCGCGGCGACGACGGCCTGTCCTTCAGCGTGATGCAGCCGAAGATGGAAATCTTCCGTCGCGCGGTGCTCAAGGACCCGGCGGTGGAAAGCGTGGCCGGCTTCATCGGTGGCAGCGGCGGGATCAACAACGCCTTCATGATCGTGCGCCTGAAGCCCATCGCCGAACGCAGGGTGTCGGCGCAGAAAGTCATCGAGCGCCTGCGCGCCAACCTGCCCAAGGTGCCCGGCGGCCGGCTGATGCTGATGGCCGACCAGGATCTGCAGTTCGGCGGCGGCCGCGAGCAGCGCAGCTCGCAATACGAGTACGTGCTGCAGTCCGGCGAGCTGGCCGACCTGCGCACCTGGGGCCCGAAAGTCACCGCTGCGCTCAAGTCCCTGCCGGAGCTCACCGCCATCGACGCCAACGAAGGGGAGGGCGCCCAGCAGATCACCCTGCAGGTGGACCGTGACACCGCCAAGCGCCTGGGCGTGGACATGGCCATGGTCAGCTCGGCGCTGAACAACGCCTACAGCCAGCGGCAGATCTCCACCATCTACGACACCCTGAACCAGTACCAGGTGGTGATGGAGGTCAACCCGAAGTACGCCCAGGACCCGGAAACCCTCAAGCAGGTCCAACTGATCACCGCCGACGGCCAGCGCGTGCCGCTGTCCAGCTTCGCCCGCTACGAGCGCAGCCTGGAGGAAGATCGGGTCAACCATGAGGGCCAGTTCGCCTCGGAAAGCATCGCTTTCGACCTGGCGCCCGGCGTCAGCCTGGACAAGGCCACCCTGGCCATCGAGAAGGCGGTGGCCGCCATCGGCCTGCCCAGCTCGGTGATCGCGCGCATGGGCGGCAGCGCCGATGCCTTCAAGGCCACCCAGCAGAACCAGCCCTGGATGATCCTCGCCGCCCTGGTGCTGGTGTACCTGGTGCTGGGCATCCTCTACGAGAGCTACATCCACCCGCTGACCATCCTCTCCACGCTGCCTTCGGCGGGCGTCGGCGCGCTGCTGGCGATCCTGCTCACCGGTGGGGAATTCAGCCTGATCTCGCTGCTGGGGCTGTTCCTGCTGATCGGCGTGGTGAAGAAGAACGCCATCATGATGATCGACCTCGCCCTGCAACTGGAGCGCCAGGATGGGATGTCCCCGGACGAGTCCATCCGCCAGGCCTGCCTGCTGCGCCTGCGGCCGATCCTGATGACCACCATCGCCGCCATCCTCGGCGCCGTGCCGCTCCTGATCGGCGGTGCCGAGGGCGCGGAAATGCGCCAGCCCCTGGGCCTGGCCATCATCGGCGGCCTGGTGCTGAGCCAGTTGCTGACCCTCTACACCACCCCCGTGGTCTACCTCTACCTCGACCGCCTGCGCCATCGCTTCAACCGCTGGCGCGGCGTGCGTACCGACGCCGCCCTGGAAACACCGCTATGAACACCGCCGCACTTCCCGTCAAACCCCTGCGCCGCGCCCTGGCCCTGGCCCTTGCCGGCCTGCTGCTCGGCGGCTGCGCCATAGGCCCGGATTACCAGCGACCGGAGCAGAGCGTGCCCGCGCAGTTCAAGCACGCCGAAGGCTGGACCCTGGCCAGCCCGGCGGACCTGGAGCACCGCGGCCGTTGGTGGGAGCTATACGGCGACGCCACCCTCGACGACCTGCAGCGGCGCCTGGAGGCCTCCAACCAGACCCTGGCCCAGTCGGTCGCCCAGTACCGCCAGGCCCAGGCGCTGGCCCGTGGCGCCCGCGCCTCGTTCTTCCCAACGGTGACCGCCGCCACCAGCAAGACCCGTTCGGGGCAGGGCGGTGGCAGCAGCACGGTGCGCCTGTCCGACGGCTCCACCGTGACCAGCTCCGGGGGCGGCGGCGTGTCCAAGAGCTATGACGCCAGCCTCGGGGTGAACTGGGAGATCGATCTCTGGGGCAAGCTGCGCCGGCAACTGGAGGCCGACACCGCGAGCATGCAGGCCAGCGCCGCCGACCTGGCCGCCGTGCGCCTCAGCCTGCAGTCGGAGCTGGCGCAGAATTACCTGCAGCTACGTGTGCTCGACGCCCAGAAGCGCCTGCTGGAGGCCACCATTGCCGCCTATCAGCGCGCCCTGACCCTCACCGAGAACCAATACAAGGCCGGCATAGTCACCCGCGCCGATGTGGCCCAGGCCACCACCCAGCTGAAGAGCACCCAGGCCCAGGCCATCGACCTCAAGTACCAGCGCGCGCAGCTGGAGAACGCCATCGCCGTACTGGTGGGCCTGCCGCCGGCGGAGTTCAGCCTGGCCGAGGTGGACAGCGTGCCGGCGCTGCCGGAAGTGCCGACCCTGCTGCCGTCGCAATTGCTGGAGCGGCGCCCGGACGTGGCCACCGCCGAACGCGACGTGATGGCCGCCAACGCGCAGATCGGCGTCGCCAAGGCCGCCTGGTTCCCCAGCCTCAGCCTGAGCGCCGCCGGCGGCTATCGCAGTGGCAGCCTGCAGGACTGGATCACCACGCCCAACCGCTTCTGGTCCATCGGTCCGGAATTCGCCATGACCCTGTTCGACGGCGGCCTGATCCGTTCCCAGGTGGACCAGGCCGAAGCCAGCTACGACCAGACCGTGGCCGCCTACCGCCAGACCGTGCTCGACAGCTTTCGCGAGGCCGAGGACTACATGGTCCAGCTCGACGTGCTGGAAGAGGAGAGCGGGGTGCAGCAGGAAGCCCTGGACGCCGCCCGCGAGGCCCTGCGCCTGGTCACCAACCAGTACCGTGCCGGCACCGTGGACTACAACAGCGTGGTCACCAACCAGGCCACCGCACTGAACAACGAACGCACCGTCCTGACCCTGATGGGCACCCGCCTGACCACCAGCGTCCAGCTGATCGCCGCCCTGGGCGGTGGCTGGGCGCAGGGGCAGTTGGAGAAGGTGGATTCGGATTCCGAAACCCTGCCGTAGGTTAGGGCGGGAATTTCGCTGGGGTAGGGTGGATAGCGCTTTTCTATCCACCAATGGCGGTGGAAATCCCACTCGTGGATTTCCACCCTACGAGGCTGCCTTTCTGTGGGGGCGAATTCATTGGCTATGTCTGCATTAAATGTTGCTAGAACGTCCTGAGCCAAGCTGATTATCGAGCGGACGGCGAGTCCCTTTCTCAAACGTCGGGATGCCGCACCACAGAAAGGAACCAAAGCGCTTGCCCCTACATCCGGCCCCGGCTTCGCCGGGGTGACCAGCCTTCGGCTGTTACTGCGTTTCCCTCGCTCCATCGTTGCGCCGGGGGCCCGGCGTGAGGGGCCATCCCTGGCC
>NZ_JBHSOU010000044.1:303909-446377 GCF_042656385.1 Pseudomonas sp. GCM10022186
CACGGAGGCCCGAAAATCCCGTATTAGACGCCTCCATTCGGTGCTACAACAGCTAACGCAGACATAGAAAATTCATTCGCCAAGGGCAGCGCAGCTGCCCCTGTTGAATCCGGAAGGCAGACCTTCGGCCTGCTTGGCGAATGAATTCGCCCCTACAGGGAGGGCAGGAAAGCGCGCGTCAGGCCACCAGCTCGACGAAACCGCGCAGCACGGTCAGGCCCACGAACACGGCCATGGCGATGGCGCTGCCACGGGGCACGTTGTCGGCGAAGCTGCGGTAGTTGATGGGGGTGAGGAAGAGCTTCGGCCAGCAGGCGAAGGCGGCGCAGAGGGTGATCAGGGACAGCAGCGCAAGGCCGCTGGAGAAGTCGAAGGATTCGTCGGAGAAGATGCAACTGATGGGGATGATGATGCCGAGGGCGATCCAGCCGCCGGTGACCAGTTTCTCACCCGTGGTACGTGGGGAGGCTTGGGGGCTGTCGCTGGCCATCGGTAGTTTCCTTGTCAGACTGCAGGCGGAGACTGAGGCGCATTTTCCACCTGCGTCCTGTAAGGCGCAAGACAGAGAGGCCCGCCATTGCGACGGGCCCCACAGTCGTCAGAAATGGACCTTGGCCAGCAGGCTGAAGGTGTTCTGGTCGGTGCCGCCGAGGATCTCGTCGCCGAGGAAGCCGTTGTCGTCGATGGCGTACTTGTTCTTCCAGTAGTCGTACTCGATGCCGACGTAGAAGTGCTTCACCGCGCTCCAGCCCATGGCCTTGCCCAGGTCGTACTTGATCTGCGGGTTGAAGTGCAGGTTGGCGTGCAGGTCGTTGGGACGGTCGGAGGTGGCGTCCTTGTTGTTCCACACCCAGTCCATGAACCCGTCGATGAGGATGTCCGAGTTGCCCACCGGGATGGTGTAGGACCACACCGGGGTGACTTGCCACTGGCCGGAGGGGTTGTTGGTGATGCCGTCGGGCTTGCGATAGTAGAAGTTCAGCTGGAAGTAGTCGAAACCCGGGAGCTGCAGGTCGAACCCCGGGCCGAGCAGGTAGTTCTGGTTGCGGTTCTCGCCACGCTCGTAGGTAGCGGCCAGCAGCACGTCGCTGATGGGGCCGAACGCCAGCTTCTGCTCGAAAAGCTTGCCGAAGGACAGGCGCGGGGAGATTTCACCGTAATAGGTGTTCTTGCCGAGGTTGGGGTCTTGCTCGCCGTTGTAGTTGATCTGGTCGACGAAGATGAACAGGTCACCGAAGGTCCAGCCGCTGGCATGCTCGAAGGTGAAGGTCTGCTGGATTTCCGGGTTGATCTCGAAATCCTTGCCATAGAGGTAGGTCAGGCTGTTGTCCTGCCAGAGCAGGGGGCCGTCGGCCAGGGCAGTGCCGGCCGCCAGCAGGCCGCCGGCGAGGATCAGGGAAGGAAGGCTGGGGTTCATCGGGTCGGTTCCAGTGGTCGTTGAATTTTCTGTCTGCGCAGAAATTCGTCTGCTTGGTCGGGGCCGTGTGCATGGCAGGAACGGCAGGGCGCGGGATTATCGGGTGAACGCGGGGTTTTTCAAGCGGTCATGCGAATTTGTCGGCGAGATGTCGACCGCCGGGGCAGGGCTTTTCGCAGCTTGCGGATGAGCAGAACCCAATGCTGCCGCATGGCCTCATGCAGGGCTTCGTTCCTCGGCGCCAGCCTGCGACAGGACTGCGTCCTGCATCGCGAATGAATTCGCTCCCACAAGGCGGCGCCGTGTCAGCCGTGGATAGCGCTTTCCCGCTGGCCGGCGGGGCCAGGTCGTCGAAAGTTCGGGCAGTGCATGGTGTCGCCCCTTCCAGTCGATGAACTTCGCCGTTCGTCAGGCTCCGATGGGTGGCGGCGCGTCGTTGGGATGGGGCTGGCGCAACTCCCATGCCACCTGGTGCCGCGCGCTCTGCTCCGCGGGTGTGGAGAAAAACGTGCGAAGTCCGGTCGCGCGACCCTGTACCAGGGGTTGGGGACTGGTGCCCCAGAAGTGGGGAAAAAGTGGGTGGGGAGTTGGGGAATCGCCGGCCCCGTCGATCCGGCGGTCGTCGAGCGGCCGGCCTGCGAATGAAGCGGCCTGCGCTATAACTACCCCGGAACCGGCGCAGGAGCCGCCGGCCGGCTGGCGGCCCTGTTCAGACGCTCTCCTGGGAGCGAACCGCCGGCACTCGAGGGGAGGTTGAGATGAAGACGGCGCTGCTGGCAAAACCCTTCAATCTGTTCCGCTGGTTTTCCCTGGTGAGCCTGGTGATCATCCTCGCAGTGGCCATTCTGCTCGGCCTGGCGGCGACCCGTTTCCTGATGAGCGAGAGCATCGACCGCGACGCCATGCTCAGTGCCCAGTTCATCAAGTCCATTGCCGACGTCGAGGTCATCCACGGCAATTTCTCCCCCGGCCTGACCCTGGGCGAGTTCCTTGACAAGCGGGTGGACGGTGCCCGCCTCGGCGTCTCCCACGAGCAACTGGCGAAGTCCCACGAGGAATTCTTCGACCACATCGTGCGGCTGCCCGATGTGCTGCTGGCCAATGTCTATTCCCCCGATGGCGTGGTGATCTGGTCCACCAACGCCAGGCTGGTGGGTGGCCGCTCGCTGGAGAAGGCCAAGCTGGCCGAAGCGGTGCGGACCCGCGACACCGTGACCATGTCCCATCACGGCCCCGACAGCTGCCCGGCGGAAGGCTATTTCATGCGGGTACCCCGGAGCCTGTATCTGGAAAGCTTCATCCCCCTGCTGGACAGCCGGGGCGAGGTGTTGTCGGTGATCGAGATCTACAAGGAACCGGTGGACCTGATCGCCCGCATGAAGCGCGGTTTCATCCTGCTCTGGACCGCCACGGCCCTGGGTGGCGCCGTCATCTACCTCAGCCTGTTCTGGTTCGTCCGCCACGCATCCGGCCTGGTGGACGACCAGCAGCGGCAACTGGTGGAGAACGAAACCCTGGCCCTGCTCGGCGAAATGTCCACCGCGGTCGCCCACAGCCTGCGCAATCCGCTGGCTTCCATCCGCTCCAGCGCCGAGTTGGCCCTGGAGGTCGATGCGGGCCCGCTGCACAAGAACCTGGGCGACATCATCATCCAGGTCGACCGCATGTCGAAGTGGGTGCGCGAGCTGCTGCTGTCGGCCCGCCCGCTCAGCGGCGACCAGGAACCGGTCGACCTCACGGCTGCCGTCGAAGAGACCCTGGCCGCCTACGAGCCGCAGATCCGCCATGCCGGCATCAGCGTGGCCTGGGACCAGGAGCAGGCCCCCAAGGTGGTCAGCCATCCGGTCCTCCTGCAGCAATTGCTCAGCAGCGTGTTCGCCAATGCCATCGAAGCCATGCCGCGCGGCGGCGTCCTGGCCATCCGCCTGGAGCCGGAGTCGCGCCGGCAGATGCTCACCCTCACCGTCAGCGACACCGGCAGCGGCATGTCGCCGGCCATGCTGGAGATGGCCTTCAAGCCTTTCCACACCACCAAGCGTGGCGGCCTGGGCGTCGGCCTGGTGCTGGTGCGCAAGATCGTCGAGCGCTTCGGTGGCGCAGTCAGCATCGATAGCCGGGAAAACGCCGGCACCAACGTGCACCTGACCTTCAGGGCCACGGCAGGGGGATAACCACAATGGGCAACAGCATTCTGATCGTCGAAGACGACGAGATCCTGGCCGACAACTTCTGCACCTACCTGCAGCGGCGCCAGTTCGACGTCATGGCCTGCAGCTCGGCCGAGGAGGCCCTGCCGATCATCGAGGCGCAGCACCCGGACCTGGTCCTCACCGACTATTGCCTGCCGGGCATGAGCGGCTGCGACCTGATCAGCCGCGCCCGCGCACTGGACGAGCAGCTCAAGGTGATCATGATCACCGGCCACGGCAACGTGCAGGGCGCGGTGGAGGCCATGAAGGCCGGCGCCAGCGACTACCTGACCAAGCCGGTGGCCCTGGCCGAGCTCAAGCTGGTGGTGGACAAGGTGCTGGAAGCCCGTCGCCAGGAGCAACGGCTGTCGTTCTACCAGCAGCGCGAGGCCCAGGACTCCGGGCTCGCCGCGCTGATCGGCGATTCCGAGCCCATGGGGACCATGAAGAACATGGTGCGCCAGGTGCTGGCGGCCGAGGAGCGCATGGCCGGGGAAGACCTGCCGGTGGTGCTGATCGAGGGCGAAACCGGGACCGGCAAGGAGCTGGTGGCCCGTGCCCTGCACTTCGACGGCGCGCGGGGCAAGGGCCCCTTCGTCGAGTTCAACTGCGCGTCGATTCCCTCGCACCTTCTCGAAGCCGAGCTGTTCGGCCACGAGAAGGGCGCCTTCACCGATGCCAAGGACCGCCGTGTGGGCCTGGTGGAGGCGGCCGACGGGGGCACCCTGTTCCTCGACGAGGTGGGCGAGATCGACCTGCTGCTCCAGGCCAAGCTGCTCAAGCTGCTGGAAGACCGCACCATCCGCCGCCTGGGCTCGGTGCGCGAGCGCAAGGTCAACCTGCGCATCATCAGCGCCACCAACTGCAACCTCGAACAGATGGTGCAGGAAGGCAAGTTCCGCCGTGACCTGTTCTTCCGCCTGCGCATCATCACCATCAAGGTGCCGCCGCTGCGCGCCCGCGGCGACGATATCCTCACCCTGGCCGAACACTTCGTCGCCCAGCACGGCAAGCGCTACGGCAAGCCGGGGCTGCGCTTCAGCCCCGAGGCGCGCTCCGTGCTCAAGGGCTACAGCTGGCCGGGCAACGTGCGCGAGCTGCGCAACATGCTGGAGCAGACCGTGCTGCTGGCGCCGGGCAACAGCATCGGCCCGGAACAGCTGGCCATCTGCCGCGGGCTGCTGGCCGGCGCCGGCGTCACCGAGGCGGCTGTGCCGGCCATGGCCGCGAGCGGCCTGGGCCTGGAGGACGAGAACATGAGTCTGTCCGACGCCGAGCGCGACCTGGTGGTGAAGGTGCTGGGCAAGACCGACTGGAACATCTCCAAGTCCGCCCGCATGCTCGGCCTCACCCGCGACATGCTGCGCTACCGCATAGACAAGCTGGGCCTGGAACGCCCGGATCGCCACCAGCACTGATCCGGCCCCGCTTTCGGGCCCCGGGCCCAACCAGGTTCGGGGATTGATCAGCTGGTGAAACTTCGACTGCGTTCTAGACTCAAGGGCCATCGGTCCGGGCGGACCGATGCAGCCTTGGCGCGGAACGTGCAAGGATGCAAGCAGCGGCCAGGTGGGTCGCCGTCCGGTCTCCTGACAGGGGAGCAGCCACAGTGTCGAAAAAAGTACTGATCGTCGACGACGAAGAAATCCTCGCCGGGAATTTCCAGACCTACCTGGAGATGCTCGGCTGTGAAGTGCGGACCGCCGCCAACGGCGCCATTGCCCTGCAGACGGTGCTGGGCTTCAAGCCGGACATGCTGGTGCTGGACTATCGCCTGCCGGACATGACCGGCTTCGATGTCTTCGACGCCATGCGCCCCCTGCACGTCTGCGAGACGGTGCTGATGACCGCCCACCCCAGCATCGAGGTGTGCAACCGCGCCATCGAGCGCCATATCGACATCATCCTGCTCAAACCCTTCCCCTTGCATGAGCTGGGCAACGTGGTGCTGCACGGCCTGCCCACGGCCACCCCGGGCGAACAGCCGGCGATGCCAGAGCCGTCGGACCTGGAGCGTCGCCGTGGCGGCGAGGTGAGCTTCCCGCTGAAACTCTTCGACGGTGCCTGGGTGCTTTCCGACCGCCGCCGTCCCGCGGCCGGTGCCGAAGAGCCACCGAAGCAGGCCAAGAAAGGCACTTGATGCCGCCATGACCGGCCTCGCCCGGCTCGCCCATGGCCACGCCTGAAACGGCAAGCCCCCGAAGGACGCGCACCTTCGGGGGCCTCGTTCTGGTGGAGACGAGGAGGATCGAACTCCCGACCTCGGCGTTGCGAACGCCGCGCTCTCCCAGCTGAGCTACGTCCCCGGTAGGCACAAGACTAGACCTTGCCCGTGCCGAATGCCGGGTTGATCGCGAGTAAACATCCACGTTCGTAGAACGTGGACTTGCGCTGGCCCGCTGGAAGGGGGCGAATCCTCCCCGTGCACAAGACCGCCCCCTTTCGCCTGGCCTGGACCCTAGGGTGCGCTGCGCGCACCGATTCCGGGATCGGCTTCGGCACCACGTCAAACCGCCGGTGCGCACGGCGCACCCTACCTGGCCCACTCAGCCCCCGGGATGGGGCGGGCGGCTCCTCGCGAATGAATTCGCTCCTACTGGATGCTCGACGCCAACTCGAAGATCGGGATGTACATCAGGATCACGATCACCCCGATGATCAGCCCGATGAAGGTCATCAGCAGGGGTTCGAACAGGCGCACGAACCATTCGATCCAGCGGCTGGTTTCCTCGTCATGGAAATCGGCGGTGCGCTCCATCATCTCCCCCAGGTTGCCGGACTGCTCGCCGGCCCGCAGCATGCGCAGCGAGACCGGTGTGGCCAGGCCATGTTCCTCCAGCGAACGGGACAGCGCCTGGCCTTCGCGGATGCGTGCGGCGGCCTGGTCCAGGCGTGGGCGCGAGGCGGCGCCGAGCAGGCCGCGGACCATGCCGATGGCGGTGAGGATGGGGATGCCGCCCTGCAGCAGGATGCCCAGGGAGCGGTAGAAGCGTGCCAGTTCGTAGACCTGGAGGCGCTCGCGGATCGCCGGCAGGCGCTCCACCTGGCGCGCCAGGGCGCGGCGCACGCCTTCCCGGCGCAGCAGCACTACCAGCGCCAGCAGTGCCAGGGCGGCGCCGCCGAATACTTCCCCCTGGTGCGAATGCAGGAACAACCCGCTGTGCAGCAGCACCCGGGACAACCAGGGCAGGTTCTCGCCCAGCCCCTCGAACACCAGGCTGAAGCGCGGCACCACGTAGCCCATCAGGAACAGCAGCACCCCGCAGCCCACCAGCAACAGCAGCACCGGATAGACCGAGGCGCTGATGATCTTCTGCCGCACCTCGTCCATCCGCGTGCGGTAGGCCACGTAGCGGCCCAGGGCATCGCCCACCGCGCCGGTCTTCTCGCTGGACTGCACCAGGGCCACATAGAGCGCGGGAAACACCGCAGGGAACTGCGCCAGCGCCTGGGACAGGGACTTGCCCTCATAGAGCAGGCGCACCAGGCCGCCCAGCAGCTTGCGTGCCTGCGGGTCGGCCTCCTTCTCGGCCAGGGACTCCAGGGCATCGATCAAGGCCAGCCCGGCGTTCAGCAGGGTCGTCAGCTCCTGGCTGAACAGCAGCAGCGCAAAGCCCTCGCGCCGGCGCCAGCCCCGCAGCGCCCAGCGCCGTTCCGGTTGCAGGGCGAGTACGCGCAGGCCCTGGGCTTCCGTCTGTCGGCGGGCATCCTCGCGGTCTGCCGCCTCCACCACCAGCGCGACCACCCCGGGCTGCGCCCGTACCGCCTTTACCAGGAAGCGCATGGGGATCACTGCCAGCTGGTGACTTCGGCGTTCTCGCCGTCGCCGCCTGGCTGGCCGTCCTTGCCGAGGGTGAGCAGGTCGAAGTCACCGTTCTCGCCGGGGGAGCGGTAGACGTAGGCGCGTCCCCAGGGATCCTGGGGCACCTCCTTCTGCAGGTACGGGCCGGCCCAGCGCGGCTCGTCGGAAGGCGCGCTCACCAGCGCGGTCAGGCCCTGCTCGGTGCTGGGATAGCGGCCCACCTCCAGCCGATAGATATCCAGGGCCTTCACCAGCCCCTCGATCTGCGCACGGGCCACCTTGGTTTCGGAACGGCCCAGCTGATTGAAATACTTGGGCGCCACAATGCCGGCCAAGAGGCCGAGCACCACCAGCACCACCAGGAGTTCGAGGAGGGTGAATCCTTGCAGGGTTCGACGACGCATCTTCATGGGAGCCTCCGCTGCGGGTCAGTGGAGGCGACCATGCAAGAGCTGTGCACGACGAGCGGGCGAGAGAAGCGACACATCGCCGGTCGGATCATCCGGCACGTGCTTTGCTGACGGTACAGCACCCAACAACCCGAAGGGCATCGGCCCGCACAGGGGAGAACAACGATGAAAGTGCCTGCCCTGGTGCTGTTCAGCATCCTTGCGACCACCGCTCATGACACCCGTGCCGATATCTACCAGGTGGTGTCCGCCAACGGTACCGTCACCCTCACCAACATCCATCGAACGGACCGCAAGCAGGTTCGCGTGGCCCGCGAGAAACCCAGGATGGCCAAGGCTCCCAGCCTGGCCGCACCTTCGCGCAAGCGCCCGCGGAAGGCTTCACGCTACGCCCTGATCGTGGCCCAGGCTGCCTTCGACTACGACCTGCCGGCGGAGCTCTTGCACGCGGTGATCCAGACCGAATCCAACTACGACCCTTCCGCGCTCTCGCCCAAGGGCGCGGCCGGGCTGATGCAGCTGATGCCAGACACCGCGAAGGACCTCGGCGTGCACGATGTCTTCGACCCGACCGCCAACGTGCGCGGCGGCGCGCGCTACCTCAAACGCATGATGACCCTGTTCGGCAACGACCTGTCCCTGGCGCTGGCCGCCTACAACGCGGGCCCCGGGGCCGTGCTCGCCTACAATCGCGCCATTCCCCCCTACCCGGAAACCCAGCGTTACGTACCCAGTGTGCTGGGGCATTACCAGCGCCTGCAGGCCGACGCGAAACGCCCCCGCTAGTGGGGAAATTCCCCAGATGCGGGGCGCCTTCAGCCCTCCATCCACCCTGTTCGGCTGACACGGCGCAATAGCTAGCCGGGTAGGGTGGACAGCGCTTTTCTGTCCACCATCGGAGTTCCGCCTGACTTCGCTGGTGGATAAAAGAGCGTTATCCCCCTACGGGGCCACGGCGCGCCCCGATGTCAAAGCTGAGAAGACCCGCATCACCACCCTCGCCCCACCCCCCAGAAAACCGGGGAAATGGGTGGGAATCGGGTGGGGGAAATACTGGCCAATACCCGATTTCCGATCCTATCCCATTGAATTGAAAGCACTTGGCGTGATGGCACAGGCATTGCTCGGACAGTCCTGCCCTCTATTGGCATCCGTGCACCTGATACCGAGGTCAGCCAAGATGAAACGGACTAACCCTTCGAACAGTGCAAACCCCATTTCCAATCGTGCCCCGAGGGCATCTCTTTATCTTGGGGGCGCCCTCCTGTTGCTGGGCGCGCTCTTTTCCACCGAGGACGCCCTGGCGGCGATCCGCTGCGAGCGGAACCTGGTGGCCAACGTGGTGGCGCTCGACCAGCCGCTGATGTTCAACCGCCTGGGGGCGCAGAACATCAACGGAATGATGTTCGCCCTGCGCCGCGATGTGCTGGACAAGAATGATGTGCCGCTCAGCCAGGGCGGCGCCGCAGTGCCCGGCGAAGTGGCGCTGCGCCCGGACAAGCGCCCGCGTCCGCTGGTGCTGCGGGTGGCCGCCGGCGACTGCCTGACCATCAACCTGCAGAATCTGCTGGCCTACCAGGCCAACCCGAACAATCCGGACGACCCGCTGTTCAAGAAGGACGAGCAGGTCGCCGACCGCCATGTGGGCTTCCAGGTCAACGGCCTGCAGGCGGTCAACGACATCGGCGACATCGCCACCAATGCCGGGCGCAACCAGAACAGCCTGATCCCGCCCGGAGGCAGCCGCAGCTATACCCTCTACGCCGAGCGCGAGGGGGCGTTCGCCGCCACCAGCTATGGCGCCACCTTCGGCGGCGAGGGCACCGGCGGCAATACCGCCAACGGCCTGTTCGCCCAGGTGGTGGTGCTGCCCAAGGGCGCGCGCACCTACCGCAACGTGATCACCGAAGAAGAAATGCGCCTGGCCACCACCGGCCGTACCCCCGCTGGCCAGCCGATCATCGACTACGAGGTGCGCTACCCGCAGCAGTCCCCCTGGATCGAGGAAGGCAAGGCGGGGCTGCCGGTCATCGCCATGATGGACAACGGCGAAATCGTCTCCAGCGACACCGATGCGGTGGTCATGGGGCCGAAGGACGACGGCAGCTTCCCGGCCAATACCTACCCGCTGGAAAGCTACGGCAAGCGCAACCCGGCACTGCCCAACCGCCTGGAGCCCTTCCGCGATTTCTCCTCCGTGTTCCATGACGAAAACGCCGTGGCCCAGGCCTTCCCCGGCTACTGGGCAGACCCGGTGTTCGGCCATGTGCTGGAGCCGACCCGCGACGCCTTCATGATCAACTACGGTGCCGGCGGCATCGGCGCCGAGGTGGTGGCCAACCGCCTCGGCGTCGGCCCCATGCACGACTGCCTGTCCTGCGCCTACGAGGAGTTCTTCCTCAGCGCCCACACCGTGGGCGACATCGCCATGCAGGTGGACGTGCCGGCCAACGTCGGCCTGGAGAACATCCGCCCGGGCGAGGTGCCGCCGCAAGGCACCACCGGGGTCAAGGCCAGCATGGCGCTGTTCCCGGCCGAGCCGTCCAACGTCGCCCACAGCTACATCGGCGACGCGGTACGCTTTCGCAACAGCCACAACGGCTACGAGCAGCACATCTTCCACCTGCACGGCCACCAGTGGCTGTTCAACCCCAACGACGACAACTCCGACTACATGGACGCCCAGGGCATAGGCCCGGGCTCCGGCTACACCTACGAGATCGCCAACGGCGGTTCCGGCAACCGTAACCGCACCGCCGGCGACGCCATCTACCACTGCCACTTCTACCCGCACTTCGCCCAGGGCATGTGGTCCATGTGGCGCATCCACGACGTGTTCGAGGAAGGCACCCGCCTGGCGGTGTCCGAGGAAGGCGAGGGCGGCTTCCACAAGAAACCCTTCGAACTGCGCAGCGGCCTGCCGGCAGCCGGTGCCCGCGCCCTGCCGGATGGCGAGATAGTCGCCGGCACGCCGATTCCCGCCATAGTCCCGCTGCCGGGCAAGGCCATGCCGCCCATGCCGGGCAAGGTGGCCGTGGTGCCCAAGTACGCCGACGAACTGCTGGCCGATCTGGGCGATGACGACGAAGCGGAGGAAGGTGGCGACGATTCCAGCCAGGCGTCCGAACGCGCCGCGGTCGGCTCCGTGGCCCTGGTGGACCGCAGCAACGCCAACCGCAACGCCGACGGCACCCTGAAGAACCCCGGCTTCCCCTTCTGGATCGGTGGCATCGAGAACACCGTCGGCCAACGCCCCAGCACCCCGCCGCTGGACATGCTCGACGCCGCCAAGGCCCAGGCCTTGCGCGACTCCGGCAACGCCCTGTGGGCCAACCTCGACCCGGCCCAGGCCGGTGGCTGGGACGGCGGCCTGCCGCGCCACACCCTGGACGGCGTGTCCGCCGGCGGCGAGGCTGAAGTGGTGACCAGCGCCCTGGACTTCTCCAAGGTGGTCCATCGCGCCAAGGCCGTGTTCCTGCCGGAAGAGGGCACCGATGTCGAACAATCGGCCATGGCCTTCCACGCCAAGCCCAGTCACCCGAGCTTCGCCGTGCTGCCCGGCGGCGCCGTGCAGGCCAGGGACTTCCGCACCAACGGCGCCTTGCCGGTGGCCGGCGCTCCCTACTACGAGCCTTGCATGGACGACACCGGCAAGCGCCTGACCCAGGCCTCCGCCGTTGGCCGCTATAACAGCGGCGAGACCGGCGGCGCCATGTCATTCACCGGCAGTTCGGTCTATACCGCCGATCGCCCACGGACCTACAAGGCAGCCGCCATACAGTTCGACGCGGTGTTCAACAAGGTCGGCTATCACTTCCCGCAAACCCGTATAACCGCCCTGTGGGAAGACGCCTGGCTGGTGATCAACAAGCAGCAGCCGCCGGAACCGCTGGTGATGCGGATAAATACCTTCGACTGCACCATGTTCCAGCACACCAACCTGATCCCGTCGGTGTACGAGCTGGACGATTACCAGGTGCGCACCCCCACCGACATCGTCGGCCAGCATATCCACCTGCCGAAGTGGGACCTGACCGCCGCCGACGGCGCGGCCAACGGCTGGAACTACGAGGACGGCACCCTCTCGCCGGCCAGCGTGGTGGAACGCATCCAGGCCATCCGCGAGTACAACCAGTGCAGCGAAGGCGACGCCCGCGACGGCACCGCCGACTGCCCGGTGGCCAGGCAACACCCGTACTTCGGCCAGTTCGGTCGCGCCGACTGGCTGGGTGCCCGCACCACCCTGCAACGCTGGTTCGCCGACCCGCTGATCAACACCTACGGCGTCGACCGTGGCCTGGGGAACATCTTCACCCACGACCACTTCGGCCCGTCCACCCACCAGCAGCTCGGCCTCTACGCCACCGTGCTCACCGAGCCGGCCGGCTCCAGCTGGTACCACGCCGAGACCGGCCAGCCGCTCTACAGTGGCGCACGGCAGGACGGCGGCCCGACCTCCTGGCAGGCGGTGATCGCCACCGGCGACCTGGACGGCGACGGCAAGAACGACAGCTTCCGCGAGTTCTTCATGGAGTACAGCGACTTCCAGCATGCCTACGAGGCGGGCGTGTATGTCGGCGCCGGCCCTGACGGCATCCCGGACGCCGGCGCCTACCCGACGTCCATGGACAGCTTCCGCTACGCCATCAACCCGCCGGTGCGCCAGTCCGGTCCGAACCTCTTCGAATCGGTGCGCGAGTCTGCCGGCGGCCAGGTCCTCGGTTGCCCGAACCGCCCCTGCCCGCAGGCCATCTCGGTGGATGACCCCGGCATGTTCGTCGTCAACTACCGCAACGAGCCGGTGGGCCTGCGCATCTTCGACCCGCAGAAGATGGCGCCGGACGGCAAGCCCGGCATGCAGGCCGACGGCCTGCCGGGGGATCTCGCCCATGCCCTGCAGAGCCGTACCGACCGCGCCATCCCGGCGCTCAACCTGGCCCCCAGCGCCATCACTTCGGCCACCGGACCCACCGGCGCCAGCACCGCCTTCCCGCCGCACATCAATGCCGCCGGCGACCTGCCCGGCGACCCCTTCACCCCGCTGCTGCGGGCCTACTCCGGCGACAACGTGCGCCTGCGCATGCACGCCGGCGGCCACGAGGAGGAGCACAACGTCACCATCCATGGGGTGAAGTGGCTGCATGGCGGCACCGGCTTCGGCAACAGCGGCAACTCGGGCTGGAAGGCCTCGCAGATGGTGGGCATTTCGGAACAGATGGGCTTCGTCGCCCCGGTGACCATGATGTCCGGCAATACCGCCATCGAGGCTGCCGACTACCTGTACAGCCTGGACGCGTCCATCGAGGGCTACTGGAACGGCATCTGGGGCGTGATGCGCAACTACACCCAGCCGCGCGCCGACCTCTATGCGCTGCCCAACAACCCACGTCCGGTGTCCTCGCGCAACACCTCCGCCTTCGATGGCGTGTGCCCGCGCTTCAGCCCCAACCCCAACGGCGTGGGGACCCGTACCACGGTGCAGCGCAACTACGAGATAGTCGCGGCCCTGGCCAACGACATCCTCACCAACCCCCTGGGCCTGGCCATCAGCGACCCGGCCGGGGCGGGCATGCATGCCGGCGGCCCGCTGAACCCGCAGGGCGGCACCCTGGTGTTCAACTCGCGGCCGCTGAGCATCCCGCAGGCCACTGTGGTGGACGAGGAGGACGGCGAGGTCTTCACCATCGGCGGCCAGTCCGGCCCGCTACATGACCCCACCGCCATCCTCTATGTGCGCAAGGCCGACCTCGACCCGCTCACCGGCAAGCTGAAGCCCGGCGTCCCGGTCGAACCCCTGGTGCTGCGCGCCGCCGCCGGCGACTGCGTCAACATCACCCTGGAGAACCGCCTGCCGGAGGTCATGCCCGACCTGCCGACCTACGCGGTGCTGCAGGGCCTGGTCAAGCGCGACCGCAACAGCGGCCTGGGTTCCACCACCTTCAACAACAACATGATGCGGCCCTCCAGCCATGTCGGCCTGCACGCCCAGTTGCTGGCCTACGACATGACCAGGGCGGACGGCTTCAACGTCGGCATCAACCCGGTGCAGACCGTCGAGCCACGCGGCGCGGCGGGCGGCGCCTGGCCGTCGAAGAGCTACAAGTTCTACGTCGGCCACCTGGAGCGCGAAGGCAAGCCGGTGACCCAGCTGGGCCGCAGCGTCGACAACATCATCGCTACCCCGATCGAGTTCGGCGGTTTCAACCTGCTGCCGGCCGACCCGATCAAGCAGGGCCAGAAGGGCCTGGCCGGCGCCATGAGCATCGCACCCCAGGGCGCCACCTGGGCCGAGGACGCGGCCAGCCGCGCCGCCGCCACCGTGACCCCGCTGTCCGGCACGCCGTACCGCGACTTCTCGCTGGTGCTGCACAAGTCGCTGAACATGCGCTGGGCCGACGGCCGGCCGGTGGAGAACATGGCCTCCGAGGGCTTCGGCATCCCCGCCGATCCCAAGGACAACTCCGGCATGGCGGTGAACTACAGGAGCGAGCCCCTGTGGTACCGCTTCGGCAAGGCGCCGGATGCGCCCTTCGGCCACGCCCAGGGCCACGGCTGGGCCGACGTGCCCAACGCGCACATGGCCTACAGCAACGAGCTGGTGGGCGGCGATCCGCAGACCCCGATCATGAAGGTCAAGCCCGGCCAGCCGTTCCGTACCCACGTGACCATGCCCTCGGGCGGCAGTCGCGGCATCACCTTCCAGCTCGACGGGCACCTGTGGGCGTTCAACCCCTTCCTGTCCGAGAAGCTGGATGTCTGGGGCTACCCGCTGAAGAATTCCGGTGTCGGTTCGACCCGCTTCGGCCTCAACCCGGCGGCGATGTACATCGGTGCCCAGGAAAGCGTGCTGCCGGCGGCCCACTTCAGCCTGTCGATCCCCAGCGCCGGTGGCGCCAACGCGGTGCCGGGGGACTACCTGTACCGGGACTACGCCGCCTTCGGCAACGTCGGCGGGGTCTGGGGGCTGCTGCGGGTGACCGACGAGCCGTGAGGGAGGAACGATTGTGAGTTGACCGACTGTGTGGGCGAATGCGCCCCCACAGTCGTTTTCAATTCAATGCACGGAGATCCTGTAGGGCGAATTCATTCGCCAAGGGCAGCGCAGCTGCCCCGGATTCGCTTCGGGGCAGCTCTGTAGGATGAGTCGGGCGGCATTCCGCGAGCTTGCGAAACCCACCGATCCGACAGCATGGGTTTCGCTCCGCTCTACCCATCCTACGTGGCGATTGACGTGGAATCTCCCGCAGGAACCCGGTGCACCCTACAACCCATCGGCAGAAATCGCAGGCCAGTCCGGCCTGCGATTTTTTTTGCCCGCCGGACTGACCCCAAAAGAGGGGAAAGCGGTGGGGAAAATTCCGGTTTCTTTCCCCTCCTGGATCGCAATCTGTTGAGCCAAAAGCCATTTCTTGAATGGCACAGCCATTGCTGCCGCATCAGGGCGAGGTCCGGAAGAGGGGAGGGATGCCAGGTGAATACCCTACAGAAAGCGTCGAGCCTGCTGCTGTTCACCGGCCTGCTGGCCACCCAGGCCGCCGCGGCCGACAGCGCCGCCGAGGCGAAGAACCGCCTGGTGCGCGATGGCGTGGCCATCGAGTTCGAGGCGCGGCCGCTGGGCAGCGACGGGGTGCTGACCGAAGGGATGTTCGCCGACATCCGTCTGCGCATCACCGATGCCACCACCGGCCAGCCGCTCGCCGGGCAGGTGCCGGGAGCCTGGCTCGACCAGGCGCTGCCCGACGGCCAGGCCGACCAGTGCAAGGTGCGCATCGGCACCTACCTCAAGGGCGTGCTCAGTGCCCGCCCGCTGGTGGACCTGAACAGCTACTACCTGGTGGTGATGAACAAGGACTCCGCCCTCACCGTGATCGACCCGGTGACCTCGGTGGGCGGCATCACCAGCACTCTGACCCGCATCGCCCTGAAGCGTCCGCCCATGGACTGGGCCGCCAGCGCCGACGACCGCCTGCTCTACGTCTCCATGCCCAGCGCCGGCGAAGTGGCAGTGGTGGACACCGACGAATTCAAGGTGCTGGGCAACCTGCCCGCCGGTCCCGAGCCGGTGCGCGTGGCCCTGCAGCCGGACGGCCGCTACCTCTGGGTCGGCAACAACGCCCGGCGTGGGGAAGAGGGCGGCGTCACCGTGATCGACACCCAGTCGCGCAAGACCGTGGCCACCCTCGCCACCGGCGGCGGCCACCACGAGATCGCCTTCAGCGCCGACTCGCGCCATGCCTTCGTCAGCAGCCGCGACGCCGGCCGGGTGACGGTGGTGGATGTCGCCAGCCTGAAGAAGCTGCAGGACATCGAGACCGGGCCGAGCCCGCTGTCCCTGGCCGTCTCGACGCTCTCCGGAGCCCTCTACGTGAGCGACGGCAAGGCCGGCACCATCACCGTGATCGACGCCCGCAGCCTCGAGGTGCGCAAGGTGATCGAGGCCGGCCAGGGCCTCGGGCCGCTGCGCTTCACCCAGGATGGCCGCTTCGGCCTGGCGCTCAACAGCCTGGAGGACCAGGTGCTGGTGCTGGATGCCGGCAGCGACGAGATCGTCCAGCGCACCGAGGTCACCGCCGAGCCCTACCAACTGGTGTTCACCCGCAATTACGCCTATGTGCGCGGCCTGGCGTCGCCCAGGGTGAGCATGATCAACCTGGAGTCCCTGGGCAAAGGCAAACAGGTCATCGTCCAGGCCTTCGAGGCGGGGCCGGCGGCGCCCAAGCTGGCCGGCGACCTGCCGCTGGCCGATGGCCTCAGCCAGGCCCGCGACGAGGGCGCGGTGTTCGTGGTCAACCCGGTGGACAACACCACCTACTTCTACATGGAAGGCATGAACGCCCCCATGACCGGCTACCTCAACCGCGGCCACACCTCCCGCGCCGCGCGGGTCATCGACCGCAGCATGCGCGAGCTGGAGCCGGGCCTGTTCAGCAGCCGGATCAAGCTGCCGGCACCGGGCAGGTTCGACCTGGCGGTGCTGCTCAACCAGCCGAAAATCGCCCATTGCTTCAGCGCCGAGGTGCAGCCGAACAAGGCCCTGGCCGCCCAGCGCAGCAAGCCGCGGGTGGAGTTCCTCCTCGCCCAGCCCCAGGTCACCGCCGGTACCCCGGCCAAGGCACGCTTCCGCGTGGTCCTGGGCAGCGCCGACCAGCCCCAGGCCGGTATCGCCGACCTGCGGGTGCGCTACTTCCAGGCCCCGGCCTCGCGCCCCCATGAGGTAGCGGCGGTGGAAGTGGGCGAAGGCATCTACGAAGCGCCGCTGGCCCTGGACAGGGCCGGTGCCTACTACCTGCACGTGGGCTCGGCCTCCCTGGGCATGCCCTTCGGCTCGCAACCCTACGCCAGCCTGCGCGCCGTTGCGGCCCAGGCGCCGACCAACCCGTAAGGAGCACGCCATGGAATTTCTGAAGTCAGGCATCGCCATCGCCCTGCTGGCGCTCGCCGCCCTCCAGGCCCAGGCCCACAGCCCGGAAGAGCACGCGCGGCACATGGCCGGGCAAGCCGGCAACCCCCATGCCCAGCACCTGGCCCAGGGCGCCCAGGTGGCCTTCGCCGATGTGCCGCTACTGGACCAGGACGGCCGCGCGCTGCGCCTGAAGGATGACCTGGTGGGCGAGCGCATCGTCGTCATGGGCTTCGTCTACACCAGCTGCACTACCGTCTGCCCGGTGGTCTCGGCGATCATGCAGAAGCTGCAGAAGCAGCTGGGCGACCGCGCCGGTCGCGAGGTGCAGCTGATCTCCCTGAGCATCGACCCGTTGCGCGACACCCCCGAACGCCTGCGCGAGTTCGCCGGGCGTTATCAGGCCGGCCCGGGCTGGAGCTGGCTGACCGGCAGCAGCGAGGCGGTGGCCGACACCCTCAAGGGCCTCGGCACCTGGACCGCCAACTACCAGGACCATCCGCCGCTGATCATGGTGGGCGACGGCCGCAGCCAGCAGTGGACGCGCTTCTACGGCTTCACCGACCCGGCGGTGCTGCTGGCGCGGGTCGACGAACTCAGCGCCGCCCGCGAACACGACGGCCATGACCGCACCGCCCTGGCCCAGGAGACCCGCTGATGAAGTGCCTGATTCCGCTCGCCCTGGCCCTGGGCCTGGTCTCCAGCGCCTTGGCCCACGAAGGCCACGACGAACGCCCGGCCGTGCCGGCCGATGCACCCGCCGCCCGGCCCCTGGCCGCCGGCGGCACCCGGGACGCCCAGACCTACTTCACCGACACCCTGCTGCGCACCCAGGACGGGCAGGAGGTGCGCTTCTACAGCGACGTGCTCAAGGGGCGGCTGGTGCTGCTCAATGTGATCTTCACCCACTGCAACGACGCCTGCCCGCTGATCACCCGCAAGCTCAAGGAGGTGCGCGCGGCCATGGGCGAGGAGCTGGCCAGGCAGGTGTATTTCATCTCCCTCACCAGCGATGCCGAGAACGACAGCCCACAAGTGCTCAAGGCCTTCGCCGCCAAGCATGGGGTGGACTCGCCCAACTGGATCTTCCTCACCGGCGACAAGGCCGACATGGACCTGGTGCTGGCCCGCCTCGGCCAGCTGGGGGAAAGCCCGGAAGCCCATTCCACCCTGCTGATCGCCGGCGACGTGCCGAACAAGCGCTGGAGCAGGATCCGCCCCGACGCGCCGGTAGACGCCATCGCCCAGCGCCTGCAACTGATGACCCTGCCCGTGGCCGGTCGCTGAGGAACGGGCCATGTGGCGGGCGCTGCTGCTGGTCACCCTGTTCGCCCAGGCGGCCCTGGCGCTGGATCTCAGCCCCGGGGAGGCGGCCGGCCGGCGCATCTACCTGGAAGGGCTGGGCTCGGCCAATGGCGAGATCAGCGCGCGGGTCGGCGCCGCCGACACCCTGGTGCCGGCGGCGGTGATGCCCTGCGCCAACTGCCATGGCGCCGATGGCCGGGGCCGCCCCGAAGGCGGCGTGCGGCCGCCGGACATCACCTGGCGGCGCCTATCCCGCCCCTACGGCCAGGTGCAGGCCAACGGTCGCAGCCATGGCCCCTATGACGAGGGCACCCTGGCCCGTGCGGTGAGCGAAGGCCGCGACCCCGCCGGCAACCGCCTGGACCCGGCCATGCCGCGCTTCGTCATGTCCCTGCGCGACATGGCCAACCTCACCGCCTACCTCAAGCGCCTGGAGGACGACCGCGACCCGGGCGTGCAGGAAGCCGAACTGCGCCTCGGTACCCTGCTGCCGTCCGAGGGGCCGCTTGCCGAGCTGGGCGATACGGTGGAAGCGGTGCTGCGTGGCGCCCTGGCCCAGGTCAACCGGGCCGGCGGCATCCACGGCCGGCAATTGACCCTGGTGGTGCGCGACCCGGGCACGGACCGGCAAAGCACGGAGCGCGCGCTGGAGCAGTTGCTGGGCCAGGACCAGGTCTTCGCCCTGCTGGCGCCCCTGGTCCCGGTGCGGGATGCCGACCTCGCCGGGCTGCTGGGCAAGGCTGGCGTACCCCTGGTCGGTCCTTTGGCGCTGTCCACCGAAACCCGCTTCGACCCCCTGGTGTTCAACGTGCTGCCGGGGCTGCGAGAACAGCTCTTCGCCCTGGCCGGTTATGCCAGTAGCGACCTGGGCCTGGAGCGGTCGGAAGCCGTGGTGGCCTATCCCGGTACTGACCGGCAGCAGGTACTGGCCGAAGCCCTAGCCCTGCGCCTGATGGGCCAGGGCTGGTCGCGCGTGCGCCTGCTGGACTACGACGCCACAAGCAATGATGGCGCCCTCGGCCATGCAGCGAAGGGCGCCCAGGGAGTGTTCTTCCTTGGCCAGTCGGAGGCCTTCGTCCGGCTGGCCGACCAGCTCCAGGCGGCGGACCTGACGCCCTATCTGTTCGCCGCCTCGGCCCAGGTGGCCGGCAGCGCCCTGGGCATCCCGCCGCGCTTCTCCGGGCGACTGTTCCTCGCCTATCCCTTCATGCCTGCCGACTGGACGCCGGCAGGCGAGGCGGCGCTGCAGGAAATCCGCCGCAGCCAGGGCCTGGGCGACCAGCATGCGCTGCTCCAGGTCGGCGCCTACTGCGCCGCCGTGCTGCTCGGCGAGGGACTCAAGCGCGCCGGTCGCGACGCCAGCCGCGAGAAGCTGGTCAGTGCCCTGGAGGCGCTGCACGGCTTCCCTACCGGCCTGACCCCGGCACTGAGTTTCGGCCCGGGGCAGCGCATGGGGTTGGCGGGGGCGCATATCGTCACGGTGGACCTGGACGGGCAGAGCTTCCGTCCGCTGGGGCGGTTCGTAAAAGTCGACACGAGGCTATAGGCATGAAAGGCAATCCCTGGCTCGGCCTGATCATCGGCGTGCTCACGCCCCTGGTGCTGGCCGGCGAGACCGGCATCGCCGCGCGAGTCAACGGCACCGACATCAGCAATTTCCGCCTGGAGCGGCACTTCGCCGACTACCTGAAGATCCAGGGCCGCCAGGTGGGCGCCATCCGCAGTCCGGCGGTCTACAAGCGCCTCAAGCGCGAGGCCTTGCAACAGCTGATCGACAAGGAGCTGCTCTGGCAGGAGGCCGGTCGCCTCGAGGTGAGCGTGACGGACGAGGAGATCGCCGCCAGCCTGGCCGAGATGCAGGCCGCCTTCGGCGACACCCAGGGCTTCGCCCGTGCCCTGGAGGAAGCCGGTTTCGACGAGGCCGACTACCGCGACTACCTGCGCCACGAACTGGTGGCCAGCCGGGTGCTGGACAAACTGGCCGAGGTGACTCCGCCCAGCGACGAGGAAGTCCGCGCCACCTACGATGGCCTCAAGCTGCAGCTCGACCCGGCCATGGACGAAGCACGCGGCCTGGCCCTGGTGCGCCAGTACCTCACCGGCCAACGCGTGGCCCAGGGCCGCGAGGCGGCGCTGGAGAAACTGCGCGAGAAGGGCAGGGTGGAGGTGCTCGTCGGGCTCTAAGACAAGAGCCGACAAAAGCGCTGAAGGCTGAAGGCTGGACGAAAAGCCGCAGCTCGTAGGATGGGTAGAGCGGAGCGAAACCCATGCGGTCGGGCGGGGACAATTCGTTCAGCTTCCAGCCTCCAATCCCGTAGGGTGGACCACGCTTCACCGGTCCACCATTGGGGGCTCGGCCGGGCGCCGTTGGTGGATGTAAAGAGCGACATCCACCCTACGCACGGGGACAATTCGTCCAGCTTCCAGCTTCCAGCTTCCAGCTTCCAGCCCCCTTCCCCATATCTGGGGTCTGGCACAAGGCCGAAATCGGCCATTCCCCCGGTTTTGGGGAAACCCCCGCTGGCGGGGGAAATACCTCCATTTGAAATCAGCGACTTAGCGCCCCCTCCAGGGACAAAAACGGCTGGCACGATGCGTGCGTATGTCCAGTCGAGGGCGAGTTCCGGCATGGCCGGATCGCCAGGACCCTCGGAGGCACAACATGGACAGCCATCCCCACGCGCAGCCGGAACCGGAGCGCTTCGATACCGAACTGATGCGCGCCGCGCGCAAGCGTTCGGTCGACCTGGGGCAGCGCCTGGTTGACGCCCTCGACGAACTGGCCGACCTGCCGCCGGAAACCTTCGCCCGGTGTCTGGGCAACACCCTGCATTACCCGGTGCTGGCCTTCGAGGCCCTGGGCCGCGGTACCCCCGCCTTCGAGCGCATTCCCCTGGCCCAGTCCCTGAAGCGCGAGTTCGTGCTGCTGGAGCTGGATGGCGAAACCCTGGGGGTCTTCGCCGACCCCTTCGACGAGGCGCGCCTGGCCTGGATCGAAGAGCAGCGCCAGGGCGCGCCGCTCCATCTGGTCCACCCCCGCGAACTGGCGGCCTTCCTCGAACGCCATGAAGAAAGCTTCCACGCCGTCGAGTCGCTGCAGGCCGAGACCGGCGTCGCCCAGGAAGGCGAGGCCCTGGAAACCCTCTCCCTGGCGCGCATCAGCGAAGACTCCAGCGTGGTGGTGAAGCTGGTCAACTCCACCCTCTATGACGCCCTCAAGCTGCACGCCAGCGATATCCACCTGGGCATGACCGGCAACGGCCTGTCCATCAAGTACCGCATCGACGGCGTGCTGGGCGGCGCCAGTCGGGTAGCCGGGGTGGAACTGGCCGAGCAGGTGATCTCGCGGGTCAAGGTGATGGCCGAGCTGGACATCGGCGAGAAGCGCGTGCCCCAGGACGGCCGCTTCAAGATCGGCATCAACGGCCGGCAAATCGACTTCCGCGTGTCCATCATGCCGAGCATCTTCGGCGAGGACGCGGTACTGCGGGTGCTGGACAAGCAGGACCTGGCCGACCAGGTCCATGGCGTGCGCCTGGAGGCCCTGGGCTTCGAGGACGGCACCCTGCGCAGCCTGCGCCGGCTGGCCGCCGAGCCCTATGGCATGGTGCTGGTCACCGGCCCCACCGGCAGCGGCAAGACCACCACGCTCTACGCCATGATCACCGAGATCAACCACGGCGTGGACAAGATCATCACCATCGAAGACCCGGTG
Source organism: Pseudomonas sp. GCM10022186 (assembly GCF_042656385.1). Classification (NCBI taxonomy): domain Bacteria; kingdom Pseudomonadati; phylum Pseudomonadota; class Gammaproteobacteria; order Pseudomonadales; family Pseudomonadaceae; genus Pseudomonas; species Pseudomonas sp. GCM10022186. The sequence continues at coordinate 326,148 of NZ_JBHSOU010000044.1, forward strand.
GAGTACCAGCTCCCCGGTGTGCTGCAGATCCCGGTGAACGAGAAGAAGGGCCTGACCTTCGCCCGTGGCCTGCGCTCGATCCTGCGGCATGACCCGGACAAGATCATGGTTGGCGAGATCCGCGACCCCGATACCGCGCAGATCGCCGTGCAGTCGGCCCTCACCGGCCACCTGGTGTTCACCACCATCCACGCCAACAACGTGTTCGACGTGATCGGCCGCTTCGCCCAGATGGAGGTGGACCCCTACAGCTTCGTTTCCGCCCTCAACGCCGTGCTCGCCCAGCGCCTGATCCGCCTGGCCTGCCCCAGCTGCGCCGAGGCCGTGGTGCCCGCCGAGGAAGAACTGCTGGCCTCCGGCATCGACCCGGCCACGGCAGGCGGGTACCGCTTCGTCAGTTGCCCGGGCTGCGGCCGCTGCCGGGGCACGGGATATCGCGGGCGCACCGCCATCGCCGAGCTGCTGCGCCTGGACGACGACCTGCGCCAGCTGATCATCGAGCGCCAGCCCATCAGCCGCATCAAGGAACTGGCGGTCAGGCGCGGCCTGCGCCTGCTGCGCACCTCGGCCCTGGACCTGGTCCGCGAAGGCCGCACCACGCTGGAGGAGATCAACCGTGTCACCTTTGTGGCCTGAGGCCTATACCGCCGTGCTCGGCCCGCAGAGCGTGGGCCTGTACCGCAGCCGCGACCGCCAGTGGCTCGGCAGTGCCGACGTAGGCGGCGTCGGCGGCCCGGCCTGGCCGGCCGCCCTGGCGGCGCTGCAGCCCCTGCTGGAGCGCCGCAGGCCGGGGCGCGCGTCCCTGCGGGTGCTGCTCGGCAGCCACTACACGCGTTTCTGCCTGGTGCCCTGGAGCGACGCGATCAACAGCCCCGAGGAACTGGCCGGCTACGCACGCCTCTGCTTCGAGGACATCTACGGCGAGCTCGACGCGGGCTGGCAGCTGTGCCTGTCGCCGGAGGCCGCCGGCCGCCCGCGCCTGGCCGCCGCCATGCCGGCGGAACTGCTTGCGCAGCTGCGCGTCCTGGCCAGGGCCGGCGGCATGCGGGTCAGCTCGGTGCAGCCCTACCTGATGGCCGCCTTCAATCGTTTTCGCCCGGCACTGGCCGCCGATGACTTCCTCTTCCTGGTGGCCGAGCCCGGCCGCGGCAGCCTGTTGCTGGCCCGTGGCGGCCGCTGGACGGCCGTGCGTTCGGTGGCCCTGGACGGGAGCGCTGCCGCGCTGGACGACCTGATCGCCCGCGAAAGCCAGCTTCAAGGCCTGGAGCATGAGGCGCCAGCCGCGCTCTACCTGCATGCACCGGGTCGCGCCGGGCGGGTCGCCGCCGGCGTTGCGCACCTGGATGCCGAGCTGCCCGACGGGCAGGGCGACGACCCCCTCCTTGCCATGGCGATGACGGTGAATTGAATGCGCCCGATCGAACTGGACTTCCAGCACAACCCCGTCTCCAGCATTCCCGGCTGGATACTCCTCGGCGGCGGGATGCTGATGGGCGTGCTGATGCTCGTCGCCCGCCTGGACCTGTGTAGCGAGATCGAGGCGCGTAGCGCCGAACTGCAGCGCATCGAGCGCCAGCTGCAACAGCGCGGCCTGCGCCAGGCGCCGCTGTCCGCCAGCGAGGAAAAGGCCCGCGCCGCCAGCCTGGCGGAGATGCGCCGCATCACCGCGCAGATGAACCTGCCCTGGGATGGCCTGTTCGCCATGCTCGAAGCCCAGCCGCGCAAGGACGTGGCCCTGCTGTCCCTGGCCCCGGATGCGCGCAAGGGCCAGCTGCGCATTGCCGCCGAAGCCCGTGACCTGCCGGCCATGCTCGCCTTCCACCGCGACCTGGAAGCGAGCGACGCACTGCGCGACGTCTCCCTGCTCAACCACGAGATGGTCACCGAACAGGCCGAGCGCCCCATCCGCTTCAACCTGCTGGCGACCTGGGAGGTGAAGGATGCGCGTCCCTAGGCTGATCCTCATCGAGCAGGCGCGCCGCCTCGGCTGGCCGGGCCTGGCCGGGGGCGCGCTGCTGGGCCTGGCCCTGGGCTACGCCCTGTTCGGCTTCCTGCCGGGGCGCCAGGCCCTGGCGGAGATGGACCGCCGCCTGGCCGCGGACCGTGCCCAGCTGGCCAGCGCCGCCGAGCCCGCCAGGCCGGTCAAGGGCGTGCCGGCGGGGCAGCTGGAGGATTTTCGCCGCAACCTGCCGGCCCAGCTGGATGCCACCGGCGCCATCGACCGCATCTATGCCCTGGCCCAACAGGAGGGCATCGCCCTGGCCCGCGGCGAGTACGCCCTCGGGCTCGATCCCCGCACCCGCCTGGCGCGCTACCAGGTATTGCTGCCGGTTCGCGGCAGCTACCCGCAGCTGCGCCGATTCCTCCACGGCCTGCAGGCGCAACTGCCCGCCCTGGCCCTGGAAGAGGTGGACCTGCAACGCAAGCAGATCGCCGACTCGGAACTCGAGGGACGCATCCGCATGACCCTGTACCTGGCGAGGTGACCATGGCACGCCGTCTGTTCTGGTTGGCATTTCTCGGCTCGGCCGCCGTCCTCGCGGTGGCGCCCGAATTCTTCGGCGAACACGCCGAACCCCAGGCCATGCCGCGCAACGTCCGGCCGGCCATGGCGAAGCCGCAGGCCGCGCCGGCCGAGATGGTGCCGCCGGCAGCGGTGGCCCCGGTGGCGGTGCCGGCCGCCGACCTGTTCGCCGCGCAGAGCTGGTACGTGGCGCCGCCGCCACCTCCGCCGATGGCTGCCCCGACCGCCGCGCCCAGGGCCCGGCCCACGGCGCCACCGCTGCCCTTCACCTTCATCGGCAAGCTGGACGACCGCCAGCAGCTGCAGGTCTTCCTGCTGCGCGGCGAAGAGGTGCTGGTGGTGCGCGAAGGCGACCTGATCGGCAAGACCTACAAGGTCCAGCGCATCGACCCCGAGCGCATGACCCTGGTCTACCTGCCCCTCGACATCGCCCAGAGCCTGGCCGTGGGGCGTGCGCCATGAACCGCCTGGCCTGCTGTCTCGCCCTGGTGCTGCTGGCCGGCTGCGCCACCAACCTGGCCCAGCGCGAGGGGCTGGACCTGATCGACGCCGGCCAGTTCGAGGAGGGCCTGGCCAAGCTGGAGCGGGCTGCCCGCGAGTCGCCCCGCGACGTCGGTGCGCAGATGGCCCTGACCACCCAGCGCGAGCGGGCGGTGAAGGCCCTGCTGGGCAACGCCGACCTGGCCCGCAGCCAGCGCGACTTCGCCACCGCGCGGCTGAACTACGAGCGCGTGCTGCGCATCGAGAAGCACAACCAGCGGGCGCTGGACGGCCTGCATGTGATCGAGCAGCAGCGCAATATCCAGGACATGCTGCGCCAGGGCCAGACCGACCTGCGCCGCGGCGATGTGGTGGGGGCGTCGCGCCAGGCGCGCGGCATCCTCGCCCTGGACCCGGCGCATGAAGGCGCCCGTGAACTGCAGCGCAGCATCGAGCTGGTCCAGGCCCGTTCCGCCGCGCCCTACCCGCAGTTGCGTTCGCGCCTGGACCGCCCGGTGACCCTGGAATTCCGCGACGCCAACCTCAAGGTGATCTTCGAAGTTCTGGCGCAGACCTCGGGGCTGAACTTCATCTTCGACAAGGATGTGCGGCCGGACCTGAAGGCCACCATCTTCGTCCGCGACGTGCCCATCGAGGACGCGGTGGAACTGCTGCTGCAGCAGAACCAGCTGCACCAGCGGGTGGTGAACGACAACACCATCGTCATCTACCCCGACTCGCCGCAGAAGCTGAAGGATTACCAGGACCTGGTGCTGCGCACTTTCTACCTCACCAACACCGACGCGGCGACGGCGATGAACCTGGTCAAGACCCTGCTCAAGACCCGCGATGTGTTCATCGACGAGCGCCTCAACACCCTGACCATGCGCGATACCCCCGACGCCGTGCGCCTGGCCGAGAAGCTGTTCCAGGCCCAGGACCAGTCCAACCCCGAGGTGGTGCTGGAGGTGGAAGTGATGGAGGTGTCGCGCAAGCGCATCCTCGACCTCGGCCTGCAGTGGCCCAACACCTTCGGTGTGGTCAACGACGACGGCTCGCCGGTGACCATCCTCGACCAGCTCAAGGGCATCGGCGCCGACCGCATCAGCATCTCCCCGTCGCCGCAGCTGAAGATCAACGCCCAGGACAATGACGTGAACACCCTGGCCAGCCCGGTGATCCGCGTCAGCAACCGCGAGCAGGCGCGCGTGCATATCGGCCAGCGGGTGCCCATCGTCAGCGCCACCTCGGTGCCCTCCACCCAGGGCCCGGTGATCACCGAGAGCATCACTTACCTCGACGTCGGCCTGAAGCTGGAGGTGCAGCCCACGGTGCACCTGAACAACGAGGTGGCCATCAAGATCGCCCTGGAGGTGAGCAACGCCACGCCGCTGACCCCGACCCAGCAGGGCACCATCCCGGTCCAGGTGGACACCCGCAACGCCCAGACCACCCTGCGCCTGCGCGACGGCGAGACCCAGGTGCTGGCCGGCCTGGTGCGCAACGACCAGGCCAACAGCGGCAACAAGATCCCCGGTCTCGGTGATATCCCCGGTATCGGCCGGCTGTTCGGCAGCAACAACGACCAGCTCGCCAAGTCGGAACTGGTGCTGTCGATCACCCCGCGCATCGTGCGCAACCTGCCGTACCAGAGCCCCTACGACATGGAGTTCCCCTCCGGCACCGAGAGCAGCATGCGCGTGCCCGGGGTGCGTGGCCCGGTGGAGGCCCTGGGAGTGGAGCTGCCCGGCGCGCCGACGGTGGTGGTCAACCCCGCGCCCGTGGGCGGGAGCCTGAAGCCATGAAACGCCAGGCCGCCTTCTCGCTGATCGAACTGGTGATCGCCATGGCGATCCTCGGCCTGCTCGCCAGCATGGCCGCGCCCCTGGCCGAAACGGTGATCCGCCGGGGCAAGGAACAGGAACTCAAGACCGCGCTGCATCAGATCCGCGACGCCATCGATGCCTACAAGCTGGCCGCCGACGCCGGGCATATCGAGAAGTCGGTCGCCAGTTCCGGCTACCCGCCGTCGTTGCAGGTACTGGTGGACGGCGTGCGCGACCTGCGCAGCGTCAAGGGCGAGCGCCTGTTCTTCCTGCGGCGGATTCCCCGCGACCCCTTCGCCGACGCCCGCCTGGAGCCGGCGGAGAGTTGGGGCCTGCGTTCCTATGCGAGCCCGGCGGACGACCCGCGCCCCGGCGTGGACGTGTTCGACGTCTATTCCCTGGCCCGCGGCGACGGCCTCAACGGCACGCCTTACCGGGAGTGGTGAAGATGGCGAGGCAGAAAGGCTTCACCCTGATCGAACTGCTGGTGGTCATGGCCATCATCGCCACCCTGATGACCATCGCCGTCCCACGCTATTTCTCCAGCCTGGAGAATTCGAAGGAGACCACCCTGCGCCAGAGCCTGGCGGTGATGCGCGAGGCCCTCGACCAGTTCTACGGCGACACCGGGCGCTATCCTGATTCCATGGAGGAGCTGGTTTCCCAGCGCTACCTGCGCGCCCTGCCACTGGACCCCATCACCGAGCGCAATGACCTCTGGGTGGTGCTGCCACCGCCGGAAGGCGCGCCGGGCAGTGTCTATGACGTCAAGAGCGGCGCCTCCGGGCAGGCGCGGGACGGGAGCCTCTATGCGGACTGGTGAGCGGGGCTTCACTTACCTCGGCGTGCTGTTCCTCGTGATGCTCATGGGGATGGCCCTGGCCGGCGCGGGGCAGCTCTGGTCCAGCGCCAGCCAGCGTGCCCGCGAACGCGACCTGCTCTGGGTCGGCAGCCAGTACGCCCAGGCGCTGCGCAGCTACTACCGCGCCTCCCCGGGCGTGGCCCAGTACCCGGCGAGCCTGGAAGACCTGCTGGAAGACAACCGCTTTCCGCAGGCCGTACGCCACCTGCGCAGGCTCTACCCCGACCCCGTCACCGGCAGCACCGACTGGGGCCTGATCCGTTCCTTCGACGGCCGCATCGCCGGCCTCTACAGCCAGTCCCGCCAGCGCCCGCTGAAGCAGGCGCATTTCCCCGCCGAGTGGGTGGAGTTCGAGGGCATGGGCAGCTACGCCGACTGGCGCTTCGTCGCCGAGAAAGCCTTCATGGAAGGCACCCCCGCGAGGGCCACGCCATGACGCGCATGCCGCTGCTCGCCATCCTCGTCTTCTGCTGCGCGCTGGGCACGGCGCGCGCCGATGAAGACGAGATCATGGGCTTCATCGTCGACTACACCATCTCCCACATCGGCCACGAGTTCTATCGCGGCTTCAGCGAGCGCCTGCGCGACACCAGCAAGCTGGATTTCAACCTGGTGGTGCGCGAACGCCCCGACGCCCGCTGGGGCAGCCTGGTCTGGGTGGAGTACGAACAGCGCGTGCTCTACCGCCGCTTCCTGCCGCCGAACACCGCGGAACTGCAACCCGTTGCCTACGAGGCCGCGGACCTGGTGCTGGAGGCCATCGCCCAGCAGAAGCTGCAGCGCCTCCTGCAAGACACCCATGACATGGAGAAGGACGAACTATGAACAAGAACAGACTTTCCCCGTGGCTGCTCGGGTTCGGCCTGATCGGCTCCGTCCAGGCCACCGAACTGGTCTACACCCCGGTCAACCCGGCGTTCGGCGGCAACCCGCTGAACGGCACCTGGCTGCTCAACAACGCCCAGGCGCAGAACGACCACGATGACCCGGACCTCTCCGGCCGGACCAGCACCAGCGCCCTGCAGCGCTTCACCAGCCAGCTGGAGTCGCGGCTGCTGTCGCAGATCCTGACCAACATCCAGGACGGCAACACCGGCAGCCTCACCACCGACTCCTTCATCGTCAACATGATCGACGACGGCGGCGAACTGACCATCATGATCACCGACCGGGCCACGGGTGAGGTGTCGGAAATCGTCGTCGACGGTATCACCGCCAACTGAGGTCCACTGACAGGAAGCCACGACCATGAACAGAGTGCTGATGCTGGTCCTGCTGCTCGCCATCCTGCAAGGCTGCGGAGTGCGCCAGCCGATGCCGGCCGACACCGAGGGCCAGGTCCCGACCCTGACCCCGCGCGCTTCGACCTATCAGGATCTGCTCGACCTGCCCAGGCCGAAGGGCCGCCTGGTGGCCGCCGTCTACGGCTTCCGCGACCAGACCGGGCAGTACAAGCCGACCCCGGCCAGCTCCTTCTCCACCAGCGTCACCCAGGGCGCCGCCAGCATGCTGGTGGACGCCCTGCAGGCCAGCGGCTGGTTCATGGTGCTGGAGCGCGAGGGCCTGCAGAACGTGCTGACCGAACGCAAGATCATCCGCGCCTCGCAGAACAAGCCCGACACTCCCGCGAACATCCAGCGCCAGCTGCCGCCGTTGCAGGCCGCCAACCTGCTGCTGGAGGGCGGCATCATCGCCTACGACACCAACGTCCGCAGCGGCGGCGAAGGCGCCCGCTACCTCGGCATAGGCGCCTCCCACGAGTACCGGGTGGACCAGGTCTCGGTGAACCTGCGGGCGGTGGACGTGCGCAGCGGCATGGTGCTGGCCAATGTGATGACCTCCAAGACCATCTACTCGGTGGGGCAGAGCGCCAGCGTGTTCAAGTTCATCGAATTCAAGGAGCTGCTGGAGGCCGAGGCCGGCTACACCACCAACGAGCCGGCACAGCTCTGCGTGCTGTCGGCCATCGAGGCCGCCGTGGCCCACCTGATCGCCCAGGGCGTGGAGCGCCACCTCTGGCAGGCTGCCGGCGACCAGCCGGTGGAGCAGACCTCCCTGAAGAAGTACCTGGGGTCTGCGCAGGCTTCGATCCAGTGACCCTCCATCGTATTGCCGGAACCCGGGCCCGTGGCGGGGTGGTCAACCGGAGGTAGCCACCCTGCAGGAGTCCGCCATGTCCACGCCCATTACCCGTCACACGGCCATGCGCCTGGCCTGCGAGGCCTTCGTTCCCTACGGATGCAAGGCCCAGGCCCACGACTCGGATGACAGCTTCAGCCTCAGCGTCCACGACGTCCAGGGGCAGCAGATGCTGTCCATCGAGCACATCCCGAGCGATCAGTACGGCGACCTCGCGAGCCTGGCCGGCGTGATCGAGCAGGCGCGGGCGGGCCTGCAGCGCCAGGGGCGCGAACTCAATCCCTGGACCATGCCCTTCGTTCCCGGCCGCGAAGCCTTGCCGGAGGCGCCGGCCAGCGCCTGAGCGCGAAGCGATACCTACACCTCCGGGGCGCAACGTCGGCACTTGCCCCACCCTAGGGTGCGCTGCGCGCACCGATCGCGGGATCAGCCCCTGCGCCTCGCCCAACCCCTGGTGCGCACGGTGCACCCTACCTCGTCAGTTCAAGTGAGTTCGCCCTTACAGGGATAGCTCGGCCGTCACCGGCTCCTGCTCCACCCCGTCCACCCACCATCTCAGCCGAGCTTCCACGTGGCTGGCGGCGGGCAGGCTGAGGCGGTTGCGCACCGGGCAATCGGTGTCGGCGGTGCCGCTCTGGCGGGACTGGCTACGGCCGGCGGGGCCCTGGGCGATGACCAGGAGTTCGAAGCGCAGCGCCGGGCTCGCGGGGGCGAAGCACAGGCGCAGGTCGGCCTGGCCGGGGCCCTGGGGTTGCAACTGGAGGCTGGCGCTGGCCAGCAGGGTGGCGAGGAGCATGGCGGGGAGGGGCCGCCGCCCCTGTGGGCGGCGGCGTCGGGGCTCACTGCTGGGTGACGGTGGCGCGGTTGCCGTTGCCGTTCTGGTCGATGGTGGCGCTCATGCCGGTATTGCTCTGGGTGACGGTGGCCAGGTTGTTCCAGCCCGCCTGGCTGACCAGGGAGTAGTTGCCGGTGTCGGTCTGGGTGATACGGGCAATGTTCTCTCCACCGGCGGACTGGTAGGTCTGGCTCAGGTTGCCGCTGCCGGACTGGTCGATATCGACGACGTTGCCCATGCCCTCGCTGTAACCCTCGACGGTGTTGCCGACGTTGGTCTGGGTGACCATCAGGGTGTTGCCATCGCCGATCTGCTCGAAGTACAGCTCGTTGTAGTTTCCGGTCTGGGTGAAGTTGGCGGTGTTGCCATTGCCGCTCTGGCCCAGCTCAGCGGTCTGGTCCGTGCCGAACTGGCCGCCTTCCTGCTCGCCCTGCCAGTTGCTGGCGTAGACGTTGTTGTCGTCGCCGTTCTGGCGGACCGCCAGGCTGAGATTGCTGCCTTCCTGGTAGGTGAGGGCGAGGTTGCTGTTGCCGGTCTGGTCGATGTTGGCGACCGCGTTGGTGGTCTCGTACTGGTCGGCCCAGGCGGCGTTGGTGTCGCCGGCCTGGTTGAGGATGGCCAGGTTGTCGGTACCGTAGCTCTGGTCGACCACCAGTTCGTTGAGCAGGCCGTCCTGGTCGATGCTGACCTGGCTGTTTTCCTGCTCCGTCTGCCAGACCTCCAGGTAGCTGCTGTCGCCGCCCTGGATCACATCCACCTGGTTGCCACTGCCCTGGCTCTGGTCGATGTTGGTGGTGTTGTACAGGCCGGACTGCCGGACGCCGATGCGGCTGCCGGTCTGGTCGACCTGCCAGGTGCTGCTCTCGTTGCCGGTGCCGCCCTGGTGGATCTCGGTGAGGTTGTCGGCGCCGACGATCTGCTCGGCGTAGGCGGCGTTCTGCTCGTCCAGCTGCTCGATGGCGATGGTGCTGTAGGCCTGGGTGTCCTGATAGCTGAAGGCGAAGTTCTCGCTGCCGTTCTGGGTCATGCTCGCCCGGCTTTCCAGATTGCCCAGCTGCTCGCTGTGGGCGCCGTTGCTGGCGCCGGTCTGGTCGTGGGTGATCTGGCTGCCGGTTTCGAAGCGCTGCAGGCCCATGGCGGCATTGTAGGTGCCGGCCTGGGTCTGGCCGATGCCACCGGTGCCGTCCGCCTGGTCGGCGTAGGCGTCGTTGCCTTCGCCGTCCTGGGTCTGGGACGCGGTGCTGCCGGGCGCGACGCTCTGCAGCACCTCGGCGACGTTCTCGGTACCGACCTGGGTCTGGGTCGACTGGCTGTCGTCGGCGAAGGCCTGGAGGCTGATCAGGGCCAGGATTGCGGCGGCGAGTGGTTTGTACTGGAACATGTGATTTCTCCTGGGGATGGTTCCCTGCGGGTCATTCGTCTCTCGGGTGCGCTGTCAGTGCTGGATCACCTGCACGTTCAGGCCGTTTCCGTACTGGGTGATGCTGCTGTTCAGTCCTTCGCCGGACTGCACGATGGATGCGTTGTTGTAGGCGCCGTTCTGGTCGATCTCGGCCCGGTTGTAGGCGCCGCTCTGGGAGATGTAGGCCTGGTTGCCCACGCCCTGCTGGGTGATGGATGCCAGGTTCTGCATGCCCTCCTGGAGGATGTAGGCTTCCTGGTCGCTGCCGACTTGCAGGATCTGCCCCAGCAATGACTGGCCGTTCTGGCTCAGCTGGGCGACGTTGGCCTCGCCCAGCTGGCGTATCAGGGCCTGCTGGTCGGCAGGCGCACTGGCGGGCAGTGCACTCTGCGGCTCGCCGAGGTCGGGGTTGCCGCCGGCCAGGTCGAAGTTGTCCATCAGGTCCGCCGCCGGCAGCGCAGCGCTGCCCAGGCCGAAAGCCAGCAGGGTGGCGATGCGCAGCAGGACGGCGGGTTTCATCGCCGGCTCCTAGCGGGTGCCCAGGGTCACGGTGCGGACCGTGCCGTGGGACGTGGTGATGGTCGCCGTCGGGGTGGCGGCCGGGGTGATGTTGGTGGTGGTCACCGACAGCCGCCAGCGTCCGGTCACCGGCACGGTCGTGGTTCCCAGCAGCACCGGCCCGGTGGTGGTGGCCACGGTCACGCTGATGCTGTTGCCGGTCGTGATCGAGCTCTGGCCGTCCAGTTCCCAGGTGTAGCGGTTGTTGGAGCGGCTGCGGACCAGGGCGGTGGTCACCGTCAGGTTCTCGGCCGTGGCCGGGGGCGGCGAGACCTGCACCGTCACCGTGACCGGGGCGGAGAGGGCGCCGAAGGCGTCCCGGGCCTGGTAGCTGAAGCTGGTGGTGAAGCCGCTGGTGACCGTGGCTGGCGGCGTGTAGGTGATGCTGCTGCCGTCGGTGCTGGCACTGCCCTGGCCGGCCGCCGGCTGGCTTACGAGGACCACGGAGAGCGGTGTGTTGCCTTCCGGATCGCTGTCGTTGGCCAGCACGTTCAGGGTCAGTGGTACGCCCAGGGTGCTGCCGGTATCGGCCACGGCCACCGGCGGCTGGTTCGGGCTGACGCTGACGGTGACGGTGGCAGGCGCCGACGCCTCGCCGCGCACGTCCTGGGCACGGTAGGTGAAGGTCGCGGTCAGCGGGGTGTTGACCACCGGCGGCGGGGTGTAGACCAGGCTGGTGCTGCCGTTCAGGACGACACTGCCCAGGCCGTCCGCCGGCTGGGTGAGGCCGGTGATGCTCAGCGGCAGATCGCCGTCCACGTCACTGTCGTTGGCCAGCACGCTGATGCTCACCGGCACCCCGAAGCTGGTGCTGGCGCTGTCGGGCTGGGCCACGGGCGGCGTGTTGGGCGTCTGTTCCGGGGCGCTGCCGACCACGGTCACGGCTTCGGTATCGGCGCCGCCCGCGGCGGATTTCACCGTGATGCTGGCCGGTGGTTGCGCCAGGTCGGTGACCCGCAGGATCTGCAGCGGGCCGGCCTTGGTCATGCGGCCGAAGCCCTGGGCGGCGAGGTCGGGGACCTGCACCTCATCGCTGGAGCTGGCTTCGATGGTCAGCGAGCGATCGGCCCAGGAGTAGCGCGCGGTGCTGATCTTCACCAGGTCGGTCAGTTCGCTGGAGAGGGAGGTCGGCTTGGTGACGTCGGCCGGGTCGGTGGCGGTGACCACCACGAAGGGCGGCAGCGTGGCCGGGGCCGGATTGTGGGCGAAGAAATGCCCGTTGCCGTCGTTGACCATGTCCAGCTGGCAGGCCGGCCTGGTCGCGCCTTCCACCAGTTCCAGGGTCTCCCGGTAGCACAGCTCGGCGCCCACCGGCCCGCTGGCGAACACCTCGATGCGGGTGCCCTGGGCGGTGCGGCGATAGCTGGAGCGTTCGATCTGCACCTGGGTCGCGGCGCGGGAGTCGAGGATCTTGCCCGATACCGCGAACAGGTTGGTTTCGATGGAGCCGGCCGGGCCCTCGATCTTCACGAAGTTGTTGCCGGTGGGGCTGCCGATCACCGGCTCCGTGAGGTTCGGGTCGCCGATGAAGAGTTCGGTGTCACCGGTTTCCGGGTTGATCTCCGGGTACGGGCCGTTGGCGCTCTGCAGGAAGGGGCCGACATCGCCCCCCAGGGCGCCGCTGAACACGCCGGGGGCGCCGATGCCGATATCGCGGGTGAGGTTGATGGCCCGGCGGCCCGGGGTAGTGACCCGCACCGTTTCCACGCCGTAGGGGTGGGTGACGGTGTAGGTGCCGGCCTGGGGCACGCTGGCGCGGATGCGGATGCGCGCGAAGCTCTGCTGGTCGCCGGTGCGCGGCACCTCCAGGGCGAAGGCGGCTTCGATGGCGGCGGTGTACACCTCCAGCTCGTAGCCATTGTTGCCGACTGCGGGGATGCTGGCTTCAGCCATGAACCAGAACAGCTCGCTGGGCCAATTGTTGGGGAACACCATGGGCTGGGTGTCGTCGTAGAGGCCCGGCTCCGGCAGCAGGGTGCACATGTAGGAGCCCGGTGCGCGCGAACTCTGCGTGCGGGACTGGCACAGTTCCAGGCTGAGGTCGTTCTCATCCTGGTACCACTGGGGGAAATGGCCGGTGGCGGCCGTGTAGGGCCCCGGGTCGACGGCCTTGAGATCGGCCTGGACCGCGCCGGTGCCGCCGACTGCGAGACCCAGGGTTGTGAGGAACAGGCAGGACCACTTGTTCATGTTGCCTCCTGGCGCTAGAGCGCTCGGCTCCGGGTTCGCTTAGGGAAGGATGACCACTTCTTCGGTATCCACACCGCCGCTGGCCGAGGCCACGGTGACCCGTGCGGGCGGGTTCGAGAGACCGGTGGTGAGGGTCTTGGTCGCGCCATCGCCGCCCAGCGCGCCGATTTCGGCGCCGCTGCTGCTGGTGGCGGTGAGCGCAGGCGGTGAGGTTTCGTCGCTGCTGCTGGCCACCAGGGTCAGCTGCCCGGAGGTGAGGCTGTACTCGGCGCGCTGGATCTGCACCAGGTCCACCAGCCGGGTGTTCAGGGTGGTGGGGGTGCTCTCCGGAATGGCCGCGCTGTTGTCGGCGGTCACCGCGAGGTCCGCCAGCGGCGTGGGGCTGCCGGTGGACTGGCCGTACCAGTTGCCGGTGGCGTTGGCTTCGGTCATGGGGACGGTGGTGTTGCCGCTGTCCTGGTACTCGGCGGTGCCGGGGGGCGGCGGCGCCATGACGAAGACGTCCTGCTGGCCGCTGGCGCCCGCTTCGCCGCCGCTGCGCGAATAGGTGGAGCGCTGGACGATGACCGGGGTCGGGCGGATCACGTCGGACAGCTTGCCGGAGATGGCGAACAGGTTGGTGCGCAGGTCGATGCCGCCAGGGCCCTGGATGCGCACGTAGTTGCTGTTGAACGGGCTGCCGGTGACCGGCTCGTCCAGGTTCGGGTCGCCGATGAAGCGCTCCTGGGCGCCGCTCTCCGGATTCACCTCGACATAGGGGCCGTTGACGCTGCGCAGGAAGGGGCCGATATCGCCACCCAGGGCGCCGGTGTAGGTCTTCGGCGCGCCGATGCCGATGTCGCGGGTCATGTTGATGGCGCGGCCGCCATCGTCGCCGAAGTCATCCGCGGTCACCTCGAAGACCTCGACGCCATAGGGGTGGGTGACGGTGTAGGTGCCGATGGTGGGGACATCCACCCGGATGCGGATGCGCGCGAAACTGATCTGGTCGCCTTCGGCCGGCTCCTCCACCGCGAAGGCCGCCTCGATGGCCGCGCCGTAGGTCAGGGCGATGCCGCTGGTGGCGTCGGTGATGGCGGCGTCGGCGGTGAACCAGAAGGCCTCGGGGGGGAAGTTGGTCGGGAAGACGATGTCCTGGGTGTCATCGAACACGCCGGGCTCGGGCAGCAGCGAGCACATGTAGCTGGGGGCGCCGGGTGCGCCGGCGACCCGTGAGCTGACGGTCTTCGACAGGCAGAGGTCGAGGGTCCGGCCGTGGGTGTCCTGGTACCAGGCGGCGAAGGAGCCGCGCGCCGGCTCGTAGGGGCCGGGGTCTACGTCGAACAGCGCCGCCTGGGACTGGCCGGCTGCAACGACGATGAAAAACGGAATACTGGCCTTGCGGATTGTGCGTTGCATGAGCTTTCCCTCTTGCAATGTGGGCGCCTCCCTGCGCATTCGCTTTGCCACAGGCCGGCTGCCGGGCCCTCCGCAACGAGCGTGCCAGCATGTCGAAATCGGGCCGCGAGGCCGCGCCACACAAGGCCTCCGGCCATGGCGGAAAGACTCGCGAGGCACGCCGGAAAGGTGGGGGAGTCTCCCCACAACTGGGTGAATCTGGGGGCTGGTGGGGACACTGGGGAAGACCTGGGAATTTCCGGGTAAACCGCACAGGGCGCGGCTTTCAGGCGATCGGGGCGAAACGGGCCTGGTTTATGCAGCGGCACCTTCGACCAAGGCCGCCCGGTTGGCACGACGGGACAACCCCTCACGCAACGGATAGGAAGGCTTCCATGAGCGCTCTGTCAGTGATCTGGGATAGGTACTCGACCGGCAGGACCGGCGATACGCCACCCCCGCAGTTCAACCTGCTGCGCTGGTTCTCGCTGGTCAGCCTGGTGGTGATCGCCAGCGTGGCCATTGGCCTGGGCATCATCTCCACCCGCTTCGTGGTGACCGAGAGCATCGAACGCGACGCCCTGCTGAGCGCCCAGTTCATCCAGTCGATCGCCTCGGCCGAGATCCGTCATGTGGCCCTGCCGGCGAGCATGACCATGGGCGAGCTGCTGGATGCCCGCCAGGACGGGTACCACCCGCAGAGCATGCTCGAGGCACGGCAGCGGGCGCGCAATGAGTTCCTCGATCACCTCACCATGCTGCCCGACGCCTTGCTGGCCAACATCTACGGCGCCGACCGGGTGATCGTCTGGTCGACCAACCCGAACCTGGTGGGCAAGGACATGAGCGGCAACGAGGACCTGGAGCAGGCCTTCTCCTCGCCGACCCAGGTGGCCTCCAGTTATGACGAGGTCACCGGCGGGCGCAGCGAGCAGAAATTCCTCCGCGCCCCGCGCACCCTGTTCATCGAGAACTACATCCCGCTGCAGGACGACGCCGGCAGCGTGGCCTCGGTGGTGGAGATCTACAAGGAGCCCCGCGACCTGGTGCAGCGTATCCAGCGCGGCTTCGTGCTGATCTGGCTGGCCACCGCCATCGGCGGCGGGCTGATCTACCTCGGCCTCTACTGGATAGTGCGCCGGGCCTCGGGCCTGCTGGCCTCGCAACAGAGCCAGCTGATCGCCAACGAAACCTTCGTCGCCCTGGGGGAAATGTCCTCCGCCGTGGCCCACAGCCTGCGCAACCCGCTGGCGGCGATCCGCTCCAGCGCCGAACTGGCCCAGGAACTGGTGGACCCGCCGGTGCGCAAGAACATCAGCGACATCATCGGCCAGGTGGATCGCATGTCGAAGTGGGTGCGCGAGCTGCTGATCTCGGCGCGGCCGCTCTCCGGTGACTGCGAGGTGGTGGAGCCGGTGGCGGTGATCAGCGAGGCACTGCACGGCTTCGACCAGCAGATCCGCCACTCCGGCGTGCGCGTGGAGTTCCATGCCGAGGCGGCGCCGGCGGTGGTCAGCCACCGGGTGCTGCTGGCCCAGGTGCTCAACAGCCTGTTCGCCAACGCCATCGAGGCCATGCCCAACGGCGGCCTGCTGCGCATCGAGGTCAGGCCCGACAGCAGCGGCAAGCGCCTGCTGCTGGCCATTACCGACACCGGCCAGGGCATGTCGCGCAAGCAGGAAACCATGGCCTTCAAGCCCTACTACACCACCAAGCAGGGCGGCCTGGGCGTTGGCCTGGTGATGGTCAAGCGCATCATGGAACGCTTCGGCGGCCAGGTCAGCCTGACCAGCCGCGAGCGGGAAGGCACCCGCATCTGCCTGAACTTCAAGGTCGCGGGGGGGCGGGGGTGATGGAACACAGCGTGCTGATAGTCGAAGACGACGAACTGCTGGCCGGCAACATCCAGACCTACCTCGAACGCAGGAACTTCGAGGCCCTGGTCTGCCACTCGGCGGAGGAAGCGCTGGAACTGCTGCGCGGCCAGTTGCCCGATGTGCTGCTCACCGACAACTCCCTGCCGGGCATGAGCGGCCATGAGCTGATCCGCCAGGTGAGCGTCAGCGCGCCGCGGGTCAAGCCGATCATGATGACCGGCTACGGCAATATCGAGGACGCGGTGCAGGCCATGAAGGCCGGTGCTTTCCACTATCTGACCAAGCCGGTGGCCCTGGCCGAGCTCAAGCTGCTGCTGGACAAGGCCCTGGAGGCCCAGCGCCTGGAGCACAAGCTGGATTTCTACCAGAGCCGCGCCGCCCAGGACGCCGGGCTGGCGGCGCTGATCGGCGAGTCGCCGGCGATGCTCGAGGTCAAGTCGATGGTGAGCCAGTTGCTGGACGCCGAGAGCCGCATGGTCGATGCGCAACTGCCGGCCGTGCTGATCGAGGGCGAGACCGGCACCGGCAAGGAACTGATCGCCCGCGCCCTGCATTTCGACGGCGCGCGGGGCAGGGGGCCCTTCGTCGAGTTCAACTGCGCGTCGATTCCGGCGCATCTGCTGGAGGCCGAGCTCTTCGGCCACGAGAAGGGCGCCTTCACCGACGCCAAGGACCGCCGCCTCGGCCTGGTGGAGGCGGCCGATGGCGGCACCCTGTTCCTCGACGAGGTGGGCGAGATGGACCTGGTGCTCCAGGCCAAGCTGCTCAAGCTGCTGGAGGACCGCACCATCCGCCGCATAGGTTCGGTGAAGGAGCGCAAGGTCGACCTGCGCATCATCAGCGCCACCAACTGCAACCTGGAGCAGATGGTGCAGCAGGGCCGGTTCCGCCGCGACCTGTTCTTCCGCCTGCGCATCATCTCCATCCGCGTGCCGCGCCTGTATGCCCGGGGCGACGACATCCTGCTGCTGGCCCGGCATTTCCTCAGGCAGCACGGCAAGCGTTACGGCAAGCCGGGGCTGCAGTTCTCCGCCGAGGCCGAGCACCTGCTGCTCGGCTACAGCTGGCCGGGCAATGTGCGCGAGCTGCGCAACATGCTGGAGCAGACCGTGCTGCTGGCCCAGGGAAACCTGGTGACCGCCGCGCAATTGCACGTCTGCCCGACCCTGGTGGCGGAGCCGGGCGGCCGTTACCGCGACCCGGCGAACGGCCATGGCGGCGAGCCCGAGGCGGAGCGCGACATGGTCATCCGCATGCTCGACAAGACCGACTGGAACGTCACCAAGTCCGCCCGCCTGCTGGGCCTGACGCGGGACATGCTGCGCTACCGAATCGAGAAACTGGGCCTGGTCAGGCCGGATCGCCATCACTGATCCGCCACCGGGCTCCGGCGCCCGGCGGCGCCGCTGTTCCCTAGCAACTCCCTCTCGCCAGTATGGGAGGCGGAGATCCTTGTGGCCGGGCCGCGATCCTGCTCGCATCACGGCATCGTCCACCGGGGCCGGTGCCCTCACACTGGTCCCGATTTCTTATTCCAGGCGCGGCGGCTGGGCGCCCCACCTCTTCTGCACAGGTTCAGGCGCTGACCAAGCATCAGGATCGCTGTGCCCTGTCCGGCGTGAGTCACTCCTCTCCTCTTCAGGGGTGAAGAGGCACGTTTTCGGAAGCACCGCTTCCGGTGCCGATGAACGCCTGAGCGCGAAGCGATCGGGCTGGGGCGCAGGGCGGGGGCCGGGGGTGAGGGCGGTGTCAGGCATGCTCGGCACCGCCGGGTCGCCATTCGCGCCCGGCCCTCGGTCGCACCTGCTGAACGATCCCCGGCCTGTGTTACTCAAATGCTTACGGACCCTGTCGGTCGGAAGAGGTGCAGCATGAGCAGTGAACGAAGCAGCGGCATTTCCGGGAATGACAGCAAACGCCAGCCTGAAGTGCCGCGCTGGCTGATCGACCCCGATTGCGTCGACCTCGAACTGGAGCGCGACCCGGAAGATCCCCTGTTCGACCCCACCCTGGACGATGCCGAAACCTTCCGGCACTCCCACAGGGGATGAACGAGAATTGTTTTTGCCGGTAGCGCTGCCTGACTGACTGGTGGCAGAATGCAATCAAGCGACACGGACGTCACCCATCTCCACCGCGCCCATGGGCGCGCCAGACAGAACCCCCGAGGGCCCAGGCCACCGGGGGTTCTGTCGTTTCAGCGGTCGACAGGGCTGGGGCGCGGCCGCCATCTGGGCTAACCTCTCGGCGCCGTGCCGGCGTCCCGGACCCGCCGGCAAATTCGTAAGTCTTTCCCAGGAGCTCGCAGATGCAGCAAAGCCAGGAGCTGTCGCCCGGCATGATCGTCATCCATGGCAACCATCTGGAGGAGCTGCGCGCCCTGACGGTGGAGTGGATGCGCCGCTACCCGCTGCGCCCGCTGGAAGACGAAGTGCTGCTGGTGCAGAGCAACGGCATCGCCCAGTGGCTGAAGCTGGCCCTGGCCGGGCAGGATGGTTGCGGCATCGCCGCGGCGTTGCAGGTGGAATTGCCGGCGCGGTTCCTCTGGCAGGCCTATCGCACGGTGCTGGGGCGTGAGGCGATCCCGCAGCAGTCGCCGCTGGACAAGGCGCCGCTGACCTGGCGCCTGATGCGCCTGCTGCCCGCGCTGCTGGCTGACGAGGCTTTCGCCCCGCTGCGCCGCTTTCTCGCCGACGACCAGGACATGCGCAAGCGCTACCAACTGGCCGAGCGCCTCGCCGATCTCTTCGACCAGTACCAGGTCTACCGCGCCGACTGGCTGGCGGACTGGGCCGAGGGACGCGACCGCCTGCGCACCTCCCGTGGCGGTGAACAGCCGCTGGACGATGCCTCGCGCTGGCAGCCGGCACTCTGGCGCGCCCTGCTGGCCGACGTCGGCCATGAGCACCTGGCCGAGAGCCGCGCCGGTGTCCATCCGCGCTTCATCGCACGGCTGCGCGAGCTGGATGCGCCACCGCCCGGCCTGCCCCGGCGCATCACGGTGTTCGGCATCTCGTCGCTGCCGGCCCAGGTGCTGGAGGCCCTGGCGGCGCTGGCGCGTTTCAGCCAGGTGATGCTCTGCGTGCACAACCCCTGCCAGCATCACTGGGGCGACATAGTCGAAGACAAGGACCTGCTGCGCCACCAGTACCGGCGCCAGCAGCGCAAGCCCGGCCAGGCCGGCCTGCCCGGCGATGACGAACTGCACCAGCATGCGCAGCCGCTGCTGGCCGCCTGGGGCAAGCAGGGGCGCGACTACATCAACCTGCTCGACCAGTACGACGACCCCGAGCGCTATCGCGAAGAATTCGAACGCATCGACCTGTTCAACCCCGCGCCGGCGGACAGCCTGCTCGGCCAGTTGCACAACGACATCCTCGATCTGCGCCCGGTGGCGGAAAGCCGCGCCACCTGGCCGGCCGTCGACCCCCGGCGCGACCATTCGCTGCGCTTCCATATCGCCCACAGCGCCCAGCGCGAGGTGGAAATCCTCCACGACCAGCTGCTCGCCTGCTTCAACGCGGACCCCGGCCTGCGGCCGCGCGACGTGATCGTCATGGTCCCCGACATCAACACCTATGCGCCGCACATCCAGGCCGTGTTCGGCCAGTTCGGCCCGGAGGATGCGCGGCGCATCCCCTTCACCCTGGCGGACCAGGGGCTGCGCGGCAAGGAGCCGCTGGTGATCGCCGTCGAGCACCTGCTGCGCCTGCCGGACAGCCGCTTCAGCGTCAGCGAGGTGCTCGACCTGCTGGATGTCGCGGCCCTGCGCGAGCGCTTCGCCATCGCCGAGGACGACCTGCCGACCCTGCGCCGCTGGCTGGAGGGCGCGGGGGTCCGCTGGGGCCTGGACGCGCGGCAGCGGGAGGCGCTGGGCCTGGGCCAGGGGCTGGAGCAGAACACCTGGCGCTTCGGCCTGCGGCGCATGCTGCTGGGCTACGCCGTGGGCGGTGCCGGGGCCTACGCCGATATCGAGCCCTATGACGAGATCGGCGGCCTGGACGCGGTGCTGATCGGCCCGCTGACACGCCTGCTGGATGCGCTGGAACGCCAGCTCGAGGCCCTGCGCCAGGACGCCACGCCCAAGGGCTGGGGCGAACGCCTGCGCGCGCTGCTGGAAGACTTCTTCCGTCCGCGCGGCGAACGCGACGAAGTGCTGCGCAACCAGCTGCTGGACGCCCTGGACGGCTGGCTGGAGCTCTGCGAGGCCGGCGGCCTGGACGAGCCCGTACCCCTGGCGGTGGTGCGCGAAGCCTGGCTGGGCAACCTCGACCAGGGGCGCCTGAGCCAGCGCTTCCTCGCCGGCGCGGTGAATTTCTGCACCCTGATGCCGATGCGCGCCATTCCCTTCCGCCTGGTCTGCCTGCTGGGCATGAACGATGGCGATTACCCGCGGGTCCAGGCGCCGCTGGATTTCGACCTGATGGCCGCGGACTACCGTCCCGGCGACCGTTCCCGCCGCGAAGACGACCGCTACCTGCTGCTCGAAGCCCTGCTGGCGGCGCGCGACCGGCTTTACGTCAGTTGGGTGGGGCGCAGCATCCGCGACAACAGCGAGCGACCGCCGTCGGTGCTGGTCGGCCAGTTGCGCGACCATCTCGCCAATGCCTGGACGCTGGCCGGCGAGGGCGAGCTGCTGCACGCCCTGACCACCGAACACCCCCTGCAGCCCTTCAGCCGCCGTTACTTCGGGGATGACCCGGCGCTGTTCAGCTATGCCCGCGAATGGGCCTCGTTGCATGGCCAGCCGGTCGACAGGGCCGAGCCCGGCGAACTGCCGGCCTGGCAGGACGGTGGGCAACTTGGCCTGGAGGCGCTCCAGGGCTTTTTGCGCGACCCGGTGAAGTACTTTTTCACCCGCCGCCTCAAGGTCCATCTCGACGAACAAGAGCAGGCGCAGCTGGACAGCGAGCCCTTTGCCCTCGACGGCCTGCAGCGCTACCAGCTGCAGGATGAACTGCTGAAGGCGGCGAGCCTTACCCAGGCTCCCGAGGACGCCCTGCTGGCAGCCGCCGAGCGCATGCAGCGCAGCGGCCGCCTGCCGCTCGCCGGCTTCGGCGAGCAGTGCCGGGCATCGCTGGTTGAGCCGCTGCCGGCGCAACTGCGACTTTACCAATGCCTTTGCGCCCGTTGGCCGCAGCCGGTGGAATCCCCCCGGCTGCTGGACTTCGCGGAGGGCGAGGTGCAGCTCTCCGGCTGGCTCGGCGGGCTGCGCGAGGGCGCCGATGGCAGCCTGGCGCGCATCGAACTGCTGCCCAGCGACCTGGCCGGGGAGAAGAGCTGGAAATGGCATCGCCTGCTGCGTCCCTTCGTCGGCCATGTGGTGGCCGCCGCCAGCGGCGTGAACCTGCGCAGCCTGCTGGTGGGCGCGGATTGCGCGCTGGAGTTCGCCCCGCTGGATGCCGAACATGCCGCGACCATCCTGCGCACCTGGCTGCAGGCCTGGACCGAGGGTATGCGTGCGCCGTTGCCGGTGGCCCTGAAGACCGCCATCGCCTGGCTGCAGGAAGCCAATGAGGACAAGGCCCGCACCGTCTACGAAGGGGGCTACAACCTCACCGGCGAAGTGACCGGCAGCGCCAGCCTGGCGCGCCAGTTCCCCGATTTCGCCGCGCTCAGCGCCGATGGCGCCTTCGCGCAGTGGAGCGAAGTGCTCTACCGGCCGTTGCTGGACAGCCAACCCACCGCCATCGAGGAGCCCCAGGCATGAGCCGTCCCCTTGCCCTGAGTTTTCCCCTGCACGGCAGCCGCCTGATCGAGGCCAGCGCCGGGACCGGCAAGACCTACACCATCTCCGCGCTCTATCTGCGGCTGATCCTCGGTCATGGCGGCGAAGCGGCCTTTGCCAATCCGCTCTTGCCGCCGCAGATCCTGGTGGTGACCTTCACCGACGCCGCCACCCGCGAACTGCGCGACCGTATCCGTGCGCGTCTGGTGGAGGCGGCCGCCATTTTCCGCGGCGAAGGGGAGGGCGACGGCCTGTTGCAACTGCTGCGCGACGACTTCCCGGCCGCGCAGTGGCCGGCTTGTGCCCGGCGCCTGGAACTGGCGGCCCAGTGGATGGACGAGGCCGCCGTCTCCACCATCCATGGCTGGTGCCAGCGCATGTTGCGCGAGCACGCCTTCGACAGCGGCAGCCTGTTCAGCCAGACCCTGGAAACCGACCACAGCGAACTGCTCGCCGAAGTGGTGCGTGACTACTGGCGTCAGCACTGTTACCCGCTGGAAGGCGCCGCGCTGGACTGGGCCGTGCGCAACTGGGGAACCCCCGCCACCCTCGGTGCACGCCTGCGTCCGCTGCTGGGCGAAAGCGAGGCGGCTTCGGCACAGACCCTCGGCACCCTGCTGGACCTGGCCCTGCAACAGCGCGAGACGGAACTGGCCGCGCTCAAGGCGCCCTGGGAACAGTGGGCCGAC
Source organism: Pseudomonas sp. GCM10022186 (assembly GCF_042656385.1). Lineage (NCBI taxonomy): Bacteria > Pseudomonadati > Pseudomonadota > Gammaproteobacteria > Pseudomonadales > Pseudomonadaceae > Pseudomonas > Pseudomonas sp. GCM10022186. Next base: position 348,635 of record NZ_JBHSOU010000044.1, read on the forward strand.
GAATTGCAGAACCTGCTGGACGCCGCCGTGGCAGCCAAGCAGGTGGATGCGCGCAAGATCCAGGCGCGCTATTACCAACCCTGGTGCGACAAGCTGCGGGCCTGGGCCACGGGCGCCGATGCCCAGCTGGAACTGGGCACCGGCTTCAGCCGCCTGACCCCCGATGGCCTGGCGGAAGCCTGGAAGGGCGACGCGCCCAGCCACCCGGCGCTGGACGCCATGGTGGACCTGAAGGCGCGCCTCGACGGCCTGGCCGACCCGGGCGAAGCGGCGCTGCGCCATGCCGCCGCCTGGGTGCGCCAGCGCTTCGACCAGGAAAAGCGCCAGCGCGCGGAAATGGGTTTCGACGACATGCTCACGCGTCTCGACGCGGCCCTCTTGAGCGAAGGCGGCCAGCGCCTGGCCGAGGTGATCCGCCGCCAGTTCCCGGTGGCGCTGATCGACGAGTTCCAGGACACCGACCCGCTGCAGTACCGCATCTTCGACTGCCTCTACCAGGTGGAGGCCAACCGCGACGATTGCGGCCTGTTCATGATCGGCGACCCCAAGCAGGCCATCTATTCCTTTCGGGGGGCGGATATCCACACCTACCTGCGCGCGCGCCGCGCCACCGCCGGCCGGCACTACAACCTGGAAACGAACTTCCGCTCCAGCCAGGACATGGTGGATGCGGTGAACGCGGTCTTCCTGCGGGCCGAGCGCCGTGAGGGCGGGGCGGGCGCCTTTCTCTTCCGCGACGACCTGCCCTTCATCCCGGTGGCTGCCCAGGGCCGCAAGGAAGCCTGGACGGTGGACGGGCAGGCGCAGTCCGCCCTCAAGGTCTGGCAGCTGGCAACCGACGAGCCGCTGGCCAAGGGGGCCTACCTCGACGCCTTCGCCGCTGGCGCCGCCAGCGAGATCGTGCGCCTGCTCGACCTCGGCCAGCAGGGTCGCGCCGGCTTCGCCAGGGGCGACGAACAGGTGCCGCTGCGGCCGAGCGATATCGCCGTGCTGGTGCGCGACTTCAACGAGGCCCAGGCGATCCGGGGCGAACTCGCCGCTCGCGGGGTGCGCAGTGTCTACCTGTCGGACAAGGACTCGGTGTTCGCCGCCCGCGAAGCCCGCGATCTGCTGCTCTGGCTGCGCGCCTGCGCCGAGCCGGACCAGGATCGTCCGCTGCGCGCCGCCCTGGCCAGCGCCACCCTCGGCCTGGACCTCGCCGAACTGGAGCAGCTCAACCTCGATGAGCGCATCTGGGAACGGCGCGTCATGCAGTTCCGCGACTACCGCCAGCGCTGGCAGCGCCAGGGCGTGCTGCCGATGCTGCGCCAGCTGCTGCAGGACTTCCACCTGCCGCAGCGCCTGATGGGCCGCGCCGATGGCGAGCGGGTGCTGACCAACCTACTGCACCTGGCCGAACTGCTGCAGCAGGCCGCCGCCGAGCTGGATGGCGAGCTGGCGCTGATCCGCCACCTGGGCGAACTGCTCGGCGGCGAAGGGCAGGCGGCCGAGGAGCAGGTGCTGCGCCTGGAAAGCGACGAAGCCCTGGTGCGGGTGGTGACCATCCACAAGTCGAAGGGCCTGGAGTACCCGCTGGTGTTCCTGCCCTTCATCTGCGCCTTCCGCCCGCTGGACGACAAGAAGCCGCTGCAGGTGCATGACGGCGAGCGTCGCCGGCTGGTGCTCAGCGCCGACGACGATACCCTGGCACGCGCCGAGCGCGAACGCCTGGGCGAGGACCTGCGCCTGCTCTACGTGGCCCTGACCCGCGCCCGCCACGCCTGCTGGCTGGGCATCGCCGACCTGAAGATCGGCAACGCGAAGAAGTCCCGCCTGCACGATTCCGCCATCGGCTACCTGTTGGGCGGCGGCGAGGCGCTGGCCCAGAGCGCGGCGCTCGGCCAGTGGCTGGCGCCGCTGGACGACCTTTCGCGCAGTGAAGTACAGGCCGCCCCCGAGGCCACCGGGCAGCTCTACCGCCCGGCTGCGGTCGAACGCGCCGAGCCGGTCTGGCGCATGCCGCAACGCAGCGCCGCCGAACACTGGTGGATCGCCTCCTACAGTGCCCTGCGCATGGAGGAGGGCGACCTGCCGCCGGCGACCCGGCATGACGACGCCGCGCCGGACAGCCCGGCCATGCAGAACTCCACCGACGACGAGGGCCCCGAGCTGGCGCAGGCCCAGCTGCCGTCGGGCGCTCGCGGCCTGCACCGTTTCCCCCGTGGCCCCAACCCCGGCACCTTCCTCCACGGCCTGCTGGAAATGGCCGCCGACGAAGGCTTCGCCCGCCTGGCCGAGGCACCCGGCGAGCTGCGCGAGCTCCTGGCGCGGCGCTGCAACCGGCGCGGCCTGGAAAGCTGGATCGAGCCGCTGCACGAATGGCTGCAGGCGCTGCTGGCCCAGCCGCTGGGCCTTGGCGCAGAGCCGTCGGCCAGCCTCGCCAGCCTCGACCAGTACCAGCCGGAGCTGGAGTTCTGGTTCGAGGCCAGCCGCGTCGACGTGATGCGCCTGGACGCCCTGGTGCAGCGCTTCGAATTGCCGGGCGTGGCGCGCCCGCCGCTGCGGCCGGACACCCTCAATGGCATGTTCAAGGGCTTCATCGACCTGGTGTTCGAGCATGACGGCCGTTACTACGTGGCCGACTACAAATCCAACTGGCTGGGCGCGGACGAGTCCGCCTACACCTTGGATGCGATGGCGGCGACCGTGGCCAGCCACCGCTACGACCTGCAGTACGTGCTCTACCTCCTGGCCCTGCATCGCCAGTTGCGCCTGCGTCTGCCGGACTACGACTACGACCGCCACGTGGGGGGCGCGCTCTACCTGTTCCTGCGTGCACCGTCGCGGGGGATGTATCTGGCCCGCCCGCCGCGGGAGCTGATCGAAACCCTGGATGCCCTGTTCAAGGGCGAGCACGAGGAGGCCGTGGCATGAGCCAACACCTGTCCCTGGCGCTGCGCGAGCGTGGCGAACTCCTGGTCCTGCTCGCCACCTGGACCGAGCGCGGCTGGCTGCGGGAGCTGGACCGCGCCCTGGCGCTGTTCTTCGCCGAGCTGGACCCGAGCGCGCCGCCGCTGCTGATCCTCGGCGCCGCCCTGGCCAGTCACCAGCTCGGCCAGGGCCACGTCTGCCTGGACCTGGCCGCGACCCTGGCCGACCCGGACTTCGCCCTCTCCCTGCCGCCCGAGGGCGAGGAGGCCGAGAACGCCGCGCTGCTGCCCTCGCAACTCCTGGCCGGCCTGGAGCTGGCGGAGTGGCTGGCCGCCTTCGCCGGCAGCCCGCTGCTGGCGGCGGGCGAGGAAGCCGCGCCGCTGGTGCTGGCCGGCCAGTGCCTCTACCTGCGCCGTTACTGGGACTACGAGCGCCGCGTGGCCGGGCGCATCGCCGAGCGCCTGCGGGCGGCTTCGGCGGCTCCCGGCGACCTGGCGCAGCGCCTCGGCACGCTCTTCCCCGAGCCGCTGGTGCTGGATGGCGTGCGCCGCACCGACTGGCAGAAGCTGGCCTGCGCCCTGGCGGCCCAGGGGCGCTTCACCCTGATCACCGGTGGCCCCGGTACCGGCAAGACCACCACCGTGGTGCGCCTGCTGGCGCTACTCCAGGAAGCGGCGCTGGACGCCGGCCAGGCGTTGCGCCTGAGCCTGGCCGCACCCACCGGCAAGGCCGCCGCGCGCCTCACCGAATCCATCGGAGCCCAGGTGGCCTCGCTGCCGGTGGCCGAGGCGGTGCGCCAGCACATCCCCACCGAGGTGACCACCCTGCATCGGCTGCTCGGCAGCCTGCCGGACAGCCGTCACTTCCGTCACCATGCCGGCAACCCGCTGCCGCTGGACGTGCTGGTGGTGGACGAAGCCTCGATGATCGACCTGGAAATGATGGCCAACCTGCTCGACGCGCTGCCCGCCCACGCGCGCCTGATCCTCCTCGGCGACAAGGACCAGCTGGCCTCGGTGGAGGCCGGCGCGGTGCTCGGCGATCTCTGCCGCGACGCCGAGGCCGGCTGCTACAGCCAGTCGACCCGGGCCTGGCTGGAGCAGCAGAGCGGCGAGCGCCTGGACGACCCGGCGCTGCGCCCTGGCGATGACCACCAGGCGTTGGCCCAGCGCATCGTCATGCTGCGCCATTCGCGACGATTCGACAGCGGCTCCGGCATCGGCCGCCTGGCCCGCGCGGTGAACCTCGGCGACGCCGGCACGGCGCGGGCCACCCTCGCCGCCGGCAGCGCCGACCTGCACGCGCTGCGCCTTGCCGACGAACAGGACCGCGCCCTGGAGCGGCTGCTGCTGGACGGCCTGCCCGCTGCGGGAGAGCGCCCGGTCGGCTATGTCCACTACCTGGAACGGATGCACCAGCAGCGTCCGGCACCCGGTGCCGACGAGGACAGCTGGCAACGCTGGGCCGCCGGCGTGCTTGCCGCCTTCGAGCGCTTCCAGCTGCTCTGTGCGGTGCGCAAGGGGCCCTGGGGCGTCGAGGCGCTCAACCAGCGCATCGCCGCAGCACTGCTGCGGCGCGGCCTGCTGGCCCAGGACCACGGCTGGTACGAAGGCCGCCCGGTGCTGGTGACCCGCAACGACTACAGCCTGGGCCTGATGAACGGCGATATCGGCATCGCCCTGCGCCTGCCGGAACCCGTGGATGTGCCCGGCGCCGAACCGCGCCAGGTGCTGCGCGTGGTGTTCCCGCGCAATGACGGCAGCGGCGCCCTGCGCTACATACTGCCGAGCCGCCTGGGGGCGGTGGAAACCGTGTTCGCCATGACCGTGCACAAGTCCCAGGGCTCGGAGTTCGCCCACTGCGCGCTGATCCTGCCCGACACCCTCAACCCGGTGCTGACCAAGGAGCTCGTCTACACCGGCATCACCCGTGCCCGCCACTGGTTCAGCCTGGTGGAAAGCCGCGCGGGAATCTTCGAGCAGGCCGTGCAACGCCGTGTCGAGCGCCGCAGCGGATTGCGCGAGTCGCTGGGGTGACAAGACGATGGAGGTGATCCCGGTGTCGCGTCCATGCCGCCGGTGGCTGGAATGCCGGGTTGCCCGGTTGGATGGGGCGGTGATGCTCGCCTACTTCTTCGGCGATTTGCGGCCGGACGGCATGTGCAGGTAGGACATCACGCTCTCGGTCAGTTCGGTGGCCAGCTTCACCGCTTCCTTGTTGCGCGCCATGACGCCTGCCACCAGGGCTTCGATCAGGGCGAGCACGGCGATATTGGAGCTGGTCAGGACCGGGTGATCGGCGGGCGCGAAGAGTACGTGTTCGGCAATGTTGCACAGCGGCGATGCGGGTGAGTCGGTGATCGCCAGCACCTTGGCGCCGCGCTCCATGGCGAAGCGCGCCAGTTGCAGGGTGTCGAGGGAATAACGCGGCAGGGCAATGGCCAGCAGCACATCCTGAGGGGTGATGGCCGCCAGGCGATAGGCGGCGTTTTCATTGCCGCCTTCCATGCTGATGGCGGTTGCGTCGGCGCAGAACGGCGTCAGCGTGGCGGCGGCCAGGCCGGCCATGTAGGCGCTGTTGCCAAAGCCGAGGACAAAGATCCTGCGTGCCTTGATCAGGCTGTCGACGAAGGCTTCGAAGGCGGTCGCCGGGTTGTTGGAGCCGGCGGCGCCAAGGTTGCTGCTGGCACTGCGGAGCTGTTCGTGCAGGCCGAATTCGCCGCCGGCGCGCTGCTCCAGTTCGTGGCGCAGCTTGTCGACCGGGGACACCATCTGCTGCAGGGTGGTGACCAGCTCGGTCTTCAATCCGGTGTAGCCCCCCAGGTCCATCACCCTGGCCAGGCGATTGACTGCCGAGGGCGAGGTGCCGGTCTCCTGGGCCAGTTCCTCGATGGTCAGGGTCGCGGCCTTCAGCGGATGGCGCAGGATGAAGTCGGCGACCTTGCGCAGGGACGGCGGCAAGTCCGGTGCCAGTTCCGTCAGTTTGCGCATCACCGGTGCGGCATAGACCGTTGCATTCTTGGGTGCTGTAGGCATGGGTTATCAGCGCTTCTTCGATTGTCTGGGAGGCACAAGCGCCCGGCTTGGCCGGCCTGCATGAGTCGGCTGAAGTGTATCCGAAGCCGGCAGAGCAGATGCGCGGCAAAACCGCTGTGTCCGAAGCCATGCCCAGGAGCGGAACCAGCGTGCCGGGGACTCCGGCACGCGCCACCACACAAGTCCGGCTCGGCGCTATTTCAGGCTGCCGGCGAGAAACTGCTGCAAACGTTCGGACTGTGGGTTGGCCAGCACTTCCTTCGGGCAGCCGCTTTCTTCGGCGCGGCCCTGATGGAGGAACACCAGCTGGTTGGACACCTCGCGGGCGAAGCCCATTTCATGGGTGACCACCACCATGGTGCGGCCTTCCACGGCCAGGTCCTTCATCACCTTGAGCACCTCGCCCACCAGCTCGGGGTCCAGCGCCGAGGTCGGCTCGTCGAACAGCATCACCTCCGGCTCCATGGCCAGGGCACGGGCGATGGCCACACGCTGCTGCTCGCCACCGGACATGTGCGCCGGGTAGGCGTCCTTGCGATGGGCCACGCCCACCTTGGCCAGGTAGTGCTCGGCCTTTTCGATGGCTTCTCTTTTCGGCACGCCGAGGACATGCACCGGCGCTTCGATCACGTTCTCCAGGGCGCTCATGTGCGACCAGAGGTTGAAGTGCTGGAACACCATGGCCAGGCGCGAGCGCATGCGCTGCAGCTGCCTGGGGTCGGCCGCCTTGAGGCCGCCGTCCTTGTTGGCCACCAGCCTGAGCTCCTCGCCATTGAGCAGGATCTTGCCGCCGTGGGGCTGCTCCAGCAGGTTGATGCAGCGCAGGAAGGTACTCTTGCCCGAGCCGCTGGAGCCGATGATGCTGATGACGTCGCCGGCCTTGGCCGCCAGGGACACGCCCTTGAGCACTTCGTGGTTGCCGTAGCATTTGTGAAGGTTGTCGATTTCGAGTCTGTACATGGCGGTTGCCTCGTGAAGTCAGTCGCTGAGCAGGCGACCCTGGCGAATGGGAGTACGGCCGGCGACCTTGGCCAGCCACAGGCCGGGCTGGGCAAAACGCAGTCGTTCGCGGGCGTAGAGGATGCCGTCGGTGCTGGCCTGCACCACGCTGCGGCGATCACTGAGCGGATCTATCACTTCGAACAGGGGGTCACCCACCTTGACCCGCGCGCCGAGCGGTTGCAGAAAACTCACCACGCCCGGATGCGGCGCACAGGCGTACTGCGCGCCGGCAAAGGGTGTGGCTTCGCAGTCGCAGTCCGGCGTGGCAGTCCGATCGCCTTCGACCAGTCCCTGTTCGGCGAGGAAGGCGAGCATGGCCTGGGCGCTGGCCTCGGCCTGTTCCCGTTCGGTATCGGCCATGCCACGCAATTCGATGGTGGTGGCCACGCAGGCTGCAGGAATGTTCACTGTCGGGAAGCGTTCGGCCAGGCGCAGCCAGGGGGCTGCGCAGGCTTCATCGAAGGCGTTGCCGCCGTAGCTTTCGGCGAGCAGCGCGGCACCGGCGCGCAGGTGCGCGGCCAGGCTGCGCAGGATCGGCCAGTGCTGGGGCAGGGCATAGAGCAGCATGATCGACTCGAAATCGCAGTGCAGGTCGAGCACCAGGTCGGCATCGCAAGCCTGGTGCAACAGCAACCGGCGCAGGCCGTCGAGTGGCGAAGTGGCGTCTGGCAATGCATCGATGGCCTCGCGCATCAGGCGTCGGATCAGCTTGACGTTTTCGTCCGCGTCGCTGCCGAGCCGGCCCTCGAGGTGAGGCGCGACCATCTCGGCCAGTTCCGGGAATTCACGGTTGAAGTTCTGCCCGCTGGCGAAATCGAAACGGCCCTGGTGGGTCGCCTGGATCATCTGCGCGAGGCCGATCGGATTGGCCACCGGGACCAGTTCGATCACCCCGGTCAGGCGGCCCTGCTCCTCCAGTTCGCCCAACAGGCGCTTGAGTTCCACGGCCACGCGCATGCCAGGCAATTCGTCGGCATGCAGAGAGGCCTGGATGTAGGCCTTGCGCGGCCCGCTGCCAAAACGAAAGAGCGACAGGCTCCGCTCGGTGCCCGGCGCACTCCAGGGCAGGCTGTGTTGGATGTGTTCCATGGGCGAATCCTTAGTGCTTTCTCGGTGCCAGGTACGCCAGCCAGCGGCGCTCGGCCAGCTTGAACAGACGCACCAGGATGAAGGTCAGGGCCAGGTAGAAAACGCCGGCAGTGATGAAGGCCTCGAACGGCAGATAGAAGCGCGCGTTGACGGTGCGCGCCGCGCCGGTGATATCGATCAGGGTGACGATCGAAGCCAGGCTGGTGGTGTGCAGCATCATGATCACCTCGTTGCTGTACTGCGGCAGTGATCGGCGCAGTGCCGACGGCAGGAGGATCCGCCGGTACAGGGCCAGGCGCGACATGCCCGAGGCCGTGGCCGCCTCGATCTCGCCATGGGCCGTTGCCTTCAGGCTGCCGGCGAGGATTTCCGCGGTGTAGGCGCTGGTGTTGATGGCGAAGGCCAGGCAGGCGCAGAAGGTGGCGTTGGACAGATAGGGCCAGAGCACGCTCGCGCGCACCGCCTCGAACTGCGCCAGGCCGTAGTAGATGAGGAACAGCTGCACCAGCATCGGGGTGCCGCGGATCACATAGGTGTAGAGCCAGGCCGGAGCATTCAGCCAAGGCGAGCGGGACACCCGCAACAGCCCCAGTGGAATGGCCAGTGCCAGGCCGATTGCCAGGGAGACCAGGAGGGTCGACAGGGTGACCAGAACACCACCGAAGTAGAGCGGCAGGTTGGCCCAGATCAGGTTGTAGTCGAAGTTCATGCGATCGTTCCCGTACTTACAGAACGGCGGCTCTTGTGCCGACCGAGACGTGCTTTTCCAGGTAGCGCAGGGTCAGCAGGGACAGGCTGGTGAGCGCCAGGTAAAGCCCCGCCACGGTCAGGAAGAAGGTAAAGGGCTCATGGGTCGCATCGGCTGCGTTCTTGGCCTTGAACATCATGTCCTGCAGGCCGATCACCGAAATCAGTGCGGTGGATTTGGTCAGCACCAGCCAGTTGTTGGTGAAGCCGGGAATGGCGAAGCGGATCATCTGCGGCACCAGGATGCGGAAGAACGCCTTGGTCGCGGCCATGCCATAGGCCGCGGCAGCTTCGCCCTGGCCCTTGGGGATCGCCATGAAGGCACCGCGAAAGGTTTCGGAGAAGTAGGCGCCGAAGATGAAACCCAGGGTGCAGACACCGGCGATGAAGGGATTGATGTCGATGTACTCGGGGTGGCCGAGCAAGGGGGCCACCCGGTTCACCAGGTCCTGGCCGCCGTAGAAGATCAGCAGGATCAACACCAGATCAGGGAGGCCGCGAACCAGAGTGGCGTAGCTTTCGCCGAGCAGCGCCAGCCACTTCAGCGGTGACAGTCGACAGGCAGCCCCGACAAGACCCAGGGCAATCGCCAGGACCATGGAGCTCAGGGCCAGGCTCAGGGTAAGCCAGGCACCATCGAGAATGGTCGGGCCATAGCCGTGAAGCATGATCGAATTCCTCATGCGATGCGCCGGAAGGCGCGCGGTAAGACGAGAACTGGCGCCTCTGTCAGAGAAGCGCCGGCACTACAGGTGGGCAATCACTCGCCGTAGATGTCGAACGCGAAGTACTTGGCTTGCACCTGCTGGTACTTGCCATTGGCACGGATGGCATCGATGGCGGCATTGAAGCGTGCGACGTTCGCGCTATCGCCTTTGCGGAAGGCAATCCCGGCACCCCTGCCGAAGTAGCTCGGGTCGCTGAAAGCCGGACCGACCAGGGTGAATCCCTTGCCCGCAGGCGTTTTGATGAAGCCTTCGTCAATATTGATGATGTCGGCCAGGGTGGCGTCCAGGCGCCCGGCGGCGAGGTCGAGGAAGGCCTCGTTCTGCGAGGCGTAACGCACCACTTCGATACCCGCCTGTTCGAATCGATCGGTCGCATAGCGGTCGTAGGTGGAGGCGCGTTGCACGCCGACCTTCTTGCCCTTGAGGTCCACCAGCGGGTCGTTGATCGGGCTACCTGCCTTCATCGCCAGCCTGCCGGGGGTGTGGTAGTACTTTTTGCTGAAGTCCACCGATTTCAGACGGTCTTCGGTGATCGACATCGAGGACAGCACTGCATCTACCTTGCGTACTTTCAGCGAGGGGATCAGCCCGTCGAACTCCTGCTCGACCCATTCACACTTGATCTTCATTTCGGCGCACAGGGCGTTGCCGATGTCGTAGTCGAAACCACTGATGTTGCCTTCCGGGGTCTTGAAGCCGAAGGGTGGGTAGGCGGCTTCGATACCGATGCGCAGAGTGTCCTGGCCGGCCGGGGCCAGGGTGCTGAAGGCGGCGAGCGCCAGGGCGCCTAGAAGTACGATCTTGTTCATCTTGTTGACTCCTTGAAGGGGCGTTTTGAGGATCGATGCCTGAAAAATGTCCTGGGTAGCGTTTTTCGAGGGCAGCGTTGACTCAAGCGCGGCGTCAGTTGACGCAACGTCTTTCCGAACCTTGTGAGTACGAGGCGCCCGATCTGGAAAGGTTGGCCAGGTCGGCTGCTTGAGGTGCGCATATGAATGACATGTTTTGTGTCATAGATCAACCGAGTGACATGAAAAATGTCATTGCGCTGTTCCTGGGCCACGCTGGAGCACCGCAGCGGATTGCGCGAGGCGCTGGGGTGAGGAATCTTCCGGTACAGCCCGCCGCCACCGGGGCTTGATCCGGATCATGGCGCCGTCGCCGGCGCCCGGCATGATCGTCGGGACAGTCGACGAGGCGGCCTCGGGCCAGGGGAGGGAAGGTGGGTTATCTATTGCTGAAGTTCGTGCACCTGACGGCGGCGGCGTTCTTCATCGGCGGCGTGTTCTTCGAAGTGATGATCCTCAGCCGCGCCGCACGAACCCTGGAGGCGGCGCCGCGGGAACACCTCTCCCGGGCCCTCGGCCAGCGTGCGCGCAAGGTCATGCACTGGGTGGTCCTGGCGCTCTATGGCGCCGGCCTGGGACTGGCCTGGCACTACCGCGCGGCGCTGCACGCGCCTTTCGCCAGCAGCTTCGGCACCCTGCTGACCCTGAAGATCTGCCTGGCGCTCGGCATCCTCGGGCACTTCCTCGCCGTGGTCTATCTGATGCGCACAGGGCGCATGACCCCGGCCCGCTCGCGGCTGATCCACCTCAGCGTGCTGGTGCAGATGCTGGGCATCCTGTTCCTGGCCAAGGCGATGTTCCTGGTGAGCTGGTAGGGGCGCTGGCGGCGGGGGCGTCGACGGGGCGGCCGCGCCCGGCGGGAAAAGGGAAACAGCCGCCTGTCCTGCCATGTCCGCTCCAGGTCCGGGGCTGCTGGCAATATGCCCAAAGCGCACTTATATAAAACCAGCTGTCATCGAAACGAATCCTTCATTTTGCAGGGGAGCGAGAAAGGCCATGCCAGCTCGCACGAATCCCATACGCGTGATGCTGATCGATTGTCGTCCCCTCGTCCTCATGGGCCTGCATGACTTGATCAATGCCAGGAAACCGCGGATGGAGGTGAGCGGCCAGGCCACCACCTATGCCATTGCGCTGGAGCTTGCCGATCAGTTGCATCCCGATGTCGTTTTTTTCAGCTTCTTCCCGGATGCGCTGGACCCGCTGGAGGTCATCGCTGGACTTTCCCGCAGCGCCGAGATGAAAGTACTGGTGCTCAAGGGCCTGTATGAAGCCGTCCCCGTTGCCCAGGCGATAGAGGCTGGCGCAAGGGGCGTCGTGCTGGCGGAAGCCCCGACGGAGTCGATCACCCAGGCCATCATCAAGGTTCACCATCGCGACAATGGACTGGATATCGCCTGGGCCGGCGGGCTTTCCGGCTACAGCGCAAACGGGCACGCACACGTGAACGGCGATCCGGAGCACGCGAAACAGGCGCAGCTGACGCTGCGGGAGAGGGAACTGATCCGCGCCATCGTCGGGGACCCGTCCGCCAAGTACATGTGCATCGCCGCGCGCCTGGGCATCAGCGAACACACGGTGCACAACCACCTCAGCAGCATCTATCACAAGCTCAACCTCATCAATCGGACCGACCTGCTGATGTATGCGCTGAAGCACGGACTGACCCATAACGGAGAGCCGCCCGAGTCAGCCTGGGGGGAAACGGATTGAGTGGAGGCGATTACGTCCATCCCATGTTGGCACTGCAAGAAACAATGCGAGGGTGGTTTCCACGCCACCCCCGCATGCTGTGCCGCAGGAGGCCTCAGACGCCGCCGAGGACGATATCGGTATTCAGCAGGTCGACCCCGACCACTGTGATGGTCGTTGTCTGTCCGCCAGTCTCGTTGATCGTCACAATGCTGTCGTTGCCGTCATTGTTGATCGAAGGCTCGGCGGCGTTCAGGTCCCCGATGAGTACCAGACTGTCCCGGGTCGAGCCGACATCGAAGCCGGTGACCTGGTACAGGTTCTCGTCGATCGACAGATCGATGTTGAAGGCATCACGTTCATCGAGCGTGCCAATCAGCCTGAAGTCGAAGAGCTGGTCGGCCGGGTCGTTGGCGAACAGGTTGGCGTCAAAGGTACTGGTCGCCGAGTCCCCATCACCGTCCGTCAGCGTGGCGCTGAACGCCAGCTGGATATCGCTGGCAAGGCTCTGGGTCTCCTGAATGAACTGGATCACCGGGATCTTGATCGTGCCCAGCCCCATCGTGAGCTGAACGGCGTCGATCAGCTTGGTGCCCTCCCTCTCGATGAGGAAGGACTTCTGGTTTCCAGCCTCCGAGGTCAGATCAGCGGCGAGAACCTTCGTCGGCGAACCCGAAGTCGTGCCGTCCACGTAGTAGATCGTGTAGTACAGCTCTTCCGTCGCCGGGTTGTACCCCTGCACCGAGTTGTCGATGAATACCTTCATGGACGTCAGCGCCGACTCGGGGTTGATGACGAAACTCTCGTCACCGGCATTGATGCCCGGCGTCGTGTTTCCTTCCAGGTTGTTGTTGCCGATACCGATGCCGGACGTGCTGACGTTCATGGCCGCCGTGCCGATATACGACGGCAAGGGGTCGGTCTGCAGTTGGGCTTCGGTGAGGTCGGTCAGCCCATCCCCGATGCCGGTCTCAATGCTGTCATCACCCTCCTGTGGAGCCAGCGGATTCGCGGCGAAGAAGACGATTTCCTCGGTCCCGATCGTCAGCGTGCGCACTGGGTCAGGACCACCGGCATCGAGCGAGCCATCGGCGCTGCTGAGGACGATCGTCGAACGGAAGCCTTCCACCAGATCCAGTGCATAGCTGCCATCGGCAAAGGCGGTCAGCGTGTAGTTGATGGTGGTATCGTCCGTTTGGGTGTTGTTGTCGAAATCGCCGGTCAAGGTCCCGGAGAAATGGTACGCGCCATTGGCGTCCGGCGAAGGCGACTGCTCGGTGAGTGTGCCGCTCCCGGTGGTGGTCGTGCCGTTTGGCCTGACGAGGGTGAACTCGTCATTCACCAACGAGATATCGAGACCGGCCGCACCCAGCCCGTCGGCTCCAGCCTCCATGTTCCAGAACCCGTATTGCGCAAGGTCGGTACCGGTCCCGATCAGGTTGCCGAAGGCGAGCGTCGGGCCATCGTCCTCGAACTTGAAGGCGTCACCGATATCGCGTGTCGCCGTGTCGGTGTCGCCATCGCCGTCGGTGACGGTCGCCGTCAGCGTTACCAGAGCGGCCGCCATGCCTGCTGCGGAGGCGCCTGTCTCATCCGGATCGAGCGGATCGTCGTGCACCACCGCAAGGTTCTGGGTCAGCGTCACTTCGCCCGAAGTGACGGCGACTGCGATGGTGAACGCCACGGCCCCGGCCTGATCGGCAAGGCCGCCGGCCGTCCCGACACGGCCTACTACGGAACCGTTTTGCAGGAACAGGAAGATCTTGTTGCCCGACTGCGTTTCCACCAGGCCGCTGTCCACACCCCCCGTCGCGCTCACGCCCAGTGCGTAGGTGAGCGCATCGGTGTCCTGGACGTCGTCGTCGTCGGTATCCTTGAAACCGTCCTGGCCAAAGGCCGGCGTCGAGAACAGGCCTGCAAAGCTGATCGGGCCGTCACTGTTCGGGAGCCCCGTGTCGTCGGTCGTCAGCGTGGGCACCGGGTTCGCGTTCGCATCGATCGATGGACCGTCGTCTTCGAACTTGAAGGCGTCGCCGATATTGCGCGTCGCCGTGTCGGTGTCGCCATCGCCGTCGGTGATGGTTGCTGTCAGTGTCACCAGGGAGGCCGCCATACCGGCTGCGGAGGCGCCTGCCTCGATCGGGTCGGCCGGATCGTTATGCACCACCGCAAGGTTCTGGGTCAGCGTCACTTCGCCCGTATTGGCGGCGACCGAGATGGTGAACGCCTCGGCCCCGCCTTGATCGGCAAGGCCGCCGTCTGTGCCGACACGGCCCACGACAACGCCGCTTTCCAGGAACAGGAAGATCTTGTCGCCCGACAGGGTGTCCAGCAGGCCACTGTCCACGCCCCCCGTCGCGCTCACGCCGAGGGCGTAGGTGATCGCATCCGCGTCCTGGACGTCGTCGTCGTCGGTATCCTTGAAACCGTCCTGGCCGAAGGCTGCCGTGAACACGCCCGCGAAGCTGGTCGGGCCGGCACTGTCCGGAATATCCGTATCGTCGGTCGTCAGCGTGGGCACCGCGGTCGCATTCGCATCGATCGATGGCCCGTCGTCTTCGAACTTGAAGGCGTCGCCTATGTCGCGCATCGCCGTGTCGGTGTCGCCATCGCCGTCGGTGATGGTCGCCGTCAGTGTCACCAGGGAGGCCGCCATACCGGCTGCGGAGGCGCCTGTCTCATCCGGATCGTTCGGATCGTCGTGCACCACCGAACGGCTCTGCGTCAGCGTCACGTTGCCCGTATTGGTGACCACCGAAATGGTGAATGCCTCGGCCCCGTCCGGATCGGCAAGGCCGCCGTCTGTGCCGACACGGCCCACGACAACGCCGCTTTCCAGGAACAGGAAGATCTTGTCGCCCGACAGGGTGTCCAGCAGGCCGCTGTCCACGCCATCCGTCGCGCTCACGCCGAGGGCGTAGGTGATCGCATCCTCATCCTGGACGTCGTCGTTGTCGGTGTCCTTGAACCCGTCCTGGCCGAAAGCCGTCGTGAACACGCCCGCGAAGCTGGTCGGGCCGGCACTGTCCGGAATATCCGTATCGTCGGTCGTCAGCGTGGGCACCGCGGTCGTGTTCGCATCGATCGACGGTCCGTCATCCTCGAAGATCATCTGGGAGCCGACTTCGGTGGTCGAAACATTGACTTGGAGCAGCTGGAAGCCACCGATATCGAAATCGGCGTGGTTATTGCCCTTGGCGTCGGTGGCCGCGCCGTTCTCGATGAGTACGCGGTTGTGATCAGGCTCGGTGGTGTATTCAATCGTGTAGCCGGCCTTGACGCCGGTGATGGTTGCAATCCCACCAGTCAAGCTGATGGCAATGCCCGGATCATTCACCGATCCGTCCGAGTTCTCGATCACCAGCCCGGTGCTCTTGTTGATGACGCGAACATTGATGATTTCAACCGACGTATCGTCGTCATAGCCGTCGACGAAGTCATTGCCAGATTCGGGATCAGTGGTGAATGCGCTGATTCTTACGACGGCACTCTTGCCGCTCTGCAACTGCACGACGTCGAACTGGGCAGACCTCGCATTGAAGACGTCGGTGAAGTCGATGTTGGATTCGAGGTCTGCTTCGTTCTGGTCCAGGTTGGGAATGGTCACATCCTGCCGGGCGCCTGTGACGAAGGTAAAACGAATGCCTTCCTGTTCCACGATCATCTGATTGTTGGTGCCAAAGGTGGTCGGGCCACCCGCCTGGCTGGTATTGATGGTGTCGCCCGTCGTTATGTTCACGCCGGTCGACTGGTTTGCGGGGGTCTTGCCAGTGGCGATGATGGTGGGATCGGCGATCCGCAAGACTCCGTTGTCGTCAACCAACTCCGGGTTCGCCGTCGTGAACATCAGGAAGAGGTTCTGGCCGGAGGGCGCATTGGCCAGGCTGAATTCAATGTTCTGGCTGGTGCCGACGAAAACGAGATCCGACAGATCGACAGCGTCGTCGGGGTCGCTGTCGATCGAATGCAAGAGCGGTTCGTACTGCACGGTCCAGATCTTGCCGCCCGATACCGGCGATCCGGTTTCTTCGATATAGGCAGCGAATACGATCGCGCCGTCTATGCCTCCGGCTCGGCCCAGAACGATGTTGTTGTCTTCGGTATCCGTGTAGAGAAGGATGCTGGTTCCATCGAGGGTGAACAGCCCGCTGTCCAGGCCATCGAGCGGCTCGCCAAGGTCGTCGGTGAAGCTGACGTCGGTGATGGTCGCTCCGGGCGTGGGAGTGATGCTGAACGCATCGGCGCCTGTGTCATCCGGCTCACCGGTATAGCCACTCAAGGCCGCACCCAATGCGGTGCCTGCCCCCAGTTCTGTCAAACGGGCAGAGAAGTCCGAGGGTAGGGACGTCACCAGTATGTCGTTGTCGTCAGCGTCTCCCTCCACGTCAGTGGCGAAATCGTTCTGCAAACCGGTCGTTTCGTCCAGCGTAACGTTCACAATAGCCATGATTTCCTCCTGCGCAGTTCCGGGCAGCGAGGTCTGGCCGTTGCCCTGGTTGATGACCCAACTATGGGGAAATGCCGGAGGATCGCGTATCGCCCGATACTCCCAGGCGGGGTGGGAGTTTCGGACTACCTGGCATGCGGAAATGGCAGGTCGGCGCTGGAAAATTGCGCTGCTGCGTGGGGGCAGGCGGCCGGGCAGCCACCTGCGGTGTCTCGATCTGCTGCCGAACTGCTCGGCAGCCTTTGACCGAAGTCGAGTAGCGGGTCTCGTGGACGAAAATGCCTACGAGTCAGTCAGGAGTGTCCTCCCGTGAATCATCGGTAAATCCAGGCTTCGTAGATTTGATAGATGGCCACCAGGGCCATCCCCCACAGAAGCAACTCCCGAAATACCTTCAGGGTCAGGCACCAATAGACCGCGCCGGCCACCAAGGCACCCAGTATCAGTTTGTGCGTCGGGTCCCACTGCTTTTCATACTCGGCCGCGAAGTATCCAGCGGCCAACGATGCCAACACCTGCAGGGCCGCCTGAAGGAAAAGTCCACCGGCAGCGGACTTCGAAGCGGATTCGTAGACTTTCCCCAAACCCCTGCAGTAACGGCACTCTGTCGCGTATCCATTTTTGAGAATCGCTCGGCTGCCATGGCATACGGGACATTGTTGCCAAGCCATAGTCTCCTCTTGATATCAGGGTGGATGCATTAATGAGAAACGTTAGCCCGCCCGGTGTCGCTTGGCATTACCGCACGTAGGGCAAAGGCCGCCGTTGGGCTGGTGGGAAGCACGGAACAGGGGGGCATAGTCCCCAGCTTGCCCCCAAAGGGCCTGGTGCCAGGCGCTTGCAACAGCACGATTGACGAGCACTCGGGCATTCGAGGGAAACAGGCCCGCTCAGATTCTTGCGCTTTCGGGATAGCGCCGTACGCCACGGGAGCGCCTGCCGGGGGGCAGCTCCCTATCCTCGGTGGGGTTCGCCTCGGTTTTCGAGAGGCCACCATTGCCCGAGCGCCCTCTCTCCGGGAGGAGCGCTGCCGACGCAGCCACGGAGCCTGTCCCGCATGAGCCATTCAAACCCCCCAGTTTTTCTGTACCTGTCGGCGCGCTCGATGTGGGTAGCGCATCGATGAGCGCTCTGTTGCAGTGCCTTTCGCACACCCCACTGGTCGGTCATGTCGACCCTGCGCCGGAGGTGCTCGCCGAGGTCAATGGGGTGACCGCCGCAGCGCGCGAACGAATCGAACGTTTTTCTCCGGAGTTGGTGTTCCTGTTCTCGCCGGACCACTACAACGGCTTTTTCTACGATGTAATGCCGTCGTTCTGCATCGGCATGGCGGCCCACGCCATCGGTGACTTCGGCACCGCCGCCGGGGTCATCAGCGTGCCGCAGGAGCTGGCCGAGCGGTGTGCCGAGGCGGTGCTGGCCGACGGGGTGGATGCGGCGGTGTCCTACCGCATGCAGGTGGACCACGGTTTTGCCCAGCCGCTGGAAGAGTTGCTGGGTGGCTTGCGGCGCTATCCGGTGATCCCGGTGTTCATCAACTCGGTGGCCGTGCCGCTGCCCAGCTTCCAGCGTGCCCGCCTGCTCGGCGAGGCCATCGGCCGCTTCGCCCGTTCCACCGGCAAGCGCGTGCTCTTCCTCGGCTCCGGAGGCCTGTCGCACCAGCCGCCGGTGCCGGAGCTGGCCCGGGTCGAGGGGTTGATGGCCGATCGCCTGAAGGGCAGTGGCCGTCATCTGCCCGCCGATGAGCGCGAGGCCCGGCAGCAGCGGGTGATCAACGCTGCGCGCCTCTTCGTCGAGGACGAGAACAGCCTGCACCCCCTGAATCCTGCCTGGGACCAATCCTTCCTCGACGTCCTGGCCGCCGGCCGGCTGGACGAGCTGGATGGCCTGGGCAACGCAGAACTGTCGGCCATCGCCGGCAAGTCCACCCATGAGGTGAAGACCTGGGTGGCGGCTTTTGCCGCGCTGTCCGCCTTCGGTCCCTATCGGGCCAGTGCCCGCTACTACCGCCCGATCCCCGAGTGGATCGCCGGCTACGGCGCGCTCGCCGCCGAGCCACTTGCCTGAGCCTTTCCGGAGAAGCCCGACATGACCACCATCACCGAAGCGGCTACCAGCCAGTTCATCCGTATTGCGGAAGGCGAGCTGGAGCTGAACATCCACTACAACGACTGCGGCCAGGGCCGCGAAACCGTGGTCATGCTCCACGGCTCCGGCCCCGGCGCCAGTGGCTGGGCCAACTTCAACCGGAATATCCAGCCACTGGTGGACGCGGGCTTTCGCGTGATCCTGCTGGACTGCCCGGGCTGGAGCAAAAGCGATTCCATCGTCTGCACCGGCTCCCGTTCGGACCTCAATGCCCGCATCCTCAAGGGGCTGGTGGACCAGCTGGAGCTGGACCGGGTGCACCTGGTCGGCAACTCCATGGGCGGGCACAGCGCCGTGGCCTTCGCCCTGTCCTGGCCGGAGCGGGTGGGCAAGCTGGTGCTGATGGGCGGCGGCACCGGCGGCGCCAGCCCCTTCGTGCCGATGCCTACCGAGGGCATCAAGCTGCTCCAGGGCCTGTACCGCGAGCCGACCATCGACAGCCTGAAGAAGATGATGAGCATCTTCGTCTTCGACCCCAGCGACCTCACCGAGGAACTGTTCCAGGCCCGCCTGGACAACATGCTGGCCCGCCGTGATCACCTGGAGAACTTCGTCGCCAGCCTCGCGGCCAACCCGAAGCAGTTCCCCGATTTCGGCGCGCGCCTGGCGGAGATCAAGGCCGAAACCCTGGTGATCTGGGGCCGCAACGACCGCTTCGTGCCCATGGACACCGGCCTGCGCCTGGTGGCCGGCATCCCCCATTCCGAACTCCACGTGTTCAACAACTGCGGCCACTGGGCGCAGTGGGAGCACGCCGACAAGTTCAACCGCATGGTGCTGGACTTCCTCACCCACTGATTGCCGAGGTGCGAGATGACCCTTTCCCGGGATTCCCTTGAACGACTGGCCGCCGCGCTGCGCGGCGCGGAAGCCAGCGGCGAGGCCATCGGCCCGTTGCGCGAGCGCATCGGCGAAGATAACGGCGAGGCGGCCTACGCCATCCAGCGCCTGAACGTTGCCCATGGCGTGGCTGCCGGGCGCCGCGTGGTGGGCCGCAAGATCGGCCTGACCAATCCCAAGGTGCAGGCGCAGCTGGGCGTGGGCCAGCCGGACTTCGGCACCCTGTTCGCCGACATGGCCTACGGCGACAACGAGGTGGTGCCCTTCAAGCGGGTGCTGCAGCCGAAGATCGAGGCGGAGATCGCCCTGATCCTCGAGCGCGACCTGCCGCGCGCCGACACCGGTTTCGCCGATGTGCTGGCGGCCACCGGCTGGGTATTGCCGGCCCTGGAGATCGTCGGCAGCCGGGTCGAGGGCTGGAACATCCGCTTCGTCGACACCGTGGCCGACAACGCCTCCAGCGGTTGCTACGTGCTAGGCGGCCCGGCACGCCGGATCGATTCGCTGGACCTGCGCCAGGCCGTCATGCGCATGACCCGCAACGGCGAACTGGTGTCCAGCGGTAGCGGCGCCGAGTGCCTTGGCCACCCGTTGAATGCCGCCGTGTGGCTGGCGCGCACCATGGCCCGCCTGGGCGAACCGCTGAGGGCCGGCGACCTGATCCTCACCGGCGCCCTCGGGCCGATGTCCGCGGTGGCCGCCGGCGACCGCTTCGAAGCGGTGATCGACGGCATCGGCCAGGTGGCCGTCGATTTCAGTGCCGAGTGATTGCAGAGAGAGCTTTTCCCATGAGCAAGAAACGCAAAGTCGCCATCATCGGTTCCGGCAATATCGGCACCGACCTGATGATCAAGGTGCTGCGCAATGCGCAGTATCTGGAGATGGGCGCCATGGTCGGCATCGACCCGGCGTCCGACGGTCTGGCCCGCGCAGCACGACTGGGCGTGGCCACTACCCATGAAGGCGTGGAGGGCCTGACCCGCCTGCCGGTCTTCGACGAGATCGACTTCGTCTTCGATGCCACCAGTGCCGGTGCCCACGTGAAGAACGACGCCTTGCTGCGGGGCCACAAGCCCGGTCTTCGCGTGATCGACCTGACCCCGGCCGCGATAGGCCCCTATTGCGTGCCGGTGGTCAACCTGGAGCAGCACCTCGCCGCGACTAACGTCAACATGGTCACCTGCGGCGGCCAGGCCACCATTCCCATGGTGGCGGCGGTGTCCCGCGTGGCCAGGGTGCATTACGCGGAGATCATCGCCTCCATCGCCAGCAAATCCGCCGGCCCCGGCACCCGCGCCAATATCGACGAGTTCACCGAGACGACCTCCAAGGCCATCGAGGTGATAGGCCAGGCGGCCAAGGGCAAGGCGATCATCATCATGAACCCGGCCGAGCCGCCCTTGATGATGCGCGATACCGTGTTCGTCCTCAGCGAAGCCGCCGATCAGGCGCGCATCGAAGCCAGCATCGAGGAAATGGCCGCCGCCGTGCAGGCCTACGTACCGGGCTACCGCCTGAAGCAGCGGGTGCAGTTCGACGAGGTCCGCGACCTGAATATCCCCGGCCACGGCCGCTTTTCCGGGCTGAAGACCTCGGTGTTCCTCGAAGTGGAAGGCGCCGCCCACTACCTGCCGAGCTACGCCGGCAACCTCGACATCATGACCTCCGCCGCGCTGGCTACCGCCGAACGCATGGCCCAGGCGATGAACCACGGAGACGCGGCATGAACGGCAAGAAGCTCTATATCTCCGACGTAACCCTGCGCGACGGCAGCCATGCGATCCGCCACCAGTACTCGGTGGATCAGGTGCGGGCCATCGCCCGCGCGCTCGACCAGGCGAAGGTGGACGCCATCGAGGTGACCCACGGCGACGGCCTGCAGGGTTCGTCCTTCAACTACGGCTTCGGCGCCCACACCGACCTGGAGTGGATCGAAGCCGCCGCCGAGGTGATCGAGCATGCCCGCCTCACCGTGCTGCTGCTGCCCGGCATCGGCACCGTGCATGACCTCAAGGCCGCCTATGACGCCGGCGCCCGCAGCGTGCGGGTGGCCACCCACTGCACCGAGGCGGACGTGTCCAGGCAGCACATCGAATACGCCCGCAGCCTCGGCATGGACACCGTGGGCTTCCTGATGATGAGCCACATGATCCCGGCCGAAGAGCTGGCGAAGCAGGGCCAGCTGATGGAAAGCTACGGCGCCCAGTGCATCTACATGGCCGACTCCGGCGGCGCGATGAACATGAACGACATCCGTGACCGCATGCGCGCCTTCAAGGCCGTGCTGGACCCGGACACCGAGACCGGCATGCACGCCCACCACAACCTGAGCCTCGGCGTGGCCAACTCCATAGTCGCGGTGGAGGAGGGCTGCGACCGCATCGACGCCAGCCTGGCGGGCATGGGTGCTGGGGCCGGCAATGCGCCGCTGGAGGTGTTCATCGCCGCCGCCGAGCGTCTCGGTTGGAACCACGGCACCGACCTCTACCGCCTGATGGATGCCGCCGACGACCTGGTGCGGCCGCTACAGGACCGCCCGGTGCGGGTCGACCGCGAGACCCTCGGCCTCGGCTATGCCGGCGTGTATTCCAGCTTCCTGCGCCATGCCGAAGTGGCGGCGGCGAAGTACGGCCTGAAGACCCTGGACATCCTCGTCGAGCTGGGCAAACGCCGCATGGTCGGCGGCCAGGAAGACATGATCGTCGACGTGGCGCTGGACCTGCTGGCCGCGCGCAAGGCCTGATCCACCGAAGGGGAGTACCCCTCGGCGCCTTGCCTGGCCTCGCTGGTGGATAGAAGAGCGCTATCCACCCTACAGGGCTGTAGGGGCGAATTCATTCGCCAAGGGCGGCGAAGCTGCCCCCTTTCGGCCTCGAAGGGCAGACCTGCGGTCTGCTTCGCGATTGAAATCGCCCACACGAAAAGCTTGCCCCGGGGCCACTGGCTATCCCGCGAATGCACAGGGCGGGCGGCAATATCTGCGCCTGGGGGACAAGCCCTGCAGTGTCGGGATAGTTCGGCTCCCGGGGGGTACCTAGAGTGGGGTTGCCTGCGTTGCCGGCGCCATTACCAGAAAAAAGACGACGCCAACCCTGTGGACCCGACCCATGTCAAAACTCATCAACATCGATCAAGCCGCCGCCCAGCGGATACCGCGCCCAGGCATCGTGCAGCGCGCCCTGAAAGCGCTGATGACGGTGCTGCCCTGGTCGATCATCGCCGGCCTGCTCTGGGCCGGGCTGTTCATCAAGCCGCAACCGGTCGGGGGCACCGTGACCCCGCCGGCGCTGGAGCGGCGGGACCATTTCTACGGCCTGGCCCTGGCGGCCGAAGGCGAGGTCTGGGCTTGCGGATCGAACGGCAAGATCCTCGCCATCGCGCCGGACGGCCAGGTTCGCCGCCTGCCCACACCGACTGACCGGACGCTGCAGGACATCGCCATCTGGGATGTCGAGCATGCCGTGGCCGTGGGTAACGACGGGGTGATCCTGCATAGCCGGGAGGCGGGGCGGAGCTGGCAGCTCGCTGACGGAGTGCCGCGCTCGGAAGTCGCCAACAAGCTGAACCGGGTGCGTGTCGCCGCAGGCGGGCTGGCCATCGCCACGGGTGAGATGGGCGCCCTGCTGGTCAGCCGGGATTACGGCCAGACCTGGCAGCGTTTGCGCGAAGAGGAGGACGTCGCCTGGAACGACGTGGCCATTCTCGAAGGCGGCCGCCTGGTGGTGGTCGGCGAGTTCGGCCGCGTCCTGCTCAGCGATGATCAGGGACAGAGCTGGGAGGAAATCGCCGCGCCCGTTCCCGGTTCGCTGATGTCGGTGCGATTCCGCGACGGCCAGAACGGCGTGGCGGTCGGCCTCGAAGGCGCCCTGCTGATGACCCGTGATGGCGGCCGGAATTGGGAAACGGTCGAGCTGGGCGTGACCGAGCATCTCTTCGATGTGCTGTGGAACCCGCAGCAACAGCGCTGGTTCGCCACCGGCGCGCTCGGCCGCTGGGTTTCCGGCAATGACGAGGGCTGGAATACCGGTGCCCTGGATGAACGCAACCTGTCCTGGCACACCCGCGCGCTGGTGGCCGGTCGCGAGACCTGGATGGCCGGTGCCGACATCGGCCGCTGGGATGGCCGTCAATGGTCGGAGCTGCAGCCATGAACGCCCCCCTGGCCCCTTCCAATCGAGAGCAGAACATGATCGAACGCATTGCCGAGCTGTGCATCCGTCGGCGCGCCTGGGTGGCCGGCGGACTCTTCCTCCTGACCCTGGTCCTCAGCTGGTTCGCCCTGCATATCGAGGTGCGCACCGTCTTCGAGGACATGCTGCCGTCGCGCCACGAGTACGTGCAGACCCACGAGAAGTTCAAGGACACCTTCGGCGGCTCGAACATGGTCACCATCATGTTCGAGGTGGAGCAGGGCGACATCTTCCAGACCGCCGTGCTGGACAAGGTGCGCACCGTCACCCTGGGCCTGCGCGAGGTGTCCGCGGTCAACCAGTACCAGATCACCTCCCTGGCTTCGAAGAAGCTGAAGGAGGTTCGTGCTTCCACGGCTGGCATCGAGAGCCGCCCGCTGATGTGGCCGGACCTGCCGGCGAACGCGGAGCAGATGGCCGAGCTGAAGCAGGCCGTGCTGCGCAACCCGCTGGTCTACGGGCCCTATGTGTCGAAGGACCTGCAGGCGACCCTGGTCACCGTGGACTTCATCGACCAGCAGGTGGACTACACCACGGTGTTCCACGAGATCCGCGAGCTGATCGCCAAGGTGGATGACGGCAGCGTCAAGATCCGCGTGGTGGGCGACCCGATCCTCTACGGCTGGGTGGGCCATTACCTGCCGGAGACCGTCCAGCTGGTCGCGGCGGCCCTGCTGGTGACCCTGGTGATGCTCTTCGTCCTGCTGCGCACCTGGCGCGGCCTGACGCTGCCGCTGCTGGCCGGCCTGGTCAGCGCGATCTGGGCGCTGGGTATCTGCCGGCTGCTCGCGATCAACTTCGAGCCGCTGGTGATCGTGGTCGCCATGCTGATCACCTCGCGGGCGGTTTCCCATTCGGTGCAGATCGTCAATCGCTTCGACGACGAACTGGAACTGCTGCCGCCCGGCGCCGATACCGCGCGAATCGCCGCCAAGGTGGCCCTGGCCGACCTGTTCCGGCCGGGCATGCTGGGGGTGATCGCCGATGCCGCGTGCATGGCGGTGGTGGCGCTGAGTCCGATTCCGATGCTGCAGAAGCTCACCGTGCTGGCGGTGGTCTGGGTATCGACGCTGACCATCAGCGCCGTGATCCTCACGCCGGTGATGCTGTCGTTCATCCGCAAGCCCCATGGCGTGGCGCACCCCATCGATTGCCTGCCGCTGCTGCGCAAGGTGCTCGACCTGGCGGTGCGGGTCTGCCTGTCGCGTGCCCGTTACGGCGTGCTCGGTGCCAGCTTGCTGGTGGTCCTGGGCGCCGGCCTGTGCTCGCTGAACCTGAAGATCGGCGATGCCAATCCCGGCTCGCCCATCCTCTGGCCGGAGTCGCCGTACAACCGTGACTCCGCCGCGATCAACGGCCGCTTCGAAGGTGTCGACCGGATGTTCGTGGTGCTCGGTGACGACAGCCGCCCCGGTCTGATCAAGGGCAACGAGGCATTGCACGCGATGAACAGCTTCCAGCGTTTCATCGAGGCGCAGCCGGAAGTGGGCGGCTCATTGTCCATCGCCGATGTCCTGCCCCATGTGAACGCCAGCCTGCGCGAAGGCAATCCGCGCTACCTGGAACTGGGCGACAGCGGTGCGATCAACGGCAGCCTGATGGCCATGCTGGATTCGGTCTCCGAACCGGGGGACATCTCCCGCTTCGCCGACGACCAGTACGCCAATGGCTCGGTGACCCTGATGTTCCGCGATCGCCAGGGCGAGACCATCCGCACGGCGGTGGCGCGGATCAAGGAGTTCATCGCCAGCCATCCCCTGGCCGAGGGCCAGTGGCACCTGGCGGGCGGCCTGATCGGGGTGATGGCGGCAGTCAACGAGATCATCCTCTCCAGCCAGATCGAGGCCATCGCCCTGGCCCTGCTGGTGCTCGCCGTGCTCTGCACCCTGGTCTACCGCTCCAGCGTCGCCGGCATGGTGTTCATGGTGCCGGTGATCATCTCCAACATGCTGACCTTCGCCTTCATGACCTGGAAGGGCATCGGCATGAACATCAACACGGTGCCGGTGGCGGCCCTCGGTATCGGCCTGGGCGTGGACTACGCGTTCTACATCGCCGACCGGGTGAAAGAGGAAATCGCCCACGGCCGTAGTGCCGAAGAGGCCATCCGCCTGGCCCTGCATTCCTCGGGCATGGGGGTGATCGTCACCGCCAGCGTGCTGATCGTCAGCACCCTCTTGTGGTGGGTGTCGTCGCTGCGTTTCCAGGCCGAGATGGGCCTGCTGATGGCCATCTGGCTGAGCGTATCGGCCTTCTCCGCGCTCTTCGTCATGCCGGCTCTGCTCTACGTGTTCCGGCCGCGCTTCATCTTCGGCGAGCCCGACCAGGCCCCCCTCGCCAGTGTTCCACCTCCCTCGTTTCAGCAGGCTTGAGACGAGATAACAACAAGAACCATCAGTTCCCCGCTGCCATCATCTCTGGGAGACAACATGAGCAAGTCCTGCATCCCGGTCGCGTGCTCGCGCGTGCCGCTCCACAAGCTCGCCCTGGCAATCGCCCTCGGCACGGTCGCTGCACCGCTGCTCGCTGACGACAGCTTCAAGTTCGACGGCTACCTGCGTGAGGAGCTGTCCTGGAACGCCAAGAACTGGGAAGACACTCCCGGCTATGACGACAAGGGCAAGTTGTCGATGGCGCGCAGTACCGCTCGCCTCAACCTCGACTGGCAAGCCACCGACAGCGTGTCGGTAGTGGCCAAGCTGCGCGCGGTGCGCGAGGTCGAAACCGACTTCCTCGAACACCTGGAGGAAATGGGCGCCAACAACCATCGTGAAGCCGATGGCCGCGGCGACATCATGGAGCTCTACAACAAGGCGGAGATCCGCGAGCTCTACGTCGACTTCCCGGTGGGCGAGCGTCTGTCCTTCCGCATCGGCAAGCAGCAACTGGCCTGGGGCGAGACCGATTTCTTCGCCGCCAACGACCTGGTGCATGGCTTCGACTACACCTGGCGCAACTTCCTCGAACCGGCCAACGAGGAACTGCGCAAGACCAACAACATCGTCAAGATGAACATCGATGTGCCGGAACTGGAGGGTGGCCTGGAGGCCTTCATCCGCCCGGGCCTGGACCGCACGCAGGACATCGGCACCGAGATCGATATCTACGGTGGGCGCTGGTCGAGCAACCCCTATGCCGGCGTCGATTTCCGCAATGTCGACCCCTACAACTTCGAGAACGACGAAGGCGACTACCACGACTGGACCGGCGGCCTGCGCTGGAGCGGCATGTACGGTGACACCAACTACTCGCTGTCGTACCTGAAGACCTTCTACAACGCTCCGATCCTCAATGCCTCGGACAACCTGGCGTTGATCGGCCGGCCCGACCTGCCGTCCGGGGCGGTCACCCGCGGCACCGATCAGACCCGTGGTGTCGCTGGCGAAGTCATCTACCCGATCGTGGATATCTTCGGCCTTACCGCCAGCCGCTACTCCGAATGGGCCGATGCGGTGTTCAGCACCGAAGTCGCCTACATCAAGGACGCGCCCTACCAGATCGAACTGGCCACCCCGACACTGCTCAGCCAGCTGATCGCGCCGGGATTCGACGGTTTCACGCGCAAGGATGTGCTGGCGATGATGCTGCGCATGGACAAGAACGTCGCCTTCACCCAGAGCCTGCTGGGCACCGAAAAGCCGATGTTCTTCTCCGTGCAGCTGTTCGACAAATGGGTGCAGAACTTCGATGAGGACGACAACCTGCTCTATAGCGTCGGCTGGGGCGGCAAGGTCAAGGAGCACTCGGTGCTCGCCACCACCATCTTCGACCTCAGCTACGACAGCGGGCGCATCCGTCCGAACCTGGTACTCGGCGCCGACCTGAGCAACGGCGGTGGTTTCGCCGTGCCGTCGGTGACCTTCGAACTGTCCAGCAAATGGCGCTGGAAGGTCGAGTACGACGCCTTCTGGGACGACGCATCCCGCGATCCCGACAAGTGCCCGCCCGGCAATGGCGCCACCTGCGACAGCACCACGCTGTTCGGTTACTTCCACGACCGCGACCAGGTCTACACCAGCCTGACCTACCTGTTCTGACCCCCCAATCGGAGACCTCACCATGAGCGCATCCCGTTTCGCCCAGCGGCACAGCCTGGCCGCCAGCCTCATCGCCGCCTGCAGCGTCTCGTTCCCGGCCATTGCGGCAGAGCTGCCGGCCGGCACCGTGATTTCCGCCGCCAACATCGACCAGATCAAGGGCGACACCTTCGAAGGGCACAGCATCGCCAGCCTGCTCACCGAAAAGATGGAGTGGCGCATCCGCAACAACGGCTGGAAGCTGCCTTTGGCCAAGTCCAGGGAAGTGCCGCTGGACCCGCGCTGGGTCAAGGCCTCCCAGGCCAACGCGGGCAAGGCCAGCATCAACAAGGAAGCCTGCCGGGTGGATAACTGGGGGGCGGGCGAGCCGTTCCCCGGGATCGATATGAAGGACCCGCAGGCCGCGGAAAAACTCATGTGGAACTGGCACCTGGGCCAGTTGGTGGGGGATGTCTCCCAGGTGCCGCAGTTCACCCAGTTGCTGATCGATGGCAAGAAGGGCGTCCACGCCGAGCCGGTGGCGGAGTTCAGCCGCTACTCCATGAAGGGCCGGCTCACCGGCGACAGCACCGTCGAGGGCGATGGCAGCGAGCGTGGCCGGCAGTTGCTCTACTTCAAGTCGCCTTCGGACATGAAGGGCCTGGGCACCTACACCCAGATGTACGACTCGGAAAAGGTCAACGATGTCTGGGCCTATATCCCGGCCGTGCGCCGTATCCGCCGGCTGTCCGGCGGCGCCTGGATGGACCCGGTGGGCTCCTCGGACCAGTTGCAGGATGACCTGGATGCGTTCAACGCCCGCCCCTGCTGGTACCCCGAGTACAAGCTGGTGGAAAAACGCTGGGTGCTGGCCGCCGCCAACAGCAAGACCGGCCTGTGGAACCCGGACGGCAAGACCTTCGCCGAGAAGTACCCGGTGCTCGATGACCAGGCGCCGTACTGGAACATGAACAACAACGACTTCGAGCCGCGCGAGGTGTATGTGATCGAGGCGATCACGCCCTCGGTCCATCCCTACAGCAAGAAGGTGCTGTACATGGACGTGAAGTACCCGCGCTTCTATTACGCCGAGGCCTATAACCGCAAAGGCGAGTTCTGGAAGTTCATGGAATTCCATTCCTACGCCAACACCGCCGATGGCGACGTTCGGACCACGGCCAGCGCCGTCATCGACTTCCAGCGCAACCACGCCACCCTGTCGCTGATCGACACGGCAGCCTGGAAGACCAACTTCGACGCCAAGTCCAGCAACTTCTCCCTGCAGACGCTGCAGTCGGCAGGGCGCTGACCCGGTGAACGTCGGCGCCGCGATGGGCGGCGCCTTGCAACCAGTCCGGCGGCCCATGGGGCCGCCGACATGCCGAGGACAAGAACGATGACGATGATGAAAGCCGCCCGTCTGCATGAGATCGGCGGAAAGTTCGTGGTGGACGAAGTGGCCAGGCCGGCGCCAGGGCCGCACGACGTGCTGGTGAAGGTCGAGGCGTCCGGTGTGATTCCCAACCTGAAGAATGTCACCACCCATTTCCCCGAGTGGTATCCCTTCCTGCCTCTGCCGGCGCTGCCGGCGATCTTCGGCCTGGATTCGGCCGGCACCGTCGTGGAGGTCGGTTCGGCCGTCACTTCGTTCGAGCCGGGCGATCGCGTCTACGTGAACCCCGGCGTCGGATGCGGGGAGTGCCGTCATTGCAAGCAGGGCGAGACGCCTCGCTGCGAGGCCTACACCTTCATGGGCTACTTCGGCTTCGGCTCGGGTTCGAAGGCGGTTTTCGAGAAGTACCCCTACGCCGGCTATGGCCAGTACATGACCGCACCGGTTACCAATCTGGTGCGCTTGCCGCAGCGCATGAGCTGCGCCCAGGCCACCCGTTTCGGCTACCTGGGCACGGCCTATTCGGCGATCCGCAAGGCCGCCCTGCGGCCGGCGCAGAGCATCCTCGTCCTGGGGGCGAGCGGCACCCTGGGTGTGGGCGCGACGCTGCTGGCCCTGGCGTTCGGCGCGTCCCGCGTGGTGGTGGCGGCACGCGATGGCGCCGCCCTGGAAAGGCTCAAGGAGCTCGATCCGCAGCGTGTCGAGATAGTCCGGATCGGCCAGCGTTCGATCCGGGAACAGGTACTCGAGAAGGTGCCTGGCGGCGTTGATGCGATGCTCGACACACTGGGGGCGAAGGCGCCCGCGGCGCTGTCGGTGGACGCCATGCAGGCGGTCGGCCGTGGTGGGCGGATCGTCCAGATCGGCGGCGTGGCCGGTCCGATCCCGATCGATCCGCACCCCTTCATGTGCGCGCAGCTGCAGTACATCGGCTCGCTGTGGTTCACCACTGCCGAGGGCGACGAAATGGCGAGCATGGTGGAGGCGGGGATTCTCGATCTGTCTCTGCTGGAGGCGCGCGCCTATCCCCTGGAGCAGCTCAACGAAGCGCTGGACGAGATCCAGGCGCAGGGTAATGGCTTCAGCAACTTCCACATCCTTCACCAGTGACCGCCAGGAGGGTTTCCGATGCGCGCCAATTGCGTGGTGACCGGGCATGACGGCGCAGGCCGTTCCCGGATCGTCAGCGCCGGCCCTGTTGCCGGCGACGAATCCTTCGTGCACAGCCCGGGCTTCAGTGCCGCGTTGTTCTGGAAGACCGAGGCCGAGCCTGTAGTGGGCGCTGTCCAGCCCGAACCACTGGCCCGGATCGAGTCGGTTCTGCCGTCGGCCGGCGGTACCTGCGCCATGCTGGTGACCTTCCCGCCGGAGTCGGCAGCTGTGCCTACCCCGGAGCAGCTGCAGGCCGCGGGTGAGGAGATGGCCGCTCGCCTGCCGGGGCTGGCGGAGCTGTTCGAGGCGGATGCCCCCGGCTTCCACCGCAGCGACACCATCGACTACGGCGTGCTCATCGAGGGGCAACTGACCCTGCATCTGGATGATGGCGAGCCGACCCTGCTGAAAGCCGGTGATGTGGTGGTGCAGATGGGTACCCGACACTCATGGCGTAACACGGGTAACACTCCGGCACGCATGATGTTCGTCATGGTCGCCGCCGATCGCCGATAAGCTGGCTGGAAGTCAAGGACAGGGGCGCCTGCGAGGGTGTTCCTGGCAATTTTTTTCGCTACGAATGGGCGCATCCATGACTCAGAGGTCGTGCTGCCGATGTTCGTCGGGAAAAGAGAAAGCAGATAGCGTCCTGGCCCGCTAAATGCTTTATTCGGAAAGGCCCCGGACCTGAATGGGAAACAGGAGTTTGTACAGCGGGGCCGCAGTGGGCACGTGCTCGCCGAAGCGGCGGTTTTATCAAGCCTTGCACTGAACCGGAGCGCCCGTAGGAGGATCGGGAGCCCAGGTCCAGCTAACGACTGCCATAACAAGAATGATCCGGGGAAATGAACCCCGGATCGCATACAGATCGTGAGATAGCCCGGTCGGGTTGCCTTGCCCGGCCGCTGAGGTAGACCAATGGAACAGCTGAGTTTTCGTCCGGTTACTCCACCGGAAGCGGTGCTTGCACGCTACGAAATTTGTCATACCCGCGACCTGGAGGAGGCTCGCCAGATCGGCGAGAAGATCTTCTGCGCGAACCGTCTCTGCAGTGTCGATGGCCGTGGCTCGGTCGATGCCCGCGTCTACTACCGGCGCTTCGGTGGCATCGGCATCGGCCGCATGAGCTATGGCGGTGCCGTCACCATCACGCCGGGCGTGCTCGACACCTTCGCCCTGATTCAGATGCCCATCTATGGCGAGGAGCGGATCGAGCAGGGGCAGAAAAGCGTTCTTAGCAATTCGCGCATGGGCACGGTGATCAACGCCCATACGCCGATCCTGATCAATCACGCGCCGAACACGGAGAAGCTGATCATCCGTGTCGATCGCAGCCTGATCGAGCGACATTGCCAGCAATTGCTCGGTCGTACCTTGCGCAGCAACATCGAGTTCGAGTCGAGCTTGCCGCTGGATACCGAGACCGGCGCGCGCTGGCTGCGCATGGTCGGCTGGGTGTACGACAGCCTGTCGGTGGACGATGAACTGTCGCCACTGCTGACTGCGCAGATGGAGGCCGGCCTGGTCAACCTGCTGCTGACCAATCACCCGCACAGTTATTCGAGCGAACTGTGTTCCGACGGCCCTTCGCTGGCGCCCTCGTTCGTCAAGCGCGTGGAGCGCTACATCGAGGAACACGCCCACGAGCCGATCTCCATCGTCGACATGGCCGAGCATGCGGGCGTCAGCAGCCGCTCCCTGTTCACCGGCTTCCGCCGCTACCGCAACACCTCGCCGATGCTGTACCTGAAGGAAGTTCGCCTGCGCCACGTCAATGAGGAGCTGCAGCGCCTGAGCCCCGGCAGCGACACGGTGACGGCGGTGGCTTTCCGCTGGGGCTTCAGCCACCTCGGGCATTTCACCACCGACTACAAGCGCCGCTTCGGCGAGAGCCCCTCCGAGACGCTTGCCCGCTGATCCGGACGTGCGAAACCACGCCCCGAGGACGAGGCCGACGTTCCGCCACGTGACGGCGTCATGCCTCGAAGGATCTTACGGACAGGGATGTCCACCCTCCGCGTACTTTCTGCGCTACCGGGATAAACCACACAGTCTAGGGAGCGTCAGTCTCGAACTGCCTTTTTAGGATGACTGCAACAGCGCCGCACAGGGCGGCGCCATTCAGTCAGCCAGAGGGATCAACAATGTCCGAGCAGCCCACCATTCGCCGGCGTGTGGTTAAAAGCGGTATCAGCGATGCCCGCACCAACAACGCCAAGACCCAGAGCCAGTACCAGCCCTACAAGGATGCCGCCTGGGGCTTCATCAACCACTGGTACCCGGCGCTGTTCACCCACGAGCTGGCCGAAGACCAGGTCGAAGGCATTCAGATCTGTGGTGTGCCGATCGTGCTGCGTCGGGTCGATGGCAAGGTTTTCGCGCTGAAGGATCAGTGCCTGCACCGTGGCGTGCGCCTGTCCGA
This sequence comes from Pseudomonas sp. GCM10022186, assembly GCF_042656385.1. Lineage (NCBI taxonomy): Bacteria > Pseudomonadati > Pseudomonadota > Gammaproteobacteria > Pseudomonadales > Pseudomonadaceae > Pseudomonas > Pseudomonas sp. GCM10022186. Next base: position 381,294 of record NZ_JBHSOU010000044.1, read on the forward strand.
GAAGCCGATGTGCTTCAACAAGAGCACCATCTCCTGCTGGTACCACGGCTTCACCTTCGACCTGCAGAGCGGCGAGCTGGTGACCATCATCGCCAACCCGGACGACAAGCTGGTGGGCACCACCGGTATCACCACCTACCCGGTGCATGAGGTCAACGGCATGATCTTCGTCTTCGTGCGTGAAGACGACTTCCCCGACGAGGACGTGCCGCCGCTGTCCCACGACCTGCCGTTCCGTTTCCCGGAAAACAGCGAGCGCTTCCCGCACCCGCTGTGGCCGGCCTCGCCGAGCGTGCTGGACGACAACGCGCAGGTTCGCGGCATGCACCGTACCGGTTATGGCAACTGGCGTATCGCCTGCGAGAACGGCTTCGACAACGCCCACATCCTGGTGCACAAGGACAACGCTATCGTCCATGCGATGGACTGGGTGCTGCCGCTGGGCATCCTGCCGGCCGCCGACGACTGCATCAGCGTGATCGAGGACGAGAACGGTCCGAAGGGCCTGATGCAATGGCTGTTCACCGACAAATGGCTGCCGATCCTGGAGAACGAGACCCTGGGCCTCAAGGTGGAAGGCCTCAAGGGCCGCCATTACCGCACCTCGGTGGTCCTGCCGGGCGTGCTGATGGTGGAAAACTGGCCGGAAGAGCACGTGGTGCAATACGAGTGGTACGTGCCGATCACCGACGATACCCACGAGTACTGGGAAATCCTGGTGCGCGTGTGCCCGACCGAGGAAGACGTCAAGAAGTTCGACTACCGCTACAAGTACATGTACGAGCCGCTGTGCCTGCACGGCTTCAACGACTGCGACCTGTACGCCCGCGAAGCCATGCAGAACTTCTACTCCGACGGCACCGGCTGGGACAACGAGCAGCTGGTGGCCACCGATGTGTCGCCGATCACCTGGCGCAAGATGGCCTCGCGCTGGAACCGCGGCATCGCCAAGCCGGGACGCGGCGTGGCCGGCGCGCTCAAGGACACCAGCCTGATCTTCAAGGACACCGCCGACGGCCATCGCCCGGGCTACAGGGTCCGCAAGATCGAAGACTGATGCCCACCCGGCCTGCGCTCCCCATGGAGCGCTGGCTTTCCGCTTTCTGGAGCCTGTATGTCGCCTATCTCTCCCGGCGCGAGCCGGTTCGTCTTGGTCGATGGCGTGCGCCTGCACTATCGGGTCCTGGGGCAGGATGACCGGCATCTGCCGGTCATCTTCACCCACGGAGGCGGCCCGGGCAGTACCGCCTGGAGCAACTTCCGCCTGAGCGCGGCAGCCTTCGCCGCCGGTCGGCAATGCTATTTCCTCGATTTCGCCCAGTTCGGCGGCTCCGACATGGTGCCGGTGGACGGGCCGCTGTTCACCTGGCATGCGCGCAAGCTGCTGGGGTTCATGGATGCGCTGGGCATCGTCCGTGCCCATCTGGTCAACCAGTCCTTCGGCGGCGGGGTGGCGCTGCGTCTGGCGGCGGAGCATCCGCAGCGGGTCGGCCGGTTGATCGCGATCGGCGCGCAGCCGGTCGATCAGGGGGCGCTGGCGCCTCTGCCGCTGTTCAGCAAGCACGCCGCCAACCTGATGAGCGATTACTACCTGGCGGGCGACGGCCCCAGCCTGGAAAAGATGCGGGTGCTGCTGCAGCGCTACGAGCTGCACGACGACAGCCGGCTGGAGGAGGAGACCCTGCGCCTGCGCTTCGAGGCCAGCGACAACCCTGGTTTCATCCGCTTGCTGCGCACCCCGGGGGCTTTTGGCGAGTGGGAAAACCTGCTGCCGCTGCTGCACCAGGTGCAGGCGCCGACCCTGCTGTGCTGGGGATTGCACGACTGGTTCGGCAGCGTGGACGTGCCGATGCTGATGCTCAACCGCCTGCGCGACGGCTATCTGCACGTATTCGGCAACGCCGCGCACCACCTGCAGAGCGAATGCCCGGACGAATTCAACCGTCTGGCCCTGGGATTCATCGGAGTCGATCAATGAGCCTGTCCAGCGATCTCCACTACCTGGAAATGCATGAACTGTCGCGGCTGATCCGCAGTCGCAAGATCTCCCCTGTCGAGGTGGCCGAGGCCCAGTTGGCGCGGATCGAGGCGCTGGATGGCACGCTGCGCAGCTATGCCCGGGTCACACCCGGGCTGGCCCGGGCGCAGGCCCGCGAAGCCGAGCAGGCGTTGGCCAGGGGTATCTGCCACAGCCCCCTGCATGGCATCCCCGTGGCCTTCAAGGATCTGTTCGACACCGCCGGAGTGGTCACCGCCGCCGGCATGCCGTTGCACGCCGACCGCGTACCGCAGCAGGACGCCACGGTGGTGGCCCGCCTGCGCGAAGCCGGGACGGTGATGCTCGGCAAGCTGCAGATGACCGAGGGCGCCTTCGCCATCAACCATCCGAGCATCGCGCCGCCGGTCAATCCCTGGGGCGCCGATCACTGGACCGGCGCTTCGTCCAGCGGCTGCGGCGTGGCCACGGCGGCGGGGCTGTGCTACGCCTCGCTGGGCAGCGACACCGGCGGCTCGATCCGCTTTCCCTGCGCGGCCAACGGCCTGACCGGGCTCAAGCCGACCTGGGGCCGGGTCAGTCGCTTCGGCGCCTTCGAGATGGCCGCCAGCCTGGATCATGTCGGGCCGATCACCCGCAGTGCCCGCGATACGTTGTTCCTGCTGTCGACCATCGCCGGCCACGACCCGCTCGACCCTACCTCGCAGCCCAGTGTTTGCCTGGAGGTGCCGGGTGTCGACGACAGCTTCCGCGGTCTGCGCGTCGGCATCGACGAAGGCTGGCTCAGCGACGGCGTCGACCCGGTGATCCAGCAGGCCCTGCAACAGGTCATGCGGATGATCCACGAGGGCGGCGGCCAGTTGCGCAGCGTACGAATGCCGGATACCCGCGCGGTGAGCGGCAACTGGGAGGCGCACTGCGGCGTGCAGACCGCCGTGGCGCACGCCGGCACCTATCCGCAGCGTGCCGCCGAGTACGGCCCGGCGCTGAGTCGCCTGATCGACGGCGGCCGCGCCCTGAGCGGCATGGACTACCAGCGCATCCTGCTTGCGGCACAGCGCTTCAGCGGCGAAGTGGATGCCCTGTTGCACGAGCTGGACGTGGTGCTGGCGCCGGTGCAGCCCTATGCCGCGCCGACCCACGGGCAACTGGCCGACCTGGCGCTGGACCCGGAGGCCAACCGCCGGCTGATCCAGTTCACCGCACCGTTCAATGTCAGTGGCCATCCCTGCCTCGGCCTGCCGCTCGGGTTGACCGAGGCCGGCCTGCCTATCGGTGGCCAGTTCATTGCCCGCAAGGGCGGCGAGGCGGTGCTGTGCCGTGCCGGCATGGCCGTGCAGAAGCTCAGCGACTGGCATCGCCTGCGTCCGCCGGCGTTCGCCTGAAACCTGGGCGAAGCGCCGCTTTTCGTAGGGTCGATCCACCCTCGCCACATTCGCCCACTCAACTAATTGCACTCCCGGGATAGCCGCGTGACCCAATGGAGCGCGATGCCCGGCTCGCCCTTCCTAACATCGGGGCAAGGCCAGGCCCTGCCGCAGCGCTCACAGATGCGTTGCGGCCTGTCCGGCGCACCCCGCACGTTCTTTGTTTCGGTGGATCCAGCCATGAATGAACAACTGCACCAAATCACCCTGAACTTCTCCGATGGCGTCAGCCGTACCTTTGGCGTCGCCCCGGGCGGCAATATCCTGGATGCCGCGCTCGCCTCCGAGATGCCGGTGCTCTACCAGTGCCGTTCCGGTGGCTGCTCCAGCTGCATCTGCAATCTGGCCGAAGGCGAGGCGGTCACCCAGCCCGGCGCCAGCACCTCGCTGCTGGGCAGCGAGTACCAGGCGGGGCAGCGCCTGTTGTGCGTCTCCCAGGCCAATTCCGACTGCACCTTCAACCTCGGTTACGGCAGCGAAGTGGGGGCCGGCGCCGCCCATGAGGTGCACGCCTTCGTCGATTCGGTCGAGCGCATCGCCAGCAATGTCATGCGCGTGACCCTGGAGCTGGCCGACGGCGAGTGGATGGAGTTTCTCCCCGGCCAGTTCATGCAGATCGTGGTGCCGGGCCTGGGCGTGCTGCGCAGCTATTCGCCGTCGAGCACCCAGGCCATCCTGCCGAAGATGGAGTTCCTGATCCGCCTGCTGCCGGGCGGCGCCATGTCCGGCTTCCTGGAAAACCAGGTCGAGGTGGACCAGGTGCTGACCTTGAGTGGGCCCTATGGCGCCTTTTTCCTGCGCGAGGAACACAAGCGCGCGCCGCACATATTCGTGGCCGGCGGCACCGGCCTGGCACCGATCCTGTCGATGATCGACACCCTGCGCCAGGGCGGTGGGCGCAAACCGCCGATGCTGCTCAGCTTCGGCTGCGCGGTGCCCGAGGCGCTGTTCTCCCTGGATGACATCGAGCTGCGCAAGCAGTGGCTGCCGACCCTGGAGGCGCGCATCTGCGTCGACCGTGGAGCCACCGAGGGGCTGCACCTGGGCAGCCCGGTCAGCGCGTTGCGTGAAGGCGACGTCACCGGCCCGGACACCGTGGCCTACCTGTGCGGCCCGCAACCGATGATCGACGCGGCGACAAAGCGCCTGATCGAGCTGGGTATGCGGGCGGAGAACATCTTCGCCGAACAGTTCGTCGCCAGCCATTGAGGAGCCGCCCATGAAGCCCACGACTTCGCTGCCGTTCAGCCCCGAGCAGAGCCAGTGGTACGAGCAGGCTCGCGCCCGCCTCGATCCACAGCGCCTGCAAAGGCTGTTGTTCGAGCTGACCAATATCCATAGCCCCACCGGCGCCGCTCGCGAGGCCAGCGAGTTCATGAGCCGGCACCTGCAGGGCATCGGCATGCAGGCCCGCTACTACCCGATGAACGAGATCACCGGCAATGCGCTGGGCGAGTTCAAGGGCAGTGGCGGCGGTGCCAGCGTGCTGCTGTACGCGCCTATCGACACCCACCTCGACCGCACGCCGGGCGAGGAAGTCCTCACCGGCGACGGCCAGGAGGCCGACCTGCAGCCCTTCGCGCAGAGGGTCGACGACTGGGTGTTCGGCCTGGGCTCGTCCAACCCCAAGGGCATGATCGCCACCCTCACCGAAGTGGCCACCGCGCTGATCGAGTCCGGCGTGCCGCTCAAGGGCGACCTGCTGCTCGGCGTGGCCGACGGCGGCATGCCGGTGGACATCGGGGCGCGCAACGCCGGCATGTCCAATGGCGTGATCCACATGCTCAACCGCGGCATGTACCCGGACTTCGCCATCATCATGAAGCCGTGGAACTGGGTCTATCACGAGGAGCCGGGCATGGCCTGGTTCAAGCTCAAGGTCAAGGGCACCCTGGGCTATGCCGGCGTGCCGCACGACATCCCGGGCTTCCGCAGCTCGGTGGTGCCGGCGGCCACGGTGATCCAGGAGCTGCAGCAGTGGATCCTCGACTACACCGAGCGCAACACCAGCGGCGTGATCCAGCCCCATGGCTGGATCGCCGGCGTGCGCGGCGGCCAGGTCGAGCGCCCGGCCTTCCCCAGCGCGGTGACCGAGATCTTCTTCGACGTGCGGGTCAATCCGCGGGTCAGCCCGGCCAGCGTCAAGGCGCAGTTCGCCGAGTTCGTCGCCGACCTCGAGGCGCGTTTCCCCGAGCTGGACCTGGAGTGGGAACAGTACGGCTCCGTGCCGGGCGGCAGTACCGACCCGGAGAACTGGATCATCCAGTCGTGCAAGCGTGGCTGGGAGTTCATCGAGCAGCGCCCCCACGGCACGCCCGACATGCTCGCCGGGCAGACCGACGGCGCCGCGCTGCGCCGTTACGGCGTGCCGACCGCGCGCATCGGCTGGCCGTGGCCGGCGACCGGCGCACCACTGCCGGTGGCCGAGGGCCTGGGCGGCATGGGCGCCACCTATATCCCCGACCTGATGCCCTGCGCCGAGAAGATCCTCTACGCCCTGATCGACACCTTGAGCCGCCCGCGTAGCGAGCTGGGCCTGTGAGCGGAGACGCTGCCATGAACATGTTTGCATCTTTCTCCCGTCAGGTACTCAGCGACCTGACCATCGCCGAAGCCCAGGCGGCGTTCCGTGATGGTGTGCTGACCAGCGAAGAGCTGGTGCGGGCGTGCCTGGAGCGCATCGACGAGGGGCGCGCGCTGAACATCTTCGTCACCGTCGACGCCGAGGGCGCCCTGGCCGCGGCGCGCGCCGCGGATGCCGCGCGTGCGCGCGGCGAGCCGCAAAAGGCGCTGTCCGGCATTCCGCTGGTGGTCAAGGACAACATCCATAGCGTCGGCCTGCCGTGCACCGCCGGTTCGCCCGCCTTCGCAGGCTTCCTGCCGAGCGAGGACGCGCCCGCGGTGCGCAAGCTGCGCGAAGCCGGGGCGATCATCCTCGGCAAGACCAACATGCACGAGCTGGCCTTTGGCGCCACCGGCTACAACGGCGCCTACAACACCGGCCCGGACGTGGGCGTGCGCAACCCCTACGACAGCACCCGCATCGCCGGCGGCTCCTCCTCCGGCAGCGCCGCGGCGCTGGGCGCGCGCATGGCCCTGGCGGCGCTGGGCACCGATACCGGCGGCTCGCTGCGTATTCCGCCGGCGCTCAACGGTTGCGCCTCGCTGCGTCCGAGCCAGGGCCGTTACAGCGACCGTGGGGTGATTCCGATTGCCCGCAGCCGCGATACCGTCGGCCCGATGGGCTTGTGCATGGCGGATGTGGCGCTGCTCGATGGCCTGGTGACCGACGACCACGGCCTGCCGCCGGTGCAGCTGCGGCAGCTGCGCCTTGGCGTGCCCGCCGAGTGCTGGGCCAGCCTCGACGAGGATGTGCGCGAGCGTGCCGAGGCTGCGCTGGAAACCCTCGAGCGGCATGGCGTGACGCTGGTGCCGATCGAGGACGCCGGCCTGCTCGAGCTCAACGAGCCGGTGGGTTTCCCGGTGGTGATCTTCGAGGCCTATGACTGCATGGTCGAGTACCTGCGTGAATACGGCCACGCCATGACTATCGAGGATGTCGCACAGAAGCTGCACAGCCCCGACGTGCGCGCCATCTACGAACACTGGGTGCTGCCGCGCAAGATGCCGGCCGGCGACGCCCTGGTGGACGTCAGACCGATCTACCAGGCGGCCCGTGACACTGGCCGTGAGGCCCTGCGCGAGCGTTACCAGGATCTGTTCGAAATCCATGCCCTCGACGCGCTGATCTTCCCGACCACCTGCGTGGTCGCGCCGCTGGCCGGCGAGGACGTCAACCTGCCGAGCAACTTCGAGGCGCTGATCCGGAACACCGAGCCAGGTGCCAGCGCTGGGCTGCCGGGCATCCAGCTACCCATCGGCCTGGGCAGTCGCAGCGGCCTGCCGGTGGGCATCGAGCTCGATGGCCCGGCCTTCGCCGACCGCCGCCTGCTGGCCATCGGCCTGGTACTGGAAAGCCTGTTCGGCCGTATCGGCCCCGCCTGAGTCAAGGAAAAGCGAGCATGAGCATGCAAACGAATTGGCGTGACAAAGTCATCCTGGTCACCGGCGGGGCCAGTGGCATGGGCCGCGACGTGGTGCTGAGCCTGGTACGCGAAGGCGCGCGGGTGGTGATCGGCAATCGCAATCCCGAGGCCGGCCGGGCGCTGCTCGATCAGATCCTCGGCGAGGGCGGCCAGGCGCTGTTTCGCGCCACCGATGTCTCGCGTGCCGGGGATTGCGCTGCGCTGGTGGACCTGGCCATGCAGCGCTACGGACGCCTGGATGGCGCCTTCAACAATGCCGGCCTGCAGCGCGACTTCAACCCGATTCACGCCACCCCCGACGAGGACCTGAGCGAGGTCATCGACATCAACCTCAAGGGCATCCTGTACATGATGAAGTACGAGGCGGCCGCGATGCTGCAAAGCGGCGGCGGCGCCATCGTCAACAACGCCTCGATCTTCGGCCTCAAGGCCATGCCGGACACCGCGTACTACGTGGCGTCCAAACACGGCATCGTCGGTGCCACCCGCGCGGTGGCGCTCGATTACGCACGGCAGGGCATTCGCGTCAACGCCATCTGTCCCGGCCCGATCAAGACGCCGAGCTACGACCGCGTCACCGGCGGCGACGACCACATGTATGACGCCGGCGTGCCGATGCACCGCATCGGCCAGGCGCAGGAAGTCACCCGCGCCGTGCTTTGGCTGCTGTCCGAACAGGCCTCGTACGTCACTGGCACCACGCTGTCGGTCGACGGCGGCATGTCGGCGCAGTGATGCCTGCCCCGGATTGCCCACAGGAGAACCCGTAAATGGTTAACGCATTGAGTTATGTGGTGGTCGAGACCCCGCATCTGCAGGCCTGGATCGACCAGGCCCGCGATCACGTCGGCCTGCAGGTCGAGGTGGTCGAACCGCAGGCGTGCGTGCGTTTGCGCGCCGACGAGAAGATCCAGCGTCTGCTGGTGACCGCGGTGGACGGCGAGGCGAGCATGGGCATGGGCTTCGAAGTGGGCAGCGCCGAGGAACACGCGCGGCTGCGCCAGGCGCTGGAGGCCGCCGGCTACGCCGCCACCGACGGCAGCGCCGAGGAAATCTCCCGGCGCGGCGTGGCGGCCATGTACCACTTCCGCGACCCGGACGGTGTGCGTATCGAGGTCTGCCATGGCCTGGGCGATGCGGCCAGCCCGTTCGTACCGGGCCGTCCGCTGGGCGGCTTCCGCACCGGCGACCTGGGGCTGGGGCACGTCGCCCTGATCACCGAACACTTCGATGAACTGAGCCACCTGTACCGCAACATCCTTGGCCTCAAGGTCAGCGATCACACCCGGGCGCCGTTCCGTGTCGAGTTCCTGCACTGCAACCCGCGCCACCACACCATCGGCCTGGCCCACACCGGCGGGCCGGCGAAGATCTATCACCTGATGCTCGAATACAACGACTTCGACGACGTCGGCCGTGCCTACGACATGGCCCTGGAAAAGCCCGAGAGCATCGGCGTCACCCTGGGGCGGCACATCAATGACCACGTCACCTCCTTCTACCTGAAGAACCCCGACGGCTGGATGTTCGAGCTGGGCTGGGCGGCACGCACCATCGGCCCGGACTGGCAGGTCGAGGAGCTGCAGGGCATGAGCCTGTGGGGCCACGACCGTACCTGGCTGCCCGATCACAAGCGCGAAGAGGCGCGGCAAATTCTCAAGCGACTGGCGGCTGAAGGCGTGCGCGCACCGGTCGTCACCCCTTCACAAACCGCCAGGGCCAAACAATGACCACTTCCCCGGAAATCTCCAACAGCCTCCAAATCGGCGAATGCACGCTCAACTATCACGACCAGGGTGAGGGCGACGTCATCCTGCTGATCCACGGTTCCGGTCCCGGAGTCACCGCCTGGGCCAACTGGCGCGGGGTGATTCCAGTCCTGTCCCGGCGGGCCCGCATCATCGCCCCGGACATGCTTGGCTTCGGCTACACCAGCTGCCCGGCTGAATGGCAGCTGACTCCGGCCTTGTGGGTCGACTCGCTGGTAAAGCTGCTCGATACGCTGGATATCGACCAGGTCTCGATGGTCGGCAACTCCTTCGGCGGTGCCATCGCCCTGGCCTTTGCCAGGGCGCATCCGACGCGGGTCAAGCGCCTGGTGCTGATGGGCGCGGCCGGCCTGTCGTTCCCCATCACCGAGGGCCTGGAGAAGGTCTGGGGTTATCAGCCATCGCTGCAGGCGATGCGCGAGCTGATGGAGGTGTTTGCCTACGATCACGGCCTGATCAATGACGACCTGGTGCGCATGCGCTACGAGGCGAGCATCCGCGACGATGTGCAGGCGCGCTTCTCCCAGCTGTTCCCTGCGCCACGCCAGCAAGGCGTGGAAATGCTCGCGATGACCGAAGAAGCGCTGCGCGGCCTGGAACACCCGACCTTGCTGATTCATGGTCGCGACGACCGGGTGATTCCGCTGGAAGTGTCCGAGCGCATGCTGCGGCTGATCCCCCATGCGCAACTGCACGTGTTCGGCGAGTGCGGCCACTGGGTGCAGATCGAGCGCGCCCAGGCATTCGCCGGGCTGCTGATGGACTTCTTCGACCTTGAACAACAGGAGACGCGGGCATGAACCGTGAAAGCATTAAGGGACGCTGGCAGATCCTTTCCTGGGAGCAGGCCTACGACGATGGCCGCCTGGTCCATCCCATGGGCACCGAACTGGAAGGGTTCATCGAATACGGTGACCACGGCATGTTCTGCGTGATCGCCAGGCAGGGCCGTGAACCCCTGGAAGGCGGCCAGTGGTCCGCCAGCGCCGCCGAAAAGGCGAAGGCCTACGACGGCTACCTGACCTACGCCGGCGACTACGACATCGAGAACGGCGTGATCCAACACCACGTGCGCCACAGCCTGTTCCCGAACTGGGAAGGCGGCACCCAGAAGCGTGTGGCCCTCTTCAATGGCGACACCCTGGAGCTGACTGCACGCCTGGAGGAGGGGACGGCGGAGGCGCGCACCGCACGGCTGCGCTGGAAACGAGCCGTGATCGGCGGCGGGGCCTGAGACGTCGCGCTTGGTCAGGAGGCGGGCTGGTTGTTCAGTGCTTTGCAATGGCACGGACTGAGGGGCGATTTAGCGGTCCCAATGAAAAAGCCCCTGAAGATTTATTGGTCTTCAGGGGCTTTGGGTTTTGGTGGAGCCGGGGGGATTTGAACCCCCGTCCGCCAGCTCTCCGCTTTCGGGACTACATGCTTAGCCAAGTCTACTGAGTTAGCTCTTTGCGGCCCGACTGGCAGGGTGCTCAGAGCGAGCTGTATAAGTTTTAGCCGTTACGTCTACAGCGAACTTGGCGGCGATCCTGTTCTATCTGACAGTCATTTTGGGTTTACAGGCATCCCCTTATGACTGCTGGCAGCCGAAGCCGCCAGAAGGGTTAGGCCGCGAGGGCCGCCCCGTAGTTGTCGTCGTTGGCAACTAATAGTTTGCAGCAGCTAATTTACGAGGTCTGCTACCAGCTCGGCATGCCCCTAGAGTTTTGTTACCGGCGTCGAATCCTAATCGGCCCCAAGAACTGCAAGGGTGTACAACGGGGCCGATTCTACGGCATAAGGCAGGCAGCGTCGACCTCGCTTTTTACCTGAGCTCCGTACGAGCCATGTCCGTACAGCGGTGATGCTGCATTGATATCAGTCCTTGCCTGACCGTCGCTCGACGACGTCGCGTACAGAACCTAACGTGATGGGTGCTTGCTATATGATTGCAGGCTATTGTCAGGAAGACCTTTGAGCCGAGACGTCGCCATGCCGCGTTCTGCCCGAACTCCCCTGCGCCAGTGGATCTGGCGTGCCTTCGTACAGAGTGCCCTGATCCCGCTGATTCTGGTCGAATCGGTGCTGATCACGGCTTATCTGCTGACCAACAGTGCGATCCGCGACGCGCAGGTGGACTACCTGCAGCAGAGCGCGCTGGAGGACCTGAGCAGTGCCGTGGTGCGCGAGGGCAAGGTCATCGACATGCGCCTGCAGGGCATCGAGGTGCCCACCCGGCTGTTCCGCGACGCCGTGGGCAGGGCGATCCAGGACAAGAGCTTCAAGCCGGACGAACTGGAGCGCCAGCGCCATGTGCTGAGTTCCGATGGGGTCTACTACACCCGCAGCGACGATGGTCGCGCCGCCTCCTTCTATGCCAGCAGCACGCCGGTGGAGCGCCAGGACCACGAGAAGGCGCTGCGCCTGTCCCAGGTCGACCCGCTGATGCGCTCCATTCGCGAGTCCAACCCGCTGGTGGCGGCGGTCTACTTCAACAGTTGGGACAGCTACAACCGCATCTATCCCTTCTTCATGACGCCCGAGCAGTATCCCCATGACATGGTGATACCCAACTACAACTTCTATTACCTCGCCGACGCCAAGCACAACCCGCAACGCAAGACCGTCTGGACCGATGTCTACCTGGACCCGGCCGGCCTCGGCTGGATGATGTCGGCGATCACCCCGGTGTATCGCGGCGATTTCCTCGAAGGGGTGGTGGGCCTGGATATCACCGTGGGGCAGATGCTCGGCGAGATCGGCAGCCTCAAGGTGCCGTGGCAGGGCTACGCGATGCTGGTGAGCCGCGATCACAGCATCATGGCGCTGCCGGAAGCGGGCGAACGGGATTTCGGCCTGCGTGAGCTGACCCGGTTCTCCTACGATGAGGCAGTGCGCCGCGAGGTGCTCAAGCCCGAGGACTTCAACCTGGCCCGCCATCGCGAGATGCAGCCGCTGCTGGAGGCCATGGCCGCCGGCAAGGGCAATGTGCAGGAGGTGGAACTGGGCGGACGCAAGCAACTGGTGGCCTGGAGCGAGATCCCGCAGACCGGCTGGCGCCTGATGATGGTGGTGGACGAGGCCGACATCTTCAGGGAGACCAATCGCCTTGCCGAGCGTTACCAGCAGATCGGCTACCTGCTGATTGCCGGGCTGGGCTTCTTCTATGCGCTGTTCTTCGCCTGGATGTGGTCGCGCTCGCGGCGCCTCAGCGGCGAACTGGCCACCCCCATGGCCGGCATCATGGGCATGATGAAACGCATCGGCCAAGGCGATTTCCGCCCGCCGGCGCCCAGCAGTCGCATCGCCGAGCTGCAGGCGCTGGCCGAGGCGGTGCAGCTCAGTGGCGCGCAGCTGCAGGCCAGCGAGGAAGAACGGCTCGAGGCCCGGCGCAACCTCGACCTGGTGCTGGAAAGCACCACGGAAAGCCTCTGGGAAGTGGATGCCATCACCCTGACGATGAAAATGAGCGGGCGCTTCGTCAAACGCTTCGGGCTGCGCAGCGACAGCATCACCTTCGCCGAATTCAGCGAGCGGGTGCACCCGGACGATGTGGAGCGCGTGCGCCGCCTGCGCATGCTGTTCTCGGTCAGCGACCAGGACAACTTCGACGCGGAATACCGTTTCGCCGATGTCGAGGGCCGCTACGCCTGGCTGCTCAGCCGCGGCAAGGTGCTGGAGCGCGATTCCGACGGCCGTGCCTTGCGCGTGGCGGGCACCCATGTGGACATCACCCGGCTCAAGCAGGTGGAAGAGGAACTGCGCGTGGCCAGTCGCGAGGCCCAGGCGGCGAGCCAGGCCAAGAGCCGTTTCCTCTCCAGCATGAGTCACGAGCTGCGTACGCCGCTCAATGCCATCAACGGCTTCGCCCAGTTGATCGCCCTCGAAGCGGAGGGGCAGGAAGACCGCAAGGTGGAGGGCGACTATGCCCAGGAGATCGTCAATGCCAGCCGTCATCTCACCTCGCTGGTGGATGACATTCTCGACCTGTCGAGCATCGAGAACCGCCGGCAGAAGCTGCAGCTCAAGCCGGTGGACATCGGCCCGTTGCTGGCCAGCTGCGCCGAGCTGATCCAGCCCGAACTCCAGGCTCGCCAGCTGCAGCTGCAGAAGATGCCGCCGCCGACGCCGCCGCTGCAAGTGATGGCGGATGCCCGGCGCCTGCGCCAGGTGATACTGAACCTGCTGTCCAATGCGGTGAAGTACAACAGCCCGCAGGGCATGGTGAGCATGGGCTACGAGGTGCGCCCGGCCGCTGTGCGCCTCTGGGTGGCCGACAGCGGTCCGGGGCTCAGCCAGGAGCAGCAGGCCATGCTGTTCCAGCCCTTCCAGCGGCTGGGGCGGGAGAATTCCACCATCCCGGGTACCGGTATCGGCCTGGTGTTGTGCCGCGAGCTGGCGGAGTTGATGGGTGGTGAAATGGGTTTCAGCAGCGCGCCGGACATCGGCAGCCGCTTCTGGATCGACCTGCCCAGCGTCGATGCATTGGAGGACTTCGAGCCCCCCGCGCCGGCCAAGCCGGACGTGGAAGAGTCGCCGACTCTGCCGACTGTGCTCTGTGTCGAGGACCATCCGGCCTGCCTGAAGGTGCTGCAGGAAGGCCTGCGGGACATGGCCGAGGTGCGTGGCGCAGGATCGGTGGGCAAGGCGCTGGGGCTGCTGGCGGACGTAACACCGGCCCTGCTGTTGCTGGACCTCGACCTGCCCGACGGTGATGGCCTGGATGTGCTGGACTTCGTGCGTTCCAGCCCGCGTCTGGCGATCACGCCGGTGCTGGTGGTGAGTGCCGCGGTGGATGAGAAACTGCTGGCCGAGGCCCGCCGGCGTGGTGCCGACGCTTGCCTGAGCAAGCCGGTGGACTTGAAGCAGGTGCGCCGGATGGCGCTTTCCCTGCTCGGCCAGGAGGCGTGAGGGCAAGATCGGCCGTGCCTCGGCGGTGCTGCGGGTAGTCAGCCTCGCTCCAGCTCGCCCGATCTTGAGCGGCTCCTTATTCGCTGGATTGCAGCAGGTTCAGTGCCTCACCCAGCACCTTCTCGGACTCGGCATGATCGCCGGAGTTGTGCAGCTCCTCGCCTTCGGCACGCAGCTTCTTCACTTGCTCGAGTACGGCAGAGTCGGCTGGGGGATCGCTCTTCAGGATTGCATCGATTTTCGCCATGTCCGCGGGGCAGCGCGAAGCGAGAATCGGGACGCTGAGCAGGGCGGCGGCGAGGAAAACGACGGTACGGCGCATATCGAACCTCCTTTTCGGGTTGACCGCTGAGCAGTATAGGAAAGCTCCGGGCCTGTGCTGGGGCACATGGTCCTGGTGAGAGCGGGGCCGCAATGCGGCCCCTGACGAATCAGTTCGCTCCCGTGGTTTCTTCAGCGTCAGGTGGACTCGCCACCATTGCCACCGGTGTTGGGTTGTTGCAGGCGTTGCAGGGCCAGGCTGCTGGCATTGATGCAGGCTTCGGTGTCACCGGTCTGCTGGGCTTGTTCGGCCTTCATGCGCAGGTCCTGGACTTCCTGACGCAGCGGCTCGGCTATGGTGGTGTTGGTAGCCAGCGCGTCGGTGAGTTTCTGCAGGTTGATCGCGCACAGGTCGTCGGCGGCGAACAGCGGAGAGGCCAGCAGGGCGGTGGTGATGAACAGGGCTGTGCGTTTCATGGGGAAGTCTCCTCCCGATTCTTTCGGCACTAGGGGCCTTTGCGTGCGAGACGGATAAGCCATGGCCTGATGCCGGGCTTATTGGGGTGGACTGCCCTGTTTGCGGAGGGGTTCAGGTTATTTGTTCCAGTGGCGGGGAATGGAGTCCCTGTGGGAGATCCCATGCCAATCGGCGCGTAGGGTGAAAATCCCTCTGGGGATTTCCACCATTGGTGTCTTGCATCGCCTCGCTGGTGGATAGAAAAGCGCTATCCACCCTGCACGGCTGGCTAGAACGACGGAGCTGACCAGGTAGGGTGCACCGTGCGCACCAAGGGTTGAGCGAGGCGCAGGGGCTGATCCCGCAATCGGTGCGCGTGGCACACCCTACAGACCTGCACGGGGACGGGTGACGCGGTCCACCAGGTAGACCAGCCCGTGATAGTCGATGCCGCTGTGCTGGGTCAGGCCGATCTCGCAGGTACGGCTGGTGGATATGCCTTCGTCGCAGATCTGCACCGCATCCTTCAGCGAGCGCAGCGAGTGGGCGTTCAGCTCCGGGGTGGTGAAGCCCTTGTCGCCGGCGAAACCGCAGCAGTGGATGCCTTCCGGGATCACCACCTCGCGGGCGCAGCGCCGGACGATATCGATCAGCCCCTGGGCCTCGCCCAGGTGCTGGGTGCTGCAGGTGACGTGGATGGCCACCGGCTTGTCCTGCGGGATGAATTCCAGGCGCTCCAGCAGATGGCTGCGAATGAAACGCACCGGGTCGAACAGTTGCAGCCGCGAGTCCAGGCCGTCCTGCACCAGGCGCAGGGTGCAGGGGCTGGTGTCGCAGTAGATGGGGTCGAGGCCGCCGCGGCTGGCGGCGAGCAGGGCGTCCACCAATTCGCGGCGCTTGGCTTCGGCCTGTTCGGCGTAGCCCTTGGAAGCGAAGGGCTGGCCGCAGCAGAGACTGTCCAGGTTCTCCGGGAACACCACCTGGTAGCCGGCCTTTTCCAGCAGCATGCGGGTCTTGTCGATCAGCGGCACCTGTTCGCGGTCGCCGGCGGCGGGCCCCATGGCGCGGGAGACGCAGGCGGCCAGGTAGACCACGCGCGGGCGATCGTCAGCAGTGGGCGGTGTGAAGTGGATGGGCGCCACGGCCTGGGGCAGGGCGGGCGTCCATTGCGGCAGGCGGTTGCCGGAGAGCTGGCGCAGGGCGCCGGAGGTCTTCTCCAGCAACGGCGCGCCCAGTACCTTGCGAGCACCATTGGCGACTCGCAGGGTCAGGCGCGCGCCCTTGAGCGCAGTGGCGAAGTGACCGGCGAACCAGTCGGCGCTGCCTGCGTGGTGGGCGTCCCGGGCACGCAGCTTGCGCACCAGGTCGCCGGTGTTGATGCCCACCGGGCAGCGCTGGGCGCAGAGGCCGGTGGCGGCACAGGTGTCGATGCCCTGGTACTGGTAGGCCCGCTCCAGGTCGCTGGTGTCGATACCGGCCCTTTGCCTGGCCTGGATATCTCGCCAGATCACGATGCGCTGGCGCGGGCTGAGGGTCAGGCCCTTGGAGGGGCAGACGGGCTCGCAGAAGCCGCACTCGATGCACTTGTCGACGATCTCATCGGCGGCGGGCAGTGGTTTCAAGTGCTTGAGGTGGATTTCGCAGTCTTCGCTGAGGATCACATCCGGGTTGAGGATGCCGCGCGGGTCCAGCAGGCGCTTGATCTGCCACATCAGCTGGTAGGCGTCGCTGCCCCATTCCAGTTCGACGAAGGGCGCCATGTTGCGCCCGGTGCCGTGCTCGGCTTTCAGCGAGCCGCCGAACTCGACCGCCACCAGTTGCGCCACGTCCTGCATGAAGGCTTCGTAGCGGGCCACCTGCTCGGTCTGCTCGAAGCCCTGGGTGAAGACGAAGTGCAGGTTCCCTTCCAGCGCATGGCCGAAAATGATCGCTTCGTCGTAGCCGTGCTTGTCGAACAGCGCCAGCAGGCGGTTGACGCCTTCGGCCAGTTGCTCGATGGGGAAGGTGACGTCTTCGATGATCACCGTGGTGCCGGTCTGGCGCACCGCGCCGACGGCGGGGAAGGTGTCCTTGCGGATTTTCCACAGCAGGTTGTAGACCGTCGGGTCTTCGCTGAAGTCGACCTTCTGCTCCAGGGGGAAGTGGGCGATGGAGGCCATGATCTGCGCCAGTTGCTCGTGCAGCAGGCTCTGGCTGGCGGCGCGGGACTCGATCAGCAGGGCACAGGCGTTGGCCGACAGGCCTTTTACCCACTCGGGCATGCCGGGCTTGCCCTGGACCGAGCGCAGGCTGCGGCGGTCCAGCAGTTCCACCGCCGACACCGGCTGGCTCTTCAGCAGCGTCACGGCGTTGCAGCAGCTTTCCACATCGGGGAAGACGATCAGCGCGCTGGCCTTGTGCGGGTGGTCGGGCACGGTGTCGTAGGTCACCGCGCTGATGAAACCGAGGGTGCCTTCGGAGCCCACCAGCAGGTGGCTGAGGATGTCCAGCGGCTCGTCGAAGTCCACCAGGGCATTGAGGGACAGGCCGGTGGTGTTCTTCAGGCGGTACTTGTGGCGGATCCTGGCGGCCAGCTCGGTGTTGGCGCGGGTCTGCCGGCCCAGCTCAGCCAGTTCGGCCAGCAGCGGGCCGTGGCTGATGCGAAAGCGCGCGACGCTGTCGGGGTCTTCCGTGTCCAGCAGGGTGCCGTCGGCCAGCACCAGGCGCAGGCCGGCGAGGGTGTGGTAGCTGTTCTGGGCGGTGCCGCAGCACATGCCGCTGGCGTTGTTGGCGACGATTCCGCCGATCTTGCAGGCGTTGATGGAGGCCGGGTCGGGGCCGATCTTGCGGCCGAAGGGGGCCAGCCAGGCGTTGGCCTGGGCGCCGATGACGCCGGGCTGCAGGCGAATCTGTTCGCCGCTGCGGCGGATGTCGCGGCCGTTCCAGTTGTCACCCAGCACCAGCAGCACCGAGTCGCTGATGGCCTGGCCGGAGAGGCTGGTGCCGGCGGCGCGGAAAGTCACCGGCACCAGCTCGGCGTGGGCGGCCTTGAGCAGGGCGATGACTTCCGTCTCGCTCTCGACGCGGATCACCAGTTTGGGAATCAACCGGTAGAAGCTGGCGTCGGTGCCGAAGGCCAGGGTGGACAGCGGATCGTCGAAGCGCCGCTCCCGGGGGATCAGGCGCTCGACGGTATTTACGAAGGGGATCGGCAGGCTCATGCGGTGTCCCGTCTGTTGTTGCGGGCCGCGGGCGGCCCGCCGGGTGATTTCGGGTCAGCGACCGAGTTCGCGTACCAGCGAATCGGCGTTGATCTCGCTGATGGATTTTGCGCCGGTCAGCACCATGGCGACGCGCATTTCCTTCTCGATCAGGTCCAGCAGGTTGCTCACGCCCGCGCCACCGGCGGCGGCCAGGGCGTAGACGAAGGCGCGGCCGAGCATCACGGTGTCGGCGCCGAGGGCCAGCATGCGCACCACGTCCAGGCCGGTGCGGATGCCGGAGTCGGCGAGGATCTTGATGTCGCCCTTCACCGCGTCGGCAATGGCCGGCAGGGCGCGAGCGCTGGAGAGCACGCCGTCGAGTTGGCGGCCGCCGTGGTTGGAAACGACTATGCCGTCGGCGCCGAACTTGACCGCGTCCCTGGCGTCTTCGGGGTCGAGGATGCCCTTGATCACCATGGGGCCTTCCCAGAAGTCGCGGATCCACTCCAGGTCCTTCCAGGAAATCGACGGGTCGAAGTTGGCGCCCAGCCAGCCGATGTAGTCGGCCAGGCCCGTGGGGTTGCCGCGGTAGGTGGAGATGTTGCCCAGGTCATGGGGCTTGCCCAGCAGGCCCACGTCCCAGGCCCAGGCCGGGTGGGTCATGGCTTGCAGTACGCGGCGCAGCGGCGCGTTGGCACCGCTCATGCCGGAATGGGCGTCGCGGTAACGGGCACCGGGCACCGGCATGTCGACGGTGAACACCAGGGTAGTCACGCCGGCGGCCTTGGCCCGTTCCAGGGCGTTCTTCATGAAACCGCGGTCCTTCAGCACATAGAGCTGGAACCACATGGGCCGGTTGATGGCCGGCGCCACCTCCTCGATCGGGCAGACCGACACGGTGGACAGGGTGAAGGGAATGCCCTTGGCCGCCGCCGCCTTGGCCGCCTGCACTTCGCCACGGCGGGCGTACATGCCGGTCAGGCCCACCGGCGCCAGCGCCACCGGCATGGACAGGGTTTCGCCGAACAGCCTGGTCTCCAGGCTCAGCTCGGACATGTTCCGCAGCACGCGCTGGCGCAGGGCGATGCTGGCCAGGTCCTCGACGTTGCGGCGCAGGGTGTACTCGGCATAGGCGCCGCCATCGATGTAGTGGAACAGGAAGGGCGGAAGCTTGCGCTGCGCGGCGGCGCGGTAGTCGGTGGAGGCGGAGATGATCATGAATTCGATCCGATTCAGGGCTTCAGGGCAGTGAAAAGGAACCGGGCTGCGCCTGCGCGCCGCCCGGAAGCGCCATTAGTGAACCAGCATGCCGGTGAACACGTAGGCCTGGGCCAGGGTGATCAGGCCGACCATGGCGGCGAAGAGCAGGCTGTGCTTCAGGGTGAAGCGGAACAGGTCGGATTCCTTGCCGACCATGCCGGTGGCGGCGCAGGCCACGGCGATGGACTGCGGCGAGATCATCTTGCCGGTTACGCCACCGCTGGTGTTGGCCGCGACCAGCAGGGTGTCGTTGACGCCGATCTGGTGCGCGGTGGTGGATTGCAGCGAACCGAACAGGGCGTTGGAAGAGGTGTCCGAGCCAGTCAGGAATACGCCCAGCCAGCCGAGGAACGGCGAGAAGAACGGGAAGGCCGCACCGGTGCCGGCCAGCACCAGCGCCAGGGTGGTGGACATGCCGGAGAAGTTGGTGACGAAGGCGAAGGCCAGCACCATGCCGATGGACAGGATCGGCCACTTCAGCTCGACGAAGGTCTCTTTCAGAGTGGTCAGACCAGTTTTAAGGTGGATCGACAGGATGACCATGGAGATCAGCGCCGAGAGGAAGATCGCGGTGCCGGTGGCCGATACCGGGTCGAACTTGTAGACGGCGGGGATGGCCGTTGCGGTGGCGACGATGGGAGCGCCTTTCATCACCAGCTGGTCCAGGTGCGGGATGGCGAACAGGAAGACGAACTGCTCCAGTGCACCTCCCGGGGCGAACATGGCCTTGAAGGGCTTGAGGGTCCAGATGGTCACCAGGACGGTCAGTACCAGGAAGGGCGACCAGGCCTTGAGGATCTCGCCGAAGCTGTAGGGCGAAGGGGTGGTGCTGCGCGGGCCGCCGAAGCCGCCCAGCACCGCCGCGCCACCGGACACGCCGACCACTTCGCGATCCTCGGCGCGCTTGGGCTGCCAGACCTTGAGGAACAGGGTCAGGGACACCAGGCTCACCAGGGCGGAGGTGATGTCGGGCAGTTCCGGGCCGATGAAGTTGGAGGTGAAGTACTGGGTGATCGCGAAGCTGGCGCCGGCCACCAGGGCCGCCGGCCAGGTTTCCTTGATGCCGCGCCAGCCGTCCATCATGGCCACCAGCCAGAAGGGCACGATGATCGACAGCAGCGGCAGCTGGCGGCCGGTCATGGCGCCGATCTTGAAGGCGTCGATGCCGGTGACCTGGCCGGCCACGATGATCGGGATGCCCAGGGCGCCGAAGGCCACCGGCGCGGTGTTGGCGATCAGGCACAGGCCCGCGGCGTAGAGGGGGTTGAAGCCCAGGCCCACGAGCAGGGCGGCGGTGATCGCCACCGGGGCGCCGAAGCCCGCCGCACCTTCGAGGAAGGCGCCGAAGGAGAAGCCGATCAGCAGCACCTGCAGACGCTGGTCGTCGGTGATGGACAGCACCGAGCTGCGGATCACCTCGAACTGGCCGCTCTTGACCGTGAGTTTGTAGAGGAATACCGCAGCGACGATGATCCAGGCGATGGGCCAGAGGCCGTAGGCGAAGCCGTAGCCAGCGGCAGCAAAGGCCATGTCGGCGGGCATCTGGAAGGCGAAGATCGCGACGGCGATCGACAGTGCCAGGGTGATGCTGCCGGCGATGTGGCCTTTCATGCGGAACACGGCCAGGGCCAGGAAGAAGAACACGATGGGGATGAGTGCGGCGAGCGCCGACAGCCCGAGGCTGCCAAGGGGGGTATAGAGCTGCTGCCAGGTTTGCATCTTGGGGTGGCTCCCTAATTGTTTTTGGAGTGCCTGTAAGCCGGACCGGGCAAAGGACCGTTGTGCTCGTGGCACAGCGGCAGGCGTAGACCGAGTCGGCGCTGCTTGTCGGCTAAATTGGTAATACCAATTTACAAAACCGACGGCTCAGGGTAAAAGCAGGGCTATCCTTGTGTCAATTTGCCGCGTTGCGACTTTGGTCGAGCGGCGGATGGATGGCGTGCTTCTTGTGTGTGGCCTGCGCGCTGGTTAGGCTGCCGCGTCACGCGCCGCAGGCGCCGTTCCAGAAGGCCGCCGGGTGTGGCGTGAGAGGTGGGTAGAGCAATGGGATTCGGTCAGGTACGTCAGCGCCGTCTGTCGGACGATATCGTCAGCCAGCTGGAAGCGATGATCCTCGAAGGCACCTTGAAGGCGGGTGAGCGGCTGCCGGCCGAGCGCGCGCTGGCCGAGCAGTTCGGCGTGTCGCGGCCATCGTTGCGCGAGGCGATCCAGAAACTGGTGGCCAAGGGGCTGCTGGTCAGCCGCCAGGGTGGCGGCAACTATGTCGCCGCCGAGTTGGGCGCCACCTTCAGCGATCCGCTACTGCAGCTGCTGGAAAGCAATCCCGAGGCCCAGCGGGACCTGCTGGAGTTCCGTCATACCCTGGAAGGCTCTTGCGCCTATTACGCGGCGCAACGGGCGACTGAGGTGGACCACGAGCGCCTCACCGAGGCCTATGAAAGCCTCCAGGCCTGCTATGCGCCGGGCAGCAAGGCGACCAGGGCGGAGGAGGGGGCGGCCGATGCGCGCTTCCACCTGGCCATTGCCGAGGCCAGCCACAACGCCGTGCTGCTGCACACCATTCGCGGCCTCTTCGACCTGCTCAAGCACAACGTGGTGACCAATATCGGCGGCATGTACCTGCAGCGCAGCGAGACCCGCGAGATGCTGACCAGGCAGCACCGTGCGCTCTACGAGGCGATCATCGAGCGGCGTGCCGAGGAGGCGCGGGAGATTTCCCACCAGCATATCCAGTACGTGCAGGAGGTCCTGGAGGAGTCCCAACTGGAAGCTCGGCGACTGGCCCGGGCGCAGCGGCGCCAGGGGATCTGATAAAAGCCGGAAAGGGCGCTGGAGGCTGAAGGCTGGACGAAAAGGCTTGACATGGCACCGCGCCGAGCGAAGCCTTTTCAGCTTTCAGCTTTCAGCTTTCAGCTTTCAGCTTTCAGCTTTCAGCTTTCAGCTTTCAGCTTTCAGCTTTCAGCTTTCAGCTTTCAGCTTTCAGCTTTCAGCCTATTCCTTGCCCTTGGTACGCATGGCTCGCGCGATCTCGCGGTCGGAATCGCGTTCCTTCTCCGTGGCGCGCTTGTCGAATTCCTTCTTGCCCTTGGCCAGGGCGATCTCGCACTTGATCAGGTGCTTCTTCCAGTAGAGCGACAGCGCCACGCAGGCATAGCCCTTCTGCTGCACCGCGCCGAACAGCTTGCCCAGCTCGCGCTTGTGCAGCAGCAGCTTGCGGGTGCGCACCGGATCGGCGATCACGTGGGTACTGGCGGTCTTCAATGGGGTGATGTGGCTGCCCAGCAGCCAGGCTTCGCCGTCCTTGAGCAGCACGTAGCTGTCCACCAGCTGTGCCTTCCCGGCGCGCAGGCTCTTCACTTCCCAGCCGGCGAGGGCCAGGCCGGCCTCGAACTTCAGCTCGATGGAATAGTCGTGCAGCGCCTTCTTGTTGAGGGCGATGGTGCCTTGGGGATGTTTCTTTTGCTTAGCCATAGGCGGCGCATTATAGGGAGTCGCAGACGGCGCGGCTACGGCGGCGTAGGCTTGAGCGTTATCGGCGAATCCCCGACAATGCGGCACTTTTTTCTGACCAGCCCGACCCTGCGCACGCCCGCGCGACGCGGCTCGGAACCCCGTTCGAGGCCAAGATGACCACCCATATCCAGCGCTCCGCCCTGTTGCCGTTCCCTGCGCAGGCGCTCTACGACCTGGTCAACGACGTGGCGCGCTACCCGGAATTCCTGCCCTGGTGCTCGGCGGCCACCGTGATGGAAGAGAGCGAGAGCCACATGCTGGCCAGTCTCGAAGTGGCCAAGGGCAGCATCAGCCAGCGCTTTGTCACCCGCAACCGGCTGGATCATGGCAAGACCATCGAGATGAACCTGGAGGAGGGGCCGTTCACCCAGTTGCATGGCGTCTGGCATTTCAAGGCCCTGGGCGAGAAGGCCTGCAAGATCAGTCTGGATCTGCGCTTCGACTACGCCGGCCCGATCATCAAGGCGACGCTGGGGCCGCTGTTCAACCAGGCCGCCAATACCCTGGTCGACGCGTTCTGCCAGCGGGCGAAACAGCTCTATGGCTGAGGACATGATCCGGGTCGAGGTGGTCTACGCCCTGGCCGGCCGCCAGGAATTGCTGCGCCTGGTCTTCCCCAGGGGCAGCGATGCCCGTGAAGCGGTACTGCGTTCGGGAATGGACGAACGCTTCCCCGGGCTGGACCTTGCCAACTGCCCGCTGGGCATATTCGGCAAGGCACTGCCCAGGCCTGAAGAGCGGGTGTTGGAAGAGGGGGACAGGGTGGAGATCTACCGGCCGCTGATCGCCGATCCCAAGGAAGTGCGCAAGCAGCGTGCGGCCAAGGCTGCCCAGGCCCGCGCCGGCGAACGGCAGGCCTGAATCCCGCCCATGAAAAAGCCCGGGCCAGCCCGGGCTTTTTTGTTGCCGCATGTTATTGCGGCGAAGTTTCCAGCGGTTCCGGAATCGGTACCGGGACGGGTTCGGCGCTGTCCACTTCCTTCTGGATCTTCTCCAGCAGCGAGCCCGGTGCCGCCGGCTCTTCCGGCTTGGGCTGCTCTTTGGGCTGCTCGGGCTTGACCTCGGTGGTGGTGCTCTCGCCGCCGAGGATGGCCTCGTCACGGCTTACGCCGGGCATGAAGTCGCCGGCCAGGCCGATAAGTTGATCGTTGTTGTCGAACATCAGGCTGACACGTTCCTGGAGGCGTTGGCCGCCGCCCGGCTGGATGCTGTAGAGGTAGTCCCAGCGGTTGGCGTGGAAGGTGTCGGTGATCAGCGGATTGCCCATGATAAACCGCACTTGACGCCGGGTCATTCCAGGCTTCAACTGGTCTATCATGTCCTGCGTCACGACGTTGCCCTGCTGGATGTCGATCTTGTATACCCCCGGAAACGAGCAACCGGCGAGTGCGAGCAAGCCTGCGAATGAGAGGCTGGTCAGCAGGAGCTTGGTGTTTTGCATCAAGGGGAGACTTCCACTATCTTGGCTGGGCATCAAAAGCCCGATCATACCTGCATTAAGGGAAGCTGCGAAAGCAGCATTCCTCGAGAAAGCTGACCATGGTTGAAAACAACGAACTGCGTAAAGCCGGCCTGAAGGTGACCTTGCCTCGGGTCAAGATCCTCCAGATGCTCGACTCCACCGAGCAGCGCCACATGAGCGCGGAGGACGTTTACAAGGCCCTGATGGAAGCCGGCGAAGATGTCGGCCTGGCCACCGTCTACAGGGTCCTGACCCAGTTCGAGGCGGCGGGCCTGGTGGTACGCCACAACTTCGATGGCGGCCATGCTGTCTTCGAGCTGGCCGATAGCGGTCACCACGACCATATGGTGTGTGTGGACTCCGGTGAAGTGATCGAATTCTTCGATCCCGAAATCGAGAAGCGCCAGAAGGAGATCGTCAGGGAGCGTGGCTTCGAGCTGGTCGACCACAATCTGGTGTTGTACGTGCGCAAGAAGAAGTAAGCGCAGCCTGTAGGAAAAAGGCGACCTCCGGGTCGCCTTTTTCGTTTTGGGGTGGAATCAGCCCTGGGCGCTGGCCACCATCTTGCGGGCGTGCGCCAGGGACTCTTCGGTGAGGTCGACGCCGCCCAGCATCCGCGCGATCTCTTCGATGCGCGGCGCCTCCAGCAGCTTGGCCACCGCCGTGCGGGTCTCTTCGGTGCCGCGTTCCTTGTGCACGAAGAGGTGGTGGTGGCCCTGGGCGGCCACCTGCGGCAAGTGGGTGACGGTGAGCACCTGGCCGCGTTCGCCCAGGCGGCGCAGCAGCTGGCCCACCACCTCGGCGGTGGGGCCGCCAATGCCCACATCCACTTCGTCGAAGACCAGGGTGGGCACCCGCGAGGTCTGTGCGGTAATCACCTGGATGGCCAGGCTGATGCGTGACAGCTCGCCGCCCGAGGCTACCTTGGCCAGGGTCTTGAGGGGCTGGCCCGGGTTGGCGCTGACGAGGAATTCCACCTGTTCCAGGCCCTGCTGTTGCGGTTCCTGTGCCTGGCTGGCCTGCAGTTGGATGCTGAAGCGCCCGCCGGGCATGCCCAGGCGCTGCATTTCTACCTGCACCGCACCGGCCAGTTGTTCGGCGGCCTCGCTGCGCAGTCTGCTCAGCTCAGTGGCCTTTTCCAGGTAATGGCGCTCGTAGGCGGCCAGCTCCTCGGCCAGGCGTTCGGCGGCTTCGTCGTCGGCGTTCAGGGCCTCCAGTTCTTCCAGCTGTCGCAGTTGCAGTTCGGCCAGGTCGCCCGGCTGGACCCGGTGCTTGCGCGCCAGGGTATAGATGGTGTCGAGGCGCTCCTCCAGCGCTTGCTGGCGCTCGGGGTCGGCGTCGAAATGGTCGAGGAAGCGGTTCAGTTCGCCCACGGCTTCCTCGACCTGGATCTGCGCGCTGGACAGCAGGTTGACCGCCTCGGCCAGGGCGCCGGGCTGGGAGTGGAAGGCGGTGATGCGGTTGAGGCTGGCGGTCAAGGCGCTGAGTACGTTGCCGGCATCGCTTTCGCTGCACATGTCGATGACCTGGCGGCAGGCGGCCAGCAGGCTTTCCGCATTGGTCAGGTTCTTGTGCTCCAGTTCCAGTTGTTCCAGCTCGTTCTCGCCCAGTGCGAGGTTTTCGAGTTCGTCCAGCTGGTAGCTCAGCAGCTGATGGCGAGCACGTTGTTCGTCGCCGGCGCGGGACAGGCGCTCCAGTTCCTGGCGGGTCTGCCGCCAGCGCTGGGCGGCCAGCTGCACCTGCCGGGCGAGCTCGCTGGCGCCGGCGAACTCGTCCAGCAAGCGACGATGGGTGTCGGCCTTGAGCAGTGACTGGTGCTCGTGCTGGCTGTGGATATCGATCAGCAGTTCGCCCAGGGTCTTGAGGTCGCTCTGGGGGCAGGGGCTGCCGTTTATATAGGCGCGGGTGCGGCCCTCGGCGGTGATGACGCGGCGCAGGATGCAGGGGCCGTCGTTGTCCAGGTCGCGCTCGGCCAGCCAGGCGCGGGCTTCGGGGATGTCGGCGACGTCGAAGCTGGCGAGGATATCCGCCTTGTCGGCGCCGGGGCGCACCACGCCGCTGTCGGCGCGGTCGCCCAGGGTCAGGCCGAGGGCGTCGAGCATGATCGATTTGCCGGCCCCGGTTTCGCCGGTGATCACGGACATGCCGCCCTCGAGCTCCAGGTCCAGGTGCTCGACGATGGCGTAGTTGTGGATCGACAGGTGTACCAGCATGGTGCGACTCCCGCGCTGAGTTGGCTGTGTATTTATACAGTGTTTGTTTTCTGGCTGACAATTGCCCCTCCCCCTTGAAGCGACAAAATGGCGGCCCCATATAGACGGACATATCAGCGGGTCTTTCCCGCAGCTGTCTTTTTATGAGGAGGAAGGCATGGCCGACGAACAGACCCTGGATACCCAGACCCCCGAAGCGAATTCCGCTGCTGAAGCCGCGTCCGGCGAAGACCTCGCTGCTCGCGTGCAGGTGCTGGAAGAGCAGCTGGCCGCGGCCCAGGATCAGTCGCTGCGCGTGGCCGCCGAGCTGCAGAACGTCCGCCGCCGCGCCGAGCAGGACGTGGAGAAGGCGCACAAGTTCGCCCTGGAGAAATTCGCCAATGACCTGCTGCCGGTCGTCGACAGCCTGGAGCGTGGCCTGGAGCTGACCAGCGCCACCGACGAGGCGATCAAGCCGGTGCGCGAGGGTATGGAACTGACCCTCAAGCTGTTCCACGACACCCTCAAGCGCTACCAGCTGGAAGCCGTGGACCCGCACGGTGCGCCCTTCAATCCGGAGCACCACCAGGCCATGGCCATGCAGGAAAGCGCCCACGTCGAGCCGGGTAGCGTGCTCAAGGTGTTCCAGAAGGGCTACCTGCTCAATGGTCGCCTGCTGCGCCCCGCCATGGTGGTGGTCAGCAAGGCGCCGAGCGAGGCGCCGCCGTCGATCGACGAGAAGGCTTGAAATCCGCCCTCGGGCCCCCATCTGTTAGTTCAAGCGTTTATTGCTGCCGCGGCCCGTTGAGCAGGGCCGCGGAGAATCCAAAGTTTCGGGAGAGAGAATATGGGCAAAATCATCGGTATCGACCTGGGGACCACCAACTCCTGCGTGGCCATCCTGGAAAACGGCAATGTCAAGGTGATCGAGAACGCCGAAGGCGCTCGCACCACGCCGTCCATCATCGCCTACACCAACGACGGCGAGACCCTGGTGGGTCAGTCCGCCAAGCGTCAGGCGGTGACCAACCCGCAGAACACCCTGTACGCCGTGAAGCGCCTGATCGGCCGTCGTTACGAAGAAGACGTCGTACAGAAAGACATCAAGATGGTTCCCTACAAGATCGCCAAGGCCGATAACGGTGACGCCTGGGTGGAAGTGAAGGGCCAGAAGATGGCACCGCCGCAGATTTCCGCGGAAGTGCTGAAGAAGATGAAGAAGACCGCCGAAGACTACCTCGGCGAGCCGGTGACCGAAGCGGTGATCACCGTTCCGGCCTACTTCAACGACAGCCAGCGCCAGGCTACCAAGGACGCCGGCCGCATCGCCGGCCTGGACGTCAAGCGCATCATCAACGAACCGACCGCGGCTGCGCTGGCCTATGGCATGGACAAGGCCAAGGGCGACCACACCGTGATCGTCTATGACCTGGGCGGCGGTACCTTCGACGTGTCGGTGATCGAGATCGCCGAAGTCGATGGCGAGCACCAGTTCGAAGTGCTGGCCACCAACGGCGACACCTTCCTGGGTGGCGAAGACTTCGACCTGCGCCTGATCGACTACCTCGTCGACGAGTTCAAGAAGGAATCCGGCATGGACCTCAAGGGTGACCCCCTGGCCATGCAGCGCCTGAAGGAAGCTGCCGAGAAGGCGAAGATCGAGCTGTCCTCCGCCCAGCAGACCGACGTCAACCTGCCGTACATCACCGCAGACCAGACCGGTCCGAAGCACCTGAACGTGAAGATTTCCCGCGCCAAGCTGGAAGCCCTGGTGGAAGACCTGGTCGCCCGTACCATCGAGCCCTGCCGCATCGCCCTGAAGGACGCCGGCCTGGACGTGTCCGACATCCAGGAAGTCATCCTGGTCGGCGGCCAGACCCGTATGCCGCTGGTGCAGAAGCAGGTAGCCGACTTCTTCGGCAAGGAGCCGCGCAAGGACGTCAACCCGGACGAGGCCGTGGCCATCGGTGCCGCCATCCAGGGCGCCGTACTGGCAGGTGACGTGAAGGACGTGCTGCTGCTCGACGTATCCCCGCTGACTCTCGGTATCGAGACCTTGGGTGGCGTGATGACCGCGCTGATCGAAAAGAACACCACCATCCCGACCAAGAAGTCGCAGGTGTTCTCCACCGCCGACGACAACCAGTCCGCCGTGACCATTCACGTGCTGCAGGGCGAGCGCAAGCAGGCCTCGCAGAACAAGTCCCTGGGCAAGTTCGACCTGGCCGAGATTCCGCCGGCTCCGCGTGGCGTGCCGCAGATCGAAGTGACCTTCGACATCGATGCCAACGGTATCCTGCACGTCGGTGCGAAGGACAAGGCCACTGGCAAGCAGCAGTCCATCGTGATCAAGGCCAACTCCGGCCTGTCCGAGGAAGAAATCCAGCAGATGGTGCGCGACGCCGAGGCCAATGCCGAGGAAGACCGCAAGTTCGAGGAACTGGCCGCTGCCCGCAACCAGGGTGACGCGCTGGTCCACGCCACTCGCAAGATGATCACCGAGGCTGGCGACAAGGCCACCGCCGAGGAGAAGGCCGCCATCGAGAAGGCGCTGGGCGAGCTGGAAGTCGCTGTGAAGGGTGACGACAAGGCTGAAATCGAAGCCAAGATGAACGCCCTGTCCCAGGCTTCCACCCCGCTGGCGCAGAAGATGTACGCCGACCAGGCCCAGGCCGGTGAGCAGCCGCAGGGCGCCACCGCGGACAAGGCTTCCGACGATGCCGTCGACGCCGAGTTCGAAGAGGTCAAGGAAAACAAGTAAGTGTCACGCTTGCTTCCGCCCCAGCGTGCGGGGCTAGACGCCCCGTACGCCTGATCCGCCACGCGGGAGCTTGCTCCCGCGTTGGCGTGTCTGGGGCTGGTGAATTCGAGAGTGCAGGAAACTATGGCTAAACGTGACTTTTACGAAATCCTCGGTGTCGAGCGCGGCGCCAGCGAGGCCGAGCTGAAGAAGGCCTACCGCCGCCTCGCCATGAAGTACCACCCGGACCGTAACCCGGGCGACAAGGCTGCGGAAGAAAAATTCAAGGAGGCCAACGAGGCCTACGAAATTCTCTCCGATGCCAGCAAGCGCACGGCCTACGACCAGTATGGCCACGCTGGCGTGGACCCGCAGATGGGGGCGGGCGCTGGTGCCGGTTTCGGCGGGGCCAGTTTCTCCGACATTTTCGGCGATGTGTTCAGCGATTTCTTCGGTGGCCAGCGTGGCGGCCAGCGCGGCGGTCCGCAGCGCGGCAGCGACCTGCGCTACACCCTCGAGCTGGACCTGGAAGAGGCTGTGCGCGGCACCACGGTCACCATCCGTGTGCCGACGCTGGTCAACTGCAAGACCTGCGACGGCTCGGGTGCGAAGAAGGGAACCAGCCCGGTCACCTGCACCACCTGTGGCGGTATCGGCCAGGTGCGCATGCAGCAGGGCTTCTTCTCGGTGCAGCAGACCTGCCCGCGTTGCCACGGCAGCGGCAAGATGATCAGCGACCCCTGTGGCAGCTGCCATGGGCAGGGGCGTGTGGAAGAGCACAAGACCCTGTCGGTGAAGGTGCCGGCCGGTGTCGATACCGGCGACCGCATCCGCCTCTCCGGTGAAGGCGAAGCTGGTGCCCTGGGTGGCCCGCCCGGCGACCTCTACGTGGTGGTCAATGTACGCGAGCACCCGATCTTCCAGCGCGATGGCAAGCACCTCTACTGCGAAGTGCCGATCAGTTTCGCTGACGCGGCCCTCGGCGGCGAGCTGGAAGTGCCGACCTTGGACGGCCGGGTCAAGCTGAAGATTCCGGAGGCGACCCAGACCGGCAAGCTGTTCCGTCTGCGCGGCAAGGGCGTGGCGCCGGTGCGTGGCGGTGGCGCGGGGGACCTGATGTGCCGGGTGGTGGTGGAAACGCCGGTCAACCTGGACAAGCGCCAGCGCGAACTGCTCGACGAGTTTCGCAAGACGCTGCAGAGCGATGGTTCCCATTCGCCCAAGGCCAGCAGCTGGTTTGAAGGCATGAAGCGTTTCTTCGGCGATCTCTAATCAGTGAGCTGGAAGCTGGAAGCTGGAGGCCTGAAGTGCCCCGGCTTTCGCTTCCAGCTTCAGGCTTCCAGCTTGGAGCTTTCTTTTATGCGACGTATTGCTGTGATGGGCGCCGCCGGGCGCATGGGCAAGAACCTGATCGAGGCGGTACAGCAGGCGCAGGGCGCCGGCCTGACCGCAGCCATCGATCGTCCGGACAGCACCCTGGTCGGCGCCGACGCCGGTGAGCTGGCGGCCCTGGGCCGCATCGGCGTGCCGCTGTCCGGAGACCTGGCCAAGGTGGTCGACGAGTTCGACGTGCTGATCGACTTCACCCACCCCTCGGTGACCCTGAAGAACCTGGAAGTCTGCCGCCAGGCCGGCAAGGCCATGGTGATCGGCACCACCGGCTTCTCCGCGGAAGAGAAGGCCCTGCTGGCGAGCGCTGCCAGGGAGATTCCCATCGTCTTCGCTGCCAACTTCAGCGTCGGTGTGAACCTCTGCCTCAAGTTGCTGGATACCGCCGCCCGCGTATTGGGTGACGAGGTGGACATCGAGATCATCGAAGCCCATCACCGCCACAAGGTGGATGCGCCGTCCGGTACCGCGCTGCGCATGGGTGAGGTGGTGGCCGATGCCCTGGGGCGCGACCTGTCGAAGGTGGCCGTATATGGCCGCGAAGGCCAGACCGGCGCCCGCGCCCGCGAGACCATCGGCTTCGCCACCGTGCGCGCAGGTGACGTGGTGGGCGATCACACCGTCTTGTTTGCGGCGGAGGGCGAGCGCGTGGAAATCACCCACAAGGCGTCCAGTCGCATGACCTTCGCCCGCGGTGCGGTACGTGCGGCTCTCTGGCTGGAAGGCCAGGAAGCCGGCCTTTACGACATGCAGGATGTGCTCGGACTGCGTTGATATGCCGAATGGAATGTCTTTCGGGTGGACCGAAATGACGCATTCCTATAAACTGCAGCTTTAGTGTGTCCACTAAAAGTTACGCAGAAATGGCTCAGATAAAAAAGCGGGGTGACGGTATCAGCGTCATCCCGCTTTTTTACAACCTGCGTTTGCTTCAGCCTTGATCTACGGGAGGTCTTCTTGACTAAGCCAGCCATACTCGCGCTTGCCGACGGCAGCATTTTTCGCGGCGAAGCCATTGGGGCCGATGGCCATACCATCGGCGAGGTGGTGTTCAACACCGCCATGACCGGCTATCAGGAAATCCTTACCGATCCTTCCTATGCCCAGCAAATCGTTACCCTGACCTATCCGCACATCGGCAACACCGGCACCACCCCGGAAGACGCCGAGGCCAACCGCGTATGGGCTGCCGGCCTGATCATCCGCGACCTGCCGCTGCTGGCCAGCAACTGGCGCAACAAGCAGTCGCTGCCGGATTACCTGAAAGAAAACGGCACCGTCGCCATCGCCGGTA
The DNA here is from genome assembly GCF_042656385.1 of Pseudomonas sp. GCM10022186. Lineage (NCBI taxonomy): Bacteria > Pseudomonadati > Pseudomonadota > Gammaproteobacteria > Pseudomonadales > Pseudomonadaceae > Pseudomonas > Pseudomonas sp. GCM10022186. Next base: position 413,172 of record NZ_JBHSOU010000044.1, read on the forward strand.
TCGATACCCGTCGCCTGACCCGCATCCTGCGCGAGAAGGGCTCGCAGAACGGCTGCATCCTGGCCGGTGACGACGCCACCGAAGAGAAGGCTCTGGAGCTGGCGCGCAGCTTCCCGGGCCTGAAAGGCATGGACCTGGCCAAGGTGGTGTCCTGCGAGGAGCGCTACGAGTGGCGTTCCAGCGTGTGGAACCTGGAAAGCGACAGCCATCCGGAAATCGCCACCAGCGAGCTGCCCTACCATGTGGTGGCCTATGACTTCGGCGTCAAGCTGAACATCCTGCGCATGCTGGTGGCCCGTGGCTGCCGCCTGACCGTGGTGCCGGCGCAGAGCCCGGCCAGCGAGGTGCTGGCGCTGAACCCGGACGGCATCTTCCTCTCCAACGGCCCTGGCGACCCCGAGCCGTGCGACTACGCCATCCAGGCCATCCGCGAGTTCCTCGACACCGAGATCCCGGTGTTCGGCATCTGCCTCGGCCACCAGCTGCTGGCCCTGGCCTCCGGTGCCAAGACCGTGAAGATGGGCCATGGCCACCATGGCGCCAACCACCCGGTGCAGGACATCGACTCCGGCGTGGTGATGATCACCAGCCAGAACCACGGTTTCGCCGTGGACGAGTCGACCCTGCCGAGCAATCTGCGCGCCACCCACAAGTCGCTGTTCGACGGCACCCTGCAGGGCATCGAGCGTACCGACAAGGTCGCCTTCAGCTTCCAGGGCCACCCGGAAGCCAGCCCCGGCCCGCACGACGTGGCGCCGCTGTTCGACCGCTTCATCTCGGCCATGGCCGAGCGTCGCTGAGACCGCTGCAGGGGCTTGCGAAGATGATGCCGACCCTGGGGATCACCGACCTCTGGACCTATGTCCTGGGTACGCTGTTCATCGTCCTGCTGCCGGGGCCGAACTCGCTGTTCGTGCTCGCCAGTGCCGCCCAGCGCGGCGTCGGCGCCGGCTACCGGGCGGCCAGTGCGGTGTTCCTTGGCGATGCGATCCTGATGCTGCTTTCGGCGCTGGGGATCGCCTCGCTGCTCAAGGCCGAGCCGCTGCTGTTCCTCGGCCTGAAGTACGTCGGTGCCGCCTACCTGTTCTACTTGGGGGTAGGCATGCTCCGGGGTGGCTGGCAAAAGCTGCGCCACCCGGTCGAGCAGGCCGGCCCGGCGAAGGACCTGGACGTCAATCAGCCGTTCCGCAAGGCACTGCTGCTGAGCCTGTCCAACCCCAAGGCGATCCTCTTCTTCGTGTCCTTCTTCATCCAGTTCGTCGACCCGGCATACGCCTACCCCGGGCTGTCGTTCCTGGTACTGGGCACGATCCTCGAAGTCATCAGCGCCATTTACCTGAGTTTCCTGATTTTTTCCGGTGTGCGCCTGGCGGCCTGGTTCCGCCGGCGGCAACGGCTGGCTGCCGGCGCCTCGAGCGGCGTCGGCGCCCTGTTCGTCGGCTTTGGCGTGAAGCTGGCCACCGCAACCCTGTCCTGATTATTGCAACGAGAGTCCCATGCCCAAGCGTACAGACATCAAGAGCATCCTGATCCTCGGTGCCGGCCCCATCGTGATCGGCCAGGCCTGCGAGTTCGACTACTCCGGCGCCCAGGCCTGCAAGGCCCTGAAGGAAGAAGGCTTCCGCGTCATCCTGGTGAACTCCAACCCGGCCACCATCATGACCGACCCGGCCATGGCCGACGCCACCTACATCGAGCCGATCAAGTGGGCCAGCGTCGCCAAGATCATCGAGAAGGAGCGCCCTGACGCCCTGCTGCCCACCATGGGCGGCCAGACCGCTCTGAACTGCGCCCTGGACCTGGAGCGCCATGGCGTGCTGGCCAAGTTCGGCGTGGAAATGATCGGCGCCAACGCCGACACCATCGACAAGGCCGAGGACCGTTCGCGCTTCGACAAGGCGATGAAGGATATCGGCCTGTCCTGCCCGCGCTCGGGTATCGCCCACAGCATGGAAGAAGCCTATGGCGTCCTGGAAAAGGTCGGCTTCCCCTGCATCATCCGTCCGTCCTTCACCATGGGTGGCACCGGCGGCGGTATCGCCTACAACCGCGAAGAGTTCGAAGAAATCTGCGCCCGCGGCCTCGACCTGTCGCCGACCAACGAGCTGCTGATCGACGAATCCCTGATCGGCTGGAAGGAATACGAGATGGAGGTGGTCCGCGACAAGAAGGACAACTGCATCATCGTCTGCTCCATCGAGAACTTCGATCCCATGGGCGTGCACACCGGTGACTCCATCACTGTGGCCCCGGCCCAGACCCTGACCGACAAGGAATACCAGATCATGCGCAACGCCTCCCTGGCGGTGCTGCGCGAGATCGGCGTCGAGACCGGCGGTTCCAACGTGCAGTTCGGCATCTGCCCGAACACCGGCCGCATGGTGGTGATCGAGATGAACCCGCGGGTATCGCGCTCCTCGGCCCTGGCGTCCAAGGCCACCGGCTTCCCGATCGCCAAGATCGCCGCCAAGCTGGCCGTCGGCTACACCCTCGACGAGCTGCAGAACGACATCACCGGCGGCCGCACCCCGGCGTCCTTCGAGCCGGCCATCGACTACGTGGTGACCAAGGTCCCGCGCTTCGCCTTCGAGAAGTTCCCGAAAGCCGACGCCCGCCTGACCACCCAGATGAAATCCGTGGGCGAGGTCATGGCCATCGGCCGTACCTTCCAGGAGTCCGTGCAGAAAGCCCTGCGCGGCCTGGAAGTGGGCGTCGCCGGCTTCGATCCCAAGCTCGACCTGAACGATCCGGAAGCCCAGGGCATCCTCAAGCGCGAGCTGACCGTGCCGGGCGCCGAGCGTATCTGGTACGTGGCTGACGCCTTCCGCGCCGGCAAGACCATCGAGGAAGTCTTCGAGCTGACCCGCATCGACGAGTGGTTCCTGGTGCAGATCGAAGACCTGGTCAAGGACGAGGAACGCATCAAGACCCTCGGCCTGTCCGGCATCGACGCCGACCTGATGCGCAAGCTCAAGCGCAAGGGTTTCTCCGACGCGCGCCTGGCCAAGCTGCTCGGCGTCACCGAGAAGAACCTGCGCAGCCACCGCCACAAGCTGAAGGTGCTGCCGGTGTTCAAGCGTGTGGACACCTGCGCCGCCGAATTCGCCACCGACACCGCCTACATGTACTCGACCTACGAGGAAGAGTGCGAAGCCAACCCGTCGACCCGCGATAAGATCATGATCCTCGGCGGCGGCCCCAACCGTATCGGCCAGGGTATCGAGTTCGACTACTGCTGCGTACACGCTGCGCTGGCCATGCGTGAAGATGGTTACGAGACCATCATGGTCAACTGCAACCCGGAAACCGTCTCCACCGACTACGACACCTCCGACCGCCTCTACTTCGAGCCGGTGACCCTGGAAGACGTGCTGGAGATCGTTCGCGTCGAGCAGCCCAAGGGCGTGATCGTGCAGTACGGCGGCCAGACTCCGCTGAAGCTCTGCCGCGCCCTGGAAGAGGCCGGCGTACCGATCATCGGCACCAGCCCCGACGCCATCGACCGCGCCGAAGACCGTGAGCGCTTCCAGCAGATGGTGCAGCGCCTGAACCTGCGCCAGCCGGCCAACGCCACCGCGCGCAGCGAAGACGAGGCCCTGGCCCTGTCGAAGAGCATCGGCTACCCGATGGTGGTGCGCCCGTCCTACGTGCTGGGCGGCCGTGCGATGGAAATCGTCTATCAGGAAGAAGAGCTCAAGCGCTACATGCGCGAGGCCGTGAAGGTCTCCAACGACAGCCCGGTGCTGCTGGACCGCTTCCTCAACTGCGCTATCGAAGTCGACATCGATGCGGTGTGCGACGGCGAGACCGTGGTGATCGGCGCGATCATGCAGCACATCGAACAGGCCGGTGTGCACTCCGGTGACTCCGCCTGCTCGCTGCCGCCGTACTCGCTGCCGCAGCACATCCAGGACGAGATCCGTGAGCAGGTCAAGAAAATGGCCCTGGAACTCGGCGTCGTCGGCCTGATGAACGTGCAGATGGCCGTGCAGGGCGAAGACATCTACGTCATCGAGGTGAACCCGCGCGCCTCCCGTACCGTGCCCTTCGTCTCCAAGTGCATCGGCGAGTCCCTGGCCAAGGTCGCCGCCCGCGTGATGGCCGGCAGGAGCCTCAAGGAAATCGGCTTCACCAAGGAAATCATCCCGCCGTTCTTCAGTGTCAAGGAAGCGGTGTTCCCCTTCGCCAAGTTCCCGGGCGTCGACCCGATCCTCGGCCCGGAAATGAAGTCCACCGGCGAAGTGATGGGCGTGGGCGACAGCTTCGGCGAAGCCTTCGCCAAGGCCCAGGTGGGTGCCAGCGAGATCCTGCCGAACTCGGGCACCGTGTTCATCAGTGTGCGCGAGGACGACAAACCGATGGTCGCCCAGGTCGCTCGCGACCTGATCGAACTGGGTTTCGAAGTGGTCGCCACCTCCGGCACCGCCCGGGTGATCGAAGCCGCCGGCCTGCCGGTTCGCCGCGTGAACAAGGTGACCGAAGGTCGTCCCCATGTCGTTGACATGATCAAGAACGATGAGGTTACCCTCATCATCAACACCACCGAGGGGCGTCAGTCTATCGCTGACTCCTATTCGATCCGTCGTAACGCACTGCAGCACAAGATCTACTGCACCACCACCATCGCGGCTGGTCAGGCGATCTGTGAAGCGCTCAAGTTCGGTCCCGAGAAGACCGTGCGCCGTCTGCAGGATCTCCATGCAGGAATCAAGGCATGACCAAATTTCCGATGACCGTCCAGGGCGCTCGCGCCCTGGAAGATGAACTCAAACACCTGAAAGGCGTGATGCGTCCGCAGATCACCCAGGCCATCGCCGAAGCGCGTGAACTGGGCGACCTCAAGGAAAACGCCGAGTACCATGCCGCCCGCGAACAGCAGGGCATGGTCGAGGCGCGCATCCGGGATATCGAAGGGCGCCTGCAGAACGCCCAGGTCATCGATGTCGCGTCGCTGCCCCACACCGGCAAGGTGATCTTCGGCGTGACCGTGGACATCGCCAACGTCGACACCGACGAAACCGTGACCTACCAGATCGTCGGCGACGACGAAGCGGACATCAAGCTGGGCAAGCTGTCGGTCAGTTCCCCCATCGCCCGTGCCCTGGTGGGCAAGGAGGAAGGGGACGTGGTGACGGTCAAGACTCCGAGCGGTGTCGTCGAGTACGAGATTGTCGAAGTCCGCCACGTCTAAGTCATCGTCCTTCGGGGCTGGCACCATCGCCTGGCAGCTGGCCCAGACATTCTGGGTCGGCGGCCTCTGGTTGCTGCACTTCGTGATGTTACCGGTGCTGGAGCGCATAGGCCTGGCGCCGATGCTGGTGGAGGAAGTGGCCGCCACCCTGCGGCCGCTGCTGGTGGCTTTCGCCGGTTTCTGTGCGTTGCTCCAGGCCCTGCTGCTGATCCAGTATGCGGGGCTTGCTCGTCTCTGGCGCGATGCGCGCGCGCAGCTGCTGGCCGCGGTACTGACCCTGGTGGTGGTGTTTCTGCTGGTGCGCTTCTGGATGCCGGAGGCGTTGTACTGGCTGAACTTCAGCTATCTGTTGCTGGCCTTCTGCGGCCTGCTGCTGGTGATCCAGCCCATGCCGGCGAAGCTGGCGGAGGGCCGGGCGCGCTGAATGCGCGCCCTTGGCGGGAGGTTCAGAGACCGCTGAAGCGGCTGATGTTGGACAGGTTGCGATTCGGCTTGGGGTTGCGGCGATAGACCAGCGCCATCTTGCCGATGACCTGGACCAGCTCGCAGTTGCCGGCGGCGCAGAGTTCTTCGATCAGGGCGCGGCGGTCGTCGCGCTCGATGATGCGGAACTGGACCTTGATCAGTTCATGGTCGTTCAGCGCGCGTTCCAGTTCGGCCAGCACGCCTTCGGTCAGGCCGTTTTCGGCGACCGTCAATACCGGTTTCAGATGATGACCGATAGATTTGTATTGCTTCTTGTGCTCCTGTGAGAGCGCCATAATCAGACCCCTGCGAAAAAAGGCTGGTAGTTTACCCGAGTGATTCCGGGGCGCACAGCCGAACACGAGGTATCCCGTGGCCCGTTCCAAGACTAGCCATCGTTGGCTGAAAGAACACTTCGACGACCCCTACGTCAAAATGGCGCAAAAGGACGGCTACCGTTCCCGTGCCAGCTACAAGCTGCTGGAAATCCAGGAAAAGGACCGCATCCTGCGGCCTGGCATGACCGTTGTCGACCTCGGTGCCGCTCCGGGCGGCTGGTCCCAGGTCACCAGCCGGGTCATCGGCGATCGTGGCCGGCTGATCGCTTCCGATATCCTGGAAATGGATAGCATTCCCGATGTGACCTTCATTCAAGGTGACTTCACCGAGGATGCGGTCTTCTCGCGCATCCTCGAAGCGATCGGTGACCACCCGGTAGACCTTGTGATTTCCGATATGGCCCCCAATATGAGTGGAGTGAGGGCTGCCGACCAGCCAAGGGCGATGTATCTCTGCGAGCTGGCGCTGGATCTGGCGGGGCGTGTGCTGCGCCCGGGCGGGGATTTCCTGATCAAGATCTTCCAGGGCGAAGGCTTCGACGTCTACCACAAGCAAGTGCGCGAGATGTTCGACAAGGTGCAGATGCGCAAGCCGCTTTCGTCGCGTGACCGCTCCCGGGAGCAATACCTGCTCGCGCGCGGCTTCCGCGGGGAATAGACTGCAACGGGGACCTGACTCATGGGTCCCGTCTGCAGGGCTGGACGCTGCAGGGAGGCCGCAAGGTCTCATAAAGGGTTACAGACGGCGCCTGCCAGGGGTAGGGGTTGTGTAGTAAGTTAGGCCGGTTAATCACCAGCGTCATGCGGGGTGCGCTCCAGGAAGGGGCCCGTTCCAGAGGGTAGCTAATTGAACGATATGGCAAAAAATCTGATCCTGTGGCTGATCATCGCCGCTGTGCTTGTCACGGTGATGAACAATTTCTCCAGCCCGAGCGAACCGCAGACCCTTAACTACTCGGAATTCATCGAGCAGGTTAAAGAAGGCAAGGTCGAGCGCGTGACCGTCGATGGCTTCGTCATCACCGGCAAGCGCAATGACGGCGAGCCCTTCAAGACCATTCGTCCGGCCATCCAGGATGGCGGCCTGATCGGCGACCTGATCGACAACAACGTGATCATCGAAGGCAAGCAGCCCGAGCAGCAGAGCATCTGGACCCAGTTGCTGGTGGCCAGCTTCCCGATCCTCGTGATCATTGCCGTCTTCATGTTCTTCATGCGCCAGATGCAGGGCGGCGGCGGCGGTCGCGGCGGCCCCATGAGCTTCGGCAAGAGCAAGGCGCGCCTGCTGTCGGAAGACCAGGTAAAGACCACCTTCGCCGACGTCGCCGGTTGCGACGAGGCCAAGGAAGAGGTCAGCGAACTGGTGGAGTTCCTCCGCGATCCGGGCAAGTTCCAGCGCCTGGGCGGCCGTATCCCGCGCGGCGTGCTGATGGTCGGTCCGCCCGGTACCGGCAAGACCCTGCTGGCCAAGGCCATCGCCGGTGAGGCCAAGGTGCCCTTCTTCACCATCTCCGGTTCCGACTTCGTCGAAATGTTCGTCGGTGTCGGCGCGTCCCGTGTCCGCGACATGTTCGACCAGGCCAAGAAACACGCGCCGTGCATCATTTTCATCGACGAAATCGACGCCGTTGGTCGCCATCGTGGTGCCGGCCTGGGCGGTGGTCATGACGAGCGCGAGCAGACCCTCAACCAGTTGCTGGTAGAGATGGACGGCTTCGAGATGAACGACGGCATCATCGTCATCGCCGCCACCAACCGTCCTGACGTGCTGGACCCGGCCCTGCTGCGTCCGGGCCGCTTCGACCGCCAGGTGGTGGTCGGCCTGCCGGATATCCGCGGCCGCGAGCAGATTCTCAAGGTACACATGCGCAAGGTGCCCATGGGCGACGACGTCGACCCGGCGGTGATCGCACGTGGTACCCCCGGTTTCTCCGGTGCCGACCTGGCCAACCTGGTCAACGAGGCTTCGCTTTTCGCCGCGCGGGTCAACAAGCGCCTGGTGGAAATGAAGGAATTCGAGCTGGCCAAGGACAAGATCATGATGGGCGCCGAGCGCAAATCCATGGTCATGTCCGAGAAGGAGAAGCTCAACACCGCGTTCCACGAGGCTGGCCACGCCATCGTCGGTCGCCTGGTGCCCGAGCATGACCCGGTATACAAGGTGTCGATCATTCCGCGCGGTCGTGCCCTCGGCGTGACCATGTTCCTCCCCGAGGAAGACCGCTACAGCCTGTCCAAGCGCGCACTGACCAGCCAGATCTGCTCGCTGTTCGGTGGCCGTATCGCCGAAGAGATGACCCTGGGCTTCGATGGTGTCACCACCGGCGCCTCCAACGACATCATGCGTGCCACCCAGATCGCCCGGAACATGGTGACCAAGTGGGGGCTTTCCGAGAAGCTCGGTCCGTTGATGTATGCGGAAGAGGAGGGCGAGGTATTCCTGGGTCGCAGTGCGGGTGCCCAGCACGCCAACGTCTCCGGTGAAACCGCGAAGCTGATCGACCAGGAAGTTCGCCGCATCATCGACGAGTGCTACTCCACCGCGAAGAACCTGCTGGTGGAGAACCGCGACAAGCTCGACATGATGGCCGAAGCGCTGATGAAGTACGAAACCATCGACTCCGAACAGATCGATGACATCATGGCCGGTCGCGCGGCTCGCGAGCCGAAGGACTGGCAAGGCGGTTCCGGCACCTCCGGCACACCCGCGCCGCGTGAAGAGACGCCGCGTCCTGAAGCTCCCATCGGCGGGCCTGCCGGCGAACACTAAGGCCTGTAGATGAAGTCAGCGCAGTACCCGACCCGGTTGCCTTGTGGCAGCCGGGTTCTCGATCTGGCCCAGCCGCATGTGATGGGCATTCTCAATGTCACCCCGGACTCCTTTTCCGATGGCGGTCGCTTCAGCGGATGTGATTCCGCGCTGCGCCATGCCGCGGAAATGGTCGCTGCGGGGGCTACCCTGATCGATGTCGGCGGCGAATCGACGCGGCCCGGTGCGCGTCCGGTCTCGCCCACCGAGGAACTGGAGCGTGTCGCACCAGTGGTCGAGGCCATCGCTCGCGAACTGGACGTGGTGATTTCCCTGGATACTTCCACTCCGGCGGTGATGCGCGAGGGCGCGCGCCTCGGTGCCGGGATGATCAACGACGTGCGTGCCTTGCGTCGCGAAGGGGCCCTGGAAGCGGCGGCCGATACCGGTCTTGCGGTCTGTCTCATGCATATGCTCGGCGAGCCGGGCAACATGCAGCAGGATCCGCGCTACGACGACGTCGTGCGGGAGGTGCGGGATTTCCTCGCCGAGCGCATGCTGGCCTGTCGCGCTGCGGGCATCATGGACGACCGGATCGTCCTGGACCCGGGCTTCGGCTTCGCCAAGAACCTGGCCCACAACCTCAGCCTGTTCAAGCATATGGAGGCGCTGCACGAGTTGGGGCGTCCCTTGCTGGTCGGGGTCTCTCGCAAAAGCATGATTGGTCAGGCGCTCGGACGGGAAGTCCATGAGCGCCTGTACGGCAGTGTTGCCCTGGCCGCCCTGGCGGTGGCCAAGGGGGCCTGCATCCTGCGCGTTCACGATGTCGCCGAAACCGCTGACGCCGTACGCATGATCGCCGCGGTGCAAGCGGCGGAATAAGACAACACGGAGCATTTCATGAGCAGAAAGTATTTTGGTACCGACGGTATTCGTGGGCGTGTGGGCCAGTTCCCGATTACTCCGGATTTCATGCTCAAGCTCGGCTGGGCCGCCGGCATGGCGTTCCGCAAGCAAGGCAAGTGCCGCATCCTGATCGGCAAGGACACACGGATTTCCGGCTACATGTTCGAGTCCGCCCTCGAGGCGGGCCTGTTGGCCGCCGGTGCCGATGTCATGCTGCTCGGCCCCATGCCGACCCCGGCCATCGCCTACCTGACCCGCACCTTCCTGGCTGACGCGGGTATCGTCATCAGTGCGTCCCATAATCCGCACCACGACAACGGCATCAAGTTCTTCTCCGGCCAGGGCACCAAGCTCTCGGACGAAGTGGAGCTGATGATCGAGGAGCTGCTCGACCAGCCGATGACGGTGGTGGAGTCCGAGCAACTGGGCAAGGTCACCCGCATCAACGATGCCGCGGGGCGCTATATCGAATTCTGCAAGAGCACCACCCCCATCAGTACCGACTTCGCCGGCCTGAAGCTGGTGGTGGACTGCGCCCATGGCGCCACTTACCGGGTGGCGCCAAGCGTGTTCCGCGAGTTGGGTGCCCAGGTGAGCGTGCTGGCGGCGCAGCCTAACGGCCTCAACATCAACGATGAATGCGGCTCCACCCATATGGCCAGTCTGCAGGCGGCGGTGGTCGCGCAGCACGCCGACATCGGCATTGCCTTCGACGGCGACGGCGACCGCGTGCTGATGGTCGACCACACCGGCGCTGTGGTGGATGGCGACGAACTGATCTATCTCATCGCCCGCGATCTCCAGGGACGCGGCAAGCTGAGCGGCGGCGTGGTCGGTACCCTGATGAGCAATCTTGGGCTGGAGCTGGCGCTCAAGGACCTGGCTATCCCCTTCGTGCGTGCCAAGGTCGGCGACCGCTATGTGATGAGCGAGCTGCAGGCCAATGGCTGGACCCTGGGCGGCGAGAACTCCGGTCATATCGTCTGCAGCCATTTCACCACCACTGGGGACGCCATCATTTCCGCCCTGCAGGTGCTGCTCGCCCTGCAACACAGCGGCCGGTCCCTGGCCGAGGCGCGACAGGGCATGCGCAAGTGCCCGCAGGTACTGATCAACGTGCGCTATGCCGGCGGCGATGTGGACCCGGTCAGCCATCCGGCGGTCAAGGATGCCTCGGCCCGTGTCACCGAGCAGATGGCGGGCCGTGGCCGCGTCCTCCTGCGCAAGTCCGGCACCGAGCCGCTGGTTCGTGTGATGGTCGAGGGCGACGATGAAAAGCTGGTTCGCGACTACGCCGAAGAGCTGGCCCAGGTCGTGAAAGAGGTATGTGCTTGATTTCTCTTGCTAGTTGGAAATCACTTGGGTAATATCTGCGCCCACTTTGATCGACGAGATAAAGCATGCGCCGACCTCTGGTAGCCGGTAACTGGAAAATGCACGGTACCCGCGCCAGTGTTGCAGACCTGATCAATGGCTTGCGTCATTTGGTCTTGCCTGCTGGAGTTGACGTCGCGGTCATGCCGCCAAGTCTGTTCATCGGCCAGGTCGTTCAAGGCCTGGATGGCAACTCGATTGTCGTCGGTGCGCAGGATTGTGCGGTGGAGCCGGTGCAGGGAGCCCTCACCGGAGAGATCGCGGCGAGCCAGTTGGTGGATGTGGGTTGCAAGCTGGTTCTGGTCGGTCATTCGGAGCGTCGCCTGATACTGGGCGAAAGCGACGAAGTCGTGAGTCGCAAGTTCGCGGCTGCTCAATCCTGTGGTCTGGTGCCGGTGCTTTGCGTTGGCGAGACTCGGGAGCAGCGCGAAGCCGGCAGAACGCTCGAAGTTGTCGGGCGTCAGCTGGGAAGCGTGATCGAAGAGCTTGGTGTGGGCGCGTTTGCGCAGGCGGTAATTGCCTATGAGCCGGTATGGGCGATAGGTACGGGGCTGACGGCCTCGCCGCAACAGGCGCAGGAAGTTCATGCGGCGATTCGTTCGCAATTGTCGGCCGAGGATGCCGATATTGCTCGCGGCGTACGGATTCTGTACGGCGGCAGTGTGAAGGCGGCCAGTGCGGCCGATTTGTTCGGCATGCCGGATATCGATGGGGGGCTCGTTGGTGGTGCCTCCCTGAATGCGGATGAGTTCGGTGCGATCTGTCGCGCCGCAGGAAGCTGACGAGATGCTGGAAACTGTCGTGATTGTGGTGCACCTGCTGGTGGCCCTGGGTGTGGTAGGCCTGGTGCTGGTCCAGCAGGGTAAAGGTGCGGATGCTGGCGCCTCCTTCGGTGCCGGTGCTTCGGCAACCGTATTCGGAAGCCAAGGTTCCGCTACCTTTCTGAGTAGAGTTACTGCTATACTCGCTGCGGTTTTTTTCATTACCAGCCTGGGCTTAGCGTACTTCGCTAAGGAAAAGGCTGAAGCGCTGAGCAACGTTGGCCTGCCGGATCCGGCGGTCCTCGAAGTCCAGCCGAGCAAGCCGGCAGCTGATGATGTGCCGGTGCTTGAAGAGCAGAAGCCAGCTACCCAGTCGGGTGATGTGCCGCAGGCTCCAGAGCAGAAGTAAGGCAAGTTTTGCCGAGGTGGTGGAATTGGTAGACACGCTACCTTGAGGTGGTAGTGGCCATAGGCTGTAGGGGTTCGAGTCCCCTCCTCGGTACCATACAAAGAGACGCCCGCAGCAATGCGGGCTTTCTTTTTCGCGGGATGTTCGGTTGACCATGCAAGGTGCTGGCCGTATACTTTCGCACCAGCTTTGACGCGGGGTGGAGCAGTCTGGTAGCTCGTCGGGCTCATAACCCGAAGGTCGTTGGTTCAAATCCAGCCCCCGCAACCAGTAGTCGCGAAGCCCCTTTTTAGGGGCTTTTTGCTAGCTGGACAGTTGACCTCCGATCACAGATCAGACGGTTTGAAGGGATGGGCGTTTCGCCCATTTTTTATTTCCACAGCATGCGAGAGGCGATCAGGTGTCGAGCAAGCTAGAACAGTTGCAGGCCTTGTTGGCCCCGGTAGTCGAAGCGCTCGGTTATAAGTGCTGGGGCATCGAGTTCCTGTCCCAGGGGCGGCATTCCCTGCTGCGGATCTATATCGATCACGAAAACGGCATCCTGGTCGACGACTGCGAGAAGGTCAGCCGGCAGATCAGTGGTGTACTCGACGTCGAGGACCCGATCAGCAGCGAGTACACCCTCGAAGTCTCGTCGCCGGGCATGGATCGTCCGTTGTTCACCCTTGAGCAGTTCGCGGCCCACGCCGGTGAACTGGTCAAGATCAAGCTGCGTTCGCCTTTCGAGGGACGACGCAATTTTCAGGGGCTTCTCCGCGGGGTGGAGGAGCAGGACGTGGTGGTTCTCATCGAAGACCGCGAGTTCCTCCTGCCGATCGAGTCGATCGACAAGGCCAACATCATTCCCCGTTTTGACTGAGACGCGGATCCCGCGGATCCAATGGATTGCGAAAGGCGAGGCGTACGATGAGCAAAGAAGTACTGCTGGTTGTTGAGTCGGTATCCAACGAAAAGGGTGTACCGGCTGGCGTGATTTTCGAGGCGCTGGAGCTGGCCCTGGCCACCGCCACCAAGAAGCGTTATGAGGACGAGGTCGACCTGCGCGTGTCGATCAATCGCCACAATGGCAACTACGACACCTTCCGTCGCTGGACTGTGGTCGAAGAAGAGGATTTCGAGGACCCGGCCATCCAGCTGACCCTCGACCAGGCCCAGGTGCGTGATGAGCACGCCAAGATCGGCGACGTCATCGAAGAGAAGATCGAGTCCATCGAGTTCGGCCGCATCGCTGCCCAGACCGCCAAGCAGGTCATTGTGCAGAAGGTGCGCGAGGCCGAGCGCGCGCAGGTGGTCGAAGCCTACCGCGAGAAGCTGGGCGACATCATTTCCGGCACTGTGAAGAAGGTCACCCGCGATAATGTCATCGTCGACCTTGGCAACAACGCCGAAGCCCTGCTGGCCCGTGAAGACATCATTGCGCGCGAAACCTTCCGCGTCGGCGCCCGCGTGCGCGCCCTGCTGAAGGAAATCCGCACCGAGAACCGCGGCCCGCAGCTGATTCTGTCGCGTACCGCGCCGCAGATGCTGATCGAGCTGTTCCGCATCGAGGTGCCGGAAATCGCCGAAGAGCTGATCGAAGTGATGGCCGCCTCCCGTGATCCGGGTTCCCGTGCCAAGATCGCCGTTCGCTCCAAGGACAAGCGCATCGATCCGCAGGGTGCCTGCATCGGCATGCGTGGCTCCCGTGTCCAGGCCGTTTCCGGTGAACTGGGTGGCGAGCGCGTCGATATCGTCCTGTGGGACGACAACCCCGCGCAGTTCGTGATCAACGCCATGGCCCCGGCCGAAGTGGTGGCAATCATCGTCGACGAAGATGCCCACGCCATGGACATCGCCGTTGCCGAGGACAACCTGGCCCAGGCCATCGGTCGTGGCGGCCAGAACGTGCGGCTGGCCAGCCAGCTGACCGGCTGGACCCTGAACGTGATGACCGAAGCGGACATCCAGGCCAAGCAGCAAGCCGAAACCGGCGACATCCTGCGTGCCTTCGTCGAAGAGCTGGAAGTGGACGAAGAGCTGGCCCAGGTACTGGTGGAAGAAGGCTTCACCAGCCTGGAAGAAATCGCCTACGTGCCCATGGAAGAAATGCTCAGCATCGACGGCTTCGACGAGGACATCGTCAACGAGCTGCGTGCGCGTGCGAAGGACCGCCTGCTGACCAAGGCTATCGCGACCGAAGAGAAACTGGCGGATGCCCAGCCTGCCGAAGACCTGCTTTCCCTGGAGGGCATGGACAAGGACCTGGCTGTTGAACTCGCCGTACGTGGCGTTATTAACCGCGAAGACCTGGCCGAGCAGTCGATCGACGACCTGCTCGACATCGACGGCATGGACGAAGAGCGTGCCGGCAAGCTGATCATGGCCGCCCGAGCCCACTGGTTCGAGTAAGTTTCGCGGCCTGAGGAGAGAAGTGCATGACGCAAGTCACGGTGAAAGAACTGGCCCAAGTGGTCGACACACCGGTTGAGCGCCTGCTGCTGCAGATGCGCGAGGCGGGATTGCCGCACACCAGCGCCGAGCAGGTTGTGACCGACAATGAGAAGCAGGCCCTGCTGGCCCATCTCAAGAGCAGCCACGGCGAGCGACTGGAAGAGCCACGCAAGATTACCTTGCAGCGCAAGACCACCACCACGCTGCGAGTTGCCGGCAGCAAGACCATCAACGTCGAAGTACGTAAGAAGAAGACTTACGTCAAACGCAGCCCCGACGAGATCGAGGCCGAGCGCCAGCGCGAACTCGAAGAGCAGCGCGCAGCGGAAGAAGCCGCTCGCCTGAAGGCTGAGGAGGAAGCTCGTCAGCGCGCCGAAGAGGCTGCCCGTCGTGAAGCCGAAGCACGCGCCAAGGAAGCCGCTGTGTCCGCCAAGGCCGAAGCAGTGGTTGTCGACGCCGTGGCTGCCGCTCCGGCCGCTGCGCCTGCTGCCGCTGCTGCTGCTGCTGCTGCTGCCTCTGCCTCTGGCGCGCCCCAGGCCCCGGCCGCTGCCGCAGCTGCCGGCGCCGAGCGCAAAAAGGAAGAGCCGCGCCGCCCCGAGCGCGCCCGCGACGAAGACGAGCGCCGCGATCGCAAGCATGCGCAGCACCGCCCGTCGCTGAAAGAGAAGGAAAAGGCTCCGGCTCCCCGTGTTGCTCCGCGCAGCACCGAGGAAGAGAGTGATGCCTTCGGTCGTCGCGGCGGTGGCCGTGGCGGCAAGTCCAAGCTGAAGAAGCGTAACCAGCACGGGTTCCAGAGCCCGACAGGACCCATTGTGCGTGAAGTCAGCATCGGCGAGACCATCACTGTGGCCGAACTGGCCGCCCAGATGGCGGTCAAGGGCGCCGAAGTCGTCAAGTTCATGTTCAAGATGGGCACCCCGGTGACCATCAACCAGGTGCTCGATCGTGAGACCGCCCAACTCATTGCCGAAGAGTTCGGCCACAAGGTCAAGCTGGTCAACGAGAACGCCCTGGAAGAGCAACTGGCCGAATCCCTGAAGTTCGAGGGTGAGGCCCTGACCCGTGCGCCGGTCGTGACTGTCATGGGTCACGTCGACCACGGCAAGACCTCCCTGCTCGACTACATCCGTCGTACCAAGGTGGCCAGCGGCGAAGCGGGTGGCATCACCCAGCACATCGGCGCCTACCACGTGGAAACCGAGCGCGGCATGGTGACTTTCCTGGATACCCCCGGCCACGCGGCGTTCACCGCCATGCGTGCCCGCGGTGCCAAGGCCACCGATATCGTCATCCTGGTGGTGGCGGCCGACGACGGCGTGATGCCGCAGACCGAAGAAGCCGTGCAGCACGCGAAAGCGGCTGGCGTGCCGATCGTGGTCGCGATCAACAAGATGGACAAGCCGGAAGCCAATCCGGACAACATCAAGAACGGCCTGGCCGCGCTGGATGTGATTCCGGAAGAGTGGGGCGGCGATACCCAGTTCGTGCCTGTTTCGGCCAAGGCCGGTACCGGCGTCGACGATCTGCTGGAAGCCGTGCTGCTGCAGGCCGAGGTACTGGAACTCACCGCGACCCCGTCGGCCCCGGGTCGTGGCGTGGTGGTCGAGTCCCGCCTGGACAAGGGCCGTGGCCCGGTGGCCACCGTGCTGGTCCAGGACGGTACCCTGCGTCAGGGCGACATGATCCTTTGCGGTGTCAACTATGGTCGCGTCCGCGCCATGCTCGACGAGAACGGCAAGCCGGTGAAAGAAGCTGGCCCGTCCATCCCGGTCGAAATCCTTGGCCTGGACGGTACTCCGGACGCCGGTGACGACCTGACCGTGGTCGCCGACGAGAAGAAGGCCCGCGAAGTCGCCCTGTTCCGTCAAGGCAAGTTCCGTGAGGTCAAGCTGGCCCGCCAGCAGTCCGCCAAGCTGGAGAACATCTTCGAAAGCATGGGCCAGGACGAGAAGAAGACCCTCAACATCGTCCTCAAGTCCGATGTGCGTGGTTCTCTCGAGGCGCTGCAAGGTGCGTTGTCGGATCTCGGCAACGAGGAAGTGCAGGTTCGTGTGGTCGGTGGCGGTGTCGGTGGTATCACCGAGAGCGACGCCAACCTGGCGCTGGCGTCCAACGCCGTGCTGTTCGGCTTCAACGTGCGTGCCGATGCCGGTGCGCGCAAGATCGTCGAGCAGGAAGGCCTCGACCTGCGCTACTACAACATCATCTATGACATCATCGAAGACGTTAAGAAAGCACTGTCCGGCATGCTGGGCAGCGAAGTCCGGGAGAACATCCTGGGTATCGCCGAAGTGCGTGACGTGTTCCGTTCGCCGAAGTTCGGCGCGATCGCCGGCTGCATGGTTACCGAAGGTCTGGTACACCGCAACCGCCCGATCCGCGTACTGCGCGACGACGTGGTGATCTTCGAGGGCGAACTGGAGTCCCTGCGCCGCTTCAAGGACGACGTTGCCGAAGTCCGTGCCGGCATGGAGTGCGGTATCGGCGTGAAGAGCTACAACGACGTCAAGGTCGGCGACAAGATCGAAGTCTTCGAGAAGGTCCAGGTGGCCCGGACGCTGTAAATACAGCGCCAGCCGGAAGCTGGAAGCTGGCAGCTGGAAGCAGGGACTTCCAGCTGCCGGTTTCCAGCTTTCAGCATTTATGAGTGAAACGAAATGGCTAAAGACTACAGCCGTACCCAGCGCATCGGCGATCAGATGCAGCGCGAACTGGCGCTGCTGATCCAGCGCGAGATCAAGGACCCGCGACTGGGCCTGGTAACCATCACCGCGGTGGATGTGAGCCGCGACCTGTCCCACGCCAAGGTGTTCATCACCGTGATGGGCCAGGACGACAATGCCGAGAAGATCCAGCTGAACCTCGACATCCTCAAGGAAGCCGCCGGTTTCCTGCGCATGCAGCTGGGCAAGGCGATGAAGCTGCGCAGCGTGCCGCAGCTGCACTTCAACTACGACGCCAGCATTCGTCGCGGCGCGGAGCTGTCGGCGCTGATCGAGCGTGCCGTTGCGGAAGACCGCAAGCATCAGGGCAACGACGAGGAGTGATGGCGTGGCCCAGGTAAAACGTATCCGCCGCAATGTCAGCGGCGTGCTGATCCTCGACAAGCCGCGTGGCATGAGTTCCAACGCCGCGCTGCAGAAGGTGCGCTGGCTGCTCAACGCCGAAAAGGCTGGTCACACCGGCAGCCTCGATCCCCTGGCCACCGGCGTGCTGCCGCTGTGTTTCGGTGAGGCGACCAAGTTCTCCCAGTACCTGCTGGATGCCGACAAAGGTTACGAGACACTGGCCCAACTGGGGGTCATCACCTCCACGGGTGACGCCGAGGGCGAGGTGACCGAGCGCCGCGAGGTGACCGTTGGTCGTGCGGACATCGAGGCGCTGCTCCCGCGTTTTCGTGGGGAAATCAAGCAGATACCGCCGATGTACTCCGCCCTGAAGAAGGATGGCCAGCCGCTCTACAAGTTGGCCCGTGCTGGCGAAGTAGTGGAGCGCGAGGCGCGTTCTGTTACTATTGCGCGCCTGGAATTGCTGGCCTGTGAAAACAGCCAGGCAAGACTGGCCGTAGCCTGCAGCAAGGGCACCTATATCCGTACCCTGGTCGAGGATCTCGGCCAGGCGCTGGGATGCGGGGCCCACGTGGCGGAGCTGCGCCGGACCCAGGCGGGCCCCTTCGTGCTGGCCCAGGCGATCAGCCTGGAGACCCTGGAGAAGGCCCACGCCGAAGGCGGCAACGAGGCACTGGACCAGTTCCTCCTGCCGGTCGACAGCGGACTGGAACATTGGCCGCTGATCCAGCTTACCGAGCACAGCGCCTACTACTGGCTTCACGGCCAGCCGGTGCGGGCTCCAGAAGCGCCGAAGTTCGGCATGATGCGAGTACAGGATCACACCGGTCGCTTCATCGGTATCGGTGAAGTGAGCGATGACGGGCGCGTAGCGCCGCGTCGACTGATTCGGTCGGAGTGACCGATCCGAGGATGGCTGTTAATAGGCACGGTCAATCCTCTCTTTTGAACACGGGGCGCAGGTCCCGGCCTATTACTCTCAGAGGAAGCCCGTCATGGCACTGAGCGTTGCTGAAAAAGCCCAGATCGTTAACGAGTACAAGCAAGCTGAAGGCGATACCGGTTCTCCGGAAGTGCAGGTTGCCCTGCTGACCGCCAACATCAACAAGCTGCAGGATCACTTCAAGGCCAACGGCAAGGACCACCACTCCCGCCGCGGTCTGATCCGCATGGTTAACCAGCGCCGCAAGCTGCTGGACTACCTGAAGGGTAAGGACACCTCTCGTTACAGCGCCCTGATCGGTCGTCTGGGTCTGCGTCGCTAAGACGCAAGCGAGCTGGAAGCTGGAATGCCGAAAGCTGGAAGCAGGACATCGCTCTTGCTTCCAGCTTTTGGCTTCCAGCTTCAAGCTTTTCTGGGACTGCACAGGGTCCGACTCCCGGCATGTCCACCGATTTCCCCCAAGGCAACACAGAGAAGGAAAACACCGTGAACCCGGTAATCAAGAAATTCCAGTTCGGTCAGTCGACCGTAACCCTCGAGACTGGCCGTATCGCCCGTCAAGCCTCCGGTGCCGTTCTGGTCACCATGGACGAAGACGTCACCGTGCTGGTGACCGTGGTCGGCGCCAAGCAGGCCGATCCGGGCAAGGGCTTCTTCCCGCTGTCCGTGCACTACCAGGAAAAGACCTACGCCGCTGGCCGCATCCCCGGTGGTTTCTTCAAGCGTGAAGGCCGTCCCTCCGAGAAGGAAACCCTGACCTCCCGCCTGATCGACCGTCCGATCCGTCCGCTCTTCCCGGAAGGCTTCCTCAACGAAGTGCAGGTCATCTGCACCGTGCTCTCCACCAACAAGAAGACCGATCCGGACATCGCGTCCATGATCGGTACCTCCGCTGCCCTGGCGATCTCCGGCATTCCCTTTGCCGGTCCGATCGGCGCCGCTCGCGTGGCCTACCACGAAGATGCCGGCTACCTGCTGAACCCGAACTACGAGCAGCTGAAAGCCTCCGCCCTGGACATGGTCGTCGCCGGTACCGAAGACGCCGTGCTGATGGTTGAGTCCGAAGCCCAGGAGCTGACCGAAGACCAGATGCTGGGCGCCGTACTGTTCGCCCACCAGGAATTCCAGGCCGTGATCCAGGCCGTCAAGGAATTCGCCGCCGAAGCCGGCAAGCCGGCCTGGAACTGGACCGCTCCGGTCGAGAACACCGCTCTGCTCAGCGCCATCAAGGCCGAGTTCGGCGAGGCCATTTCCCAGGCCTACACCATCACCATCAAGCAGGACCGCTACAGCCGCCTGGACGAGCTGCGCGATCAGGTCATCGCCCGCTTCGCCGGCGAGGAAGCCGGCCAGTTCCCGGCTGGTGAAGTGAAAGACGCTTTCGGCCTGCTGGAATACCGCACCGTTCGCGAGAACATCGTCAACGGCAAGCCGCGTATCGACGGCCGTGACACCCGCACCGTTCGTCCGCTGAAGGTCGAAGTCGGCGTGCTGGACAAGACCCACGGCTCCGCCCTGTTCACCCGTGGCGAAACCCAGGCCCTGGTGGTCGCCACCCTCGGCACCGCCCGTGACGCCCAGCTGCTGGACACCCTGGAAGGCGAGCGCAAGGACGCCTTCATGCTGCACTACAACTTCCCGCCCTTCTCGGTGGGCGAGTGCGGCCGCATGGGCAGCGCCGGTCGCCGCGAAATCGGCCACGGCCGCCTGGCCCGTCGTGGCGTTTCCGCCATGCTGCCGAAAGGCGACGAGTTCCCCTACACCATCCGCGTGGTGTCCGAGATCACCGAATCCAACGGTTCCAGCTCCATGGCTTCCGTCTGCGGCGCCTCCCTGGCCCTGATGGACGCCGGCGTGCCGATGAAGGCGCCGGTTGCCGGTATCGCCATGGGCCTGGTGAAGGAAGGTGACAAGTTCGCCGTCCTGACCGACATCCTGGGTGACGAAGACCACCTGGGCGACATGGACTTCAAGGTAGCCGGTACCGCCAAGGGCGTGACCGCGCTGCAGATGGACATCAAGATCAACGGCATCACCGAAGAGATCATGGAAATCGCCCTGGAGCAGGCCCTGGAAGCGCGCCTGAACATCCTCGGCCAGATGAACCAGGTGATCGCCGAGTCCCGCAGCGAGCTGTCGGCCAACGCTCCGACCATGCTGGCCATGAAGATCGATCCGGACAAGATCCGTGACGTGATCGGCAAGGGCGGCGCCACCATCCGTGGCATCTGCGAAGAGACCAAGGCCTCCATCGATATCGAAGACGATGGCAGCGTGAAGATCTTCGGCGAGACCAAGGAAGCCGCTGAAGCTGCCAAGCAGCGCGTCCTGGCGATCACTGCCGAAGCCGAGATCGGCAAGGTCTACGTCGGCAAGGTCGAGCGCATCGTCGACTTCGGTGCCTTCGTCAACATCCTGCCGGGCAAGGACGGTCTGGTGCACATCTCGCAGATCAGCGACAAGCGCATCGACAAGGTCACCGACGTGCTGAAGGAAGGCCAGGAAGTCAAAGTCCTGGTCCTGGACGTCGACAACCGCGGCCGTATCAAGCTGTCGATGAAGGACGTGGAAGCCGCCGAGGCCTCCGGCGTCTGATGATCGCCAGCCGATAGAAGAGAGGGCCCCTTGCGGGCCCTCTTTTTTTGCCGGGAGAATGGCGAACCGCCATCGTGCCTGGAACAGTCATGGACAAGACGCTCTGCCAGTACCACCCCGCCCAACCCGCAACCTGGCACTGCGTGCCCTGCCAGCGCCACTACGGCGACTGCTGCATTCCCCTCAATGCCGACGCACCGGATGACAGCCCGGCCTGTCCGCTGTGCCGCGGCCAGTTGACCTTTCTCGGCGCGGCCAATACCGCGCAACCCTTCTGGGAGCGCCTGCCGCAGTTCTTCGCCTATGGCCTGCAGGCCAACCCGCTGGCCTTCAGCGCCTTGCTGGCCCTGGCCGGCCTGTTCATGCCGCGGTCACTGATCCTCTGGATCGCCCTGCTGAGCGTGGCCACCAAGTACTTCCACTGCGTGATCGAGGCCAGCAGCGAAGGCGTGCGCGAAGCCCCCAGCCTGGTCAGCGCCTTCACCGGTGAGGGCTTCTCGCTGTTCTTCAAGCAGATGGCGGTGTTCCTCATCGCCCTGGGTGCGCTCTGGCTGGCGGCGGACTTCAACAGCGAGACGATCTTCTGGGTGGTGAACATCGCCATCGTCCTGCTGCTGCCCGCCAGCATCATCCGCCTGGCATTGAGCAAGGAACTGGGCGCGGCGCTGAGCCCCGATCAGGTCGGGGATGTGATCAAGGCGATGGGCTGGCGCTACCTGATCCTCTGCGCCTTCCTCTTCATCCTCTGGCAATCCCCCGGCTATGTCGCCTGGATGCTCTCCAGCGGCTTGCCCAAGGTGGTGCTGATGCCGATCGCTACCTTCCTTTTCGGCTACTTCGGCGTAGTGATGTGCAGCATGATGGGCTATGCCGTTTTCCAGTATCAGGGTGCCTTGGGCTTCGCCATCGCCGAGGAGGGCAGCCAGCAGGGGTTCCCGGAGCAGGAGTGGCGCCGCCGCAAGGCCCTGGCCGAAGCGGAGATCCGACTCAAGGAAGGGCAGAGCGATGGTGCCCTCGAGGTGCTCGACAGCGCCCTGCAGCGCAACCCCTCCGATCTGCGCCTGAACGAGCGTCTCCATCAGTTGCTCCACGGCCTCGGCGCCCGTGATCGCTGCCTGCGCCACCTGGACCACTACCTGCCGCTGGTGGCCGGCCAGAACCCGGCCCTGGCCGCTAGCGCATTGCTCAACGCTCGGCAGTTCAAGGCCGACTATCTGCCCGGCGACGCCCTGGTCTGCGAGCAGGTGGCTGCGGCCCTGCTGGATCGCCATAGGGTCCGCGAGGGGCTGAGCCTGCTGCGCAACCTGCACCAGCGCTTCCCCGACTACCCGCACATCCCCCGCGCCTACTTGCTGGCTGCCCGTGGATTTGCCGAGGGCCTGGGGCAGCTGGAGCCGGCACAGAGGCTGCTGGCCTATATCCGTGCGCGCTACCCGGCCTCGCCGTTGCTGGACCAGGTCAGTGCCCTCGAGGGCACTATCACCAGGTTGAGCGATGCTGCGCGCTGAGCCCGCTTTCGTCGTGCAGTCTGCAAGGTCACTGCGGCGCGAACTTGCAGACTGCAAGCAGGCGGCTTTCAACTCTTGATTTCATGTTCCTGTTTTTATTGGTTTTTTCTGTTCTTCGGAAGCTGGCACAGGCCTTGCGGCATTCCTTGTGACCCTGCAGCCAGGAGCTTGCTGCAGACGTTCCGAAGAAAAGAGGAGACCTACCTCATGAAACAGTCTTTCACCAAGTGGACTTTTGCCGCTGTCACTGCCGCCGCCCTGAGCCTGCCGTTCGCGGCCGGCGTCTATGCAGAAACCAGCGGTCACACGATGCTGGCAGCCAGCGAGACCATGCAGAAAGCCGAAGATGCGGTCTCCGACACCTGGATCACCAGCAAGGTCAAATCCAAATTCCTGGCCGACAAGAACCTCAACGGCATGGATATCAAGGTCGAAACCAAGCAAGGTGTCGTCGCGCTGTCCGGTATGGTGAAGACCGATGCCGAGCGCGAACTGGCCATTGAAACCGCCAAGAACATCAAGGGTGTCACTGCGGTATCCGCCGACGGTCTGAAGTCGTCCGAGTAATGCCTGATTCTCCAGGCATGAACACAAGGCCCCGCAATCGCGGGGCTTTGTGCCGGTGGAGCCTCAGCGCGCCAGGTGCTGTTGGTAGAGCGCCAGCTGGCGGGTCTGTTCGGCGTCCGGGAAGGCTCGGCGAAGGTATTGAACGAGTTCGCCGACGCCGCGCAGGTCCTGGCGCTGGCCCAGCAGCTTGGCCAGTTGCAGCGTAAGTCCGGGGAGCTGGGCCGGTGCCGGGCTCACCTGGCTGAGACGACGCCAGGGCACCAGGGCACGGCCTCCGTCGCCGGCCTTGAGCAGGCGTTGCAGCAGGTGCAGGAGCACGCTCGGATGCTGTAGCAGGCGTTGTTGCGGGTCGGCGGCGTCGTCGGCCAGCTTTTGCAGAAGCGGCAGGGCGATGGCCAGTTCCGGCAGGCTGAACAGCTGTTTCAGCACGGCGGCCAGCAGGGCTTTGTCCTGGCGGCTCTTGGCCAGCGGGTAGAGGCGCTCCAGCAGGGCTGCTCGGCCGGGGTAACGCTGCAACAGGTCGAGCCCCCGTGAAGCGGCCTGATCCAGGGCGAAGCGGCCGACCAGCTGGTCCAGCGCTGCCAGTTCGCGCTTGAACGGCGCGTCCGGGTCTTCCTTGTTCAGGTAGGCCTCGTCCACCCTGAGGACGCCCGACAGCCGAAGCAGCCAGGTGGCCAGGAAACCGAATGCGAGACCACCAAGGTGGGCGTAGTAATTCACATGGTCGTCGGCCAGCAGCAAGCCATAGAGTTCCTTGGCGAGCCATGCGGGGAATATCCACAGGGCGGGAGCCTTGAAGTAACCGATCAGCGGGCCGAGCCAGTAGAAAAACCTGATCTTGCGCAGGCCATAGACGCCGATGGTCATGCCCATCAGCCCCGAGACCGCGCCGGAGGCGCCGATACCGGCGACCCAGGCAGGGTCCAGGGCCCACCAGAGCAGGTGTGAGGCGAGGCCGCTGCCAAGGTACAGACCGAGGTAGACCCAGCGTCCCAGGGCTGCTTCCAGGGCGAAGCCGCAGATGAACAGGAAGATCATGTTGCCCAGCAGGTGATCGAAGCTGCCATGCAGGAACATGGCGCCGAACAGCCCCTGGACGCTGAACTTGTTGGGTATGAATCCGAAGCGCAGGGCACTGATCCGGTCCCGCGCCGCTTCGGCGTGCTGCCGTGCCTGCTGCCAGGCGGGGTCGGCCTGGTAGGCCGGGGCGCGATGCAGCCAGTTCTCGAATTCCAGGTCGCGGAGTATCACCGCTGCCAGGTCCTGGCGACGCATGGCGTTCACCGCCTGGCGCTGGTCGGCGTCGAGTGCTTCCCGCGCCGCCAGGTGGTCGACGAACAGGGCGCGCTCGCGGTTGAGCAGTCCGCCGTCCAGGTAAAGCTGCCGGGCTTCTTCGGTGCGCTCCCTGTCGCCGCTCTGGTAGCCGATGTAGATCAGGGCGTTGAGCAGGATCAGCAGCAGGGTGATGACCGGCGGCCGCCGCCAGTCCAGGGGTTGATCGGCGGGGAGGATGATCATGGCGCGCGGCTCAGTTGCGTTTGCCGTCGATATCGCTGAGGCGGTCGCCGACGAATCCGAGGTAGTGGTCCACGTTGCCGGGGCTGTAGACCCGTTCCTCCCCCTGCATCTCCTGGCATCCGCTGGTGGTTTCCGAGTAGCCGATGAAACGGCGGGCGAAGAAGCAGGCGAGGACTTTCATGGGGGCGGACATCCTTTCCGTCTGGGAAGCCGCAGAGCCTAGCATTCCGCCCGAACGGCTGTCAGTTGCCGCGCTTGCTGTCGATGTCGCGCAGGCGATCACCCTCGAAGCGGAGGAACTGGTACATGCCATTGCGTGGGCCGTAGACCCATTCCTCGACTCGCACTTCGATGCGCCGGTAGTACCCGTCCGTCACTTCCCTGTAGCCCAGGTCACTGCGGCTGACGGGTTCGCCGCACTTTTCCAGTACCTCGCTGGCGGTGTCGTCGAGGCTGACCAGGCTGCTGTTGCAGCGCAGGGTGGATGAGGCCTGGGCGGTATCCAGGGCCAGGAGCAGGGGCAGGCAGAGAAGGGCGGGAACTTTCACGCGGCGGTCCGGAATGCGGGGCAGGCCTACAGCCTACACCCGGCGCAAGGGCGCGTCAGCGGCTGCGCTTGGTCTCGATTCGCACCAGCCGGTTGCCCTCGAAGGTGAGGATGCTGAGCATGCCGTTGCTGGGCCCGTAGACCCACTCCTCCACCGTGAATTCGCGCCGATCGTAGGAGCCGAGGGTATAGCCGACCTGGTCGCGGTGCACCGGCTCGCCACACTTCTGCAGCACCTCGAAGCTGCGGTCGCCGATGCTGACCAGCTTGCTGCCGCAGCGCATGGTCTCGGCCCCGGCCGCAGTGGCCAGGGCGAGCGCCAGCAGGGCGAACGGCAGCGTACGCATGGGGCCTCCTACTCGCTGTCCAGGTGCAGCGGGGTAATCACCTCTCCGGCCTGGTTGGGCTCCACCATGCTGATGTCCAGCAGGAAGATGCGGTCGTCGGCGAGGCCGCCGCGGTCAACCAGATAGTCCTTGATGCTGGCGGCACGGGCCTGGCCCAGTTGACGCAGCAGCAGGTCGCTCTGGGCCCAGGAGGCGAGGACCGCTTCGCGGAGCTTGGCAGCGCGCTGCTCGCTGTCCAGGTCCTCCCACTCCGCCGGCGGCTGCTGCTTCAGGCGGCTGCGGTAGATGCCCTCCAGCATAGGCGCTTTCTCGTCTTCCGGAACCTCGATCTGGCTGGCTTCGGCCGGAACCTTGTCGCCCCGGCGCTGGGCGATCTTGTAGTAGGTGCTCTGGTACTCCCGGGCAAGGCGCTGTTCGGCCAGCGGCGGGCCGTCGGCGGCCTTGGCGCTGGCGCCTTCCACTTCCAGGCGCAGGGCCGGGCGTTTCTTCAGCGCTTCGGCCAGGGTGTCCAGGCCTTTCTGTGCCTCGGCGTCCAGCTCGCTGCTGCCGGCCTGGAAGGGCACCTGGCCAAGGTCTTCGCCGCTGCCGCCGACCAGGCCGGCGACGAAGTTGAAGGGCGCCTGGACCGCACGCAGCACCAGGTTGCGCAGGGTTTGCCAGATGATTGGCGCGACGCTGAACTGCGGATCGTTGAGGTTGCCGGCCACCGGCAGCTGGATGTCGATCTTGCCTTCGGTGTCCTTGAGCAGCGCCACCGCCAGGCGCACCGGCAGGTCTACCGCATCGGGGCTGGATACCTGTTCGCCGAGCTGCAATTGCTCGAGTACCAGGTGGTTTTCCGCCTTCAGCTGACCTTTCGCGATCTGGTAGTGCAGGTCCAGGTTCAGCCGGCCCTTGCGGATGCGGTAACCGGCGAACTTGCCCGAGTAGGGCGTCAGGGTGGTCAGCTCGACGCGCTTGAAGCTGGTGGCGATGTCGAGGCTGTCCAGCGGGTCGAAGGGGTTCAGGCTGCCCTTGATGGTCACCGGCGCATAGCGGTCCACCTTGCCGTTCACCGCGACCTTGGCCGGCTTGGGTTCGCGGTTGTCGAGGGTGCCGATCTCGCCATTGAGCTGCTGGATGGCGGTGGCGAAGTTCGGCGTGAGACTGAAGTCGGCGAAGTTGGCCGATCCGTCCTTGATCTCGATGCCGCCGATGCGGATTCCCAGGGGCTTGCCGGCCGGCTCCGGCTGGGCGCCGGCGGCGGGTTGCGGGTTGGCCTCGGCGGGTTGCTTGATCACCAGGTCGCTGGCGTTGGTGGTCAGGTCTTCGTTGATGATGAAGCGTGCATAGGGCTGGTTCAGGCTCACCTTGTCGATGCTCAGGCTGTCGCCGTGCTGGTAGTTGAGGCCATCCACCAGCAGCTGCTGCCATTTGACGAAATCGCGCTCCTTGAGGGTATCCAGCGTGTGCATCTGGTTGACCAGGGCGCGGCCGGTGACGCCCAGGGCCAGCGGTTCGGTGCTCTTGAGATCGACGTTGAGGTCGCTGTCGAGCAGGCCGCTGCGCAGTTCCAGGCGCACGAAGGGGCTGAGGTAGGCCTGGGCGACACGCAGGTCGATATCGCGGGTCTGTACCTGGAACCTGGCGGTAGTGGGCTTGAGCTGTACCTGGCCGACCGCCTGCAGCTTGCCCTGCTTGCCGAGGCCGGTGTCCAGGCTGAGGTCGAAGGGGGATTCGCCGCGGCTGTCGAAGTCCTTGAGGTCCAGGTTCAGCGGGCCCAGCTCGAGCTGCACCGGATCCTTGGGCACCCGATCGGCCAGGTGCACCTTGTAGCCGCGGAGTCGGGTCTCACGCAGCTTGACCACCCAGGGTCTGGACGCTTCGGCCTGTTCGCCGGCGGGCTTTTCGTCGGCCTGGGGGGTGGGCTTGGCTTCGCTGGCGAAGAGCTTCTGCCAGTCCAGTTGGCCGTCGGCATCGCGGGCGGCCCAGGTTTCCAGGTTCTGGCTGTGGACCTTGCCGATCAGCACTTCCTGTTTGGCCAGGTCCAGGGAGCTGTCGCTGATTTCCAGCAGTTCGAGGTTGGCCAGGGGGCGATTGTCCGGTGCCTTGATGGCGAATGGGGCGACCTTGATCCAGAGCTTTTCCAGGTTGAGCTGGGTGCCCTTGGCCAGGTTCAGCCGGTAGTCGGTGGACAGGCTCAGCACACCCTTGTCCAGGACCAGGGGCACGGCGTCGCGGACATAGGGCCAGAAGGCCTTCATCTTGCCATCGGTGATCTTCAGCTGGCCGCTGGACGCGAGCGGGACCAGGCTGATCTGGCCCTGCCAGTCGATGCGCCCGCCGTAGGGACCGGTCGCCACCAGGAACATCTCGGCATTGTCGTTCGGCAAGGTGCTGAGGTTGCGCAGTTCCAGGTTCAGGGAGTCGTAGACGAATTCGATGGGTTCGCTGGGGCGCAGGTCCTGGAAATGCAGGCCGCCTTCGATCAGCTTGATGCGCTCGATGCGCAGGGGAAAGGCCTCTCCCGCCGGCTCTTCCGGCTTGGATTCACTGGGTGGCAGCTTGAACAGTCGGGTGAGGTTGAGGCTGCCGTCCTTGGCGAACAGCACCTCGGTGGTGGCCTTTTCCAGTTCCACGTCCGCCAGGTGCAGGGCACCGGACCAGAGGCTGTCCAGTTGCAGGTTGGCGTAGAGTCGCTCGAAGCCGGCCTGCTCGGCCTTGTCGTCGCCTATGTGCAGGCCCCAGAGGGTCAGCTCCAGGCTGAAGGGGTTGAGCTGGATGCGTTCCAGCTGCGCCGGCACAGTGGAGTACTGAGCCAGTTGCTGGTTGGCGACACGCAGGGCGATTCCCGGAATGATCAGAAAGCCAAGCAGGCTGTACAGCGCTACGACGATCAGCAGGGCGCAGGCGGCCCGTTTCAATCCTTTGTACATGAGGCGTCAACTATCCCGGCAAAGAGTGCCTTGGATTATGGCACGGCCTCAGGGTTCCGCCTGATGGCTGGATCTCGTTACCGCGCGGCTTTCAGAGTTGCAGGACCAGGGTCTTGAGCGGCTGGCGCGCATCCTGGGAGGGGAAGTCGGCGGCGGGCGCCAGTTGCTGGCAGTCGCGCACCGGCCGACCCAGTTTGCTGGCGCAGCGCAGCACCTGCTCGCGCCAATCTTCCATGGCCACCTTGGCCAGGTTGTTGTTGCACACCAGCACACCACCCTCTGCGGTCGCCAGCAGCGCCGGCTTGAGCAGGCTCTGGTAGTCGCGCAGGAGGTCCACGGTGCCGAAGGCGCTCTTGGCCCAGGCCGGCGGGTCGAGGAACACCAGGTCGAACTGGCGCTGTTCCAGGCGCGGGTAGCTGGGCAGCTTCTGGCCGTGACGGCGGGCGATGGGCAGCCCGGCCAACTGGCGGATGGCGGGGAAGTAGTCGGACTGCACGAAGTGCATGGCTGCCAGTTCCGGGTTCAACGCACCGTTCTCGCGGCCGACCGCCAGGTTGCCCTCGGCGAAGTCCAGGTTCCACACCTCGCTGGCGCCGCCTGCGGCCGCACAGAGGCCAACGCCGCAGGTGTAGGCGAAGAGGTTGAGCACCGACTTGCCGGCACTGTTGTCCTTCACCCAGCCGCGGGTGTTGCGCAGGTCGAGGAAGAGCAGCGGGTCCTGGCCGGGATGACGGCCGCGTACCCGGTAGTTCAGGCCCCATTCGTGGCCCACCAGGTCTTCCAGGGCCGCGGGCTCGGCCTGATAGACCGGGTCGCGGCGATCGATACGCGAGTTGCCCCGGGAGCGGTCGTTGTAGACCAGCAGCAGCTTCTTCCCGAGGCGTTCCTCCACGGTCGCGGCCAGTGCCAGCAGAGGCTCGCGCTCCAACGGCTGGTGGAAACTCTGCACCATCAGTTGCGGGCCGTAGCGGTCGACGGTCAGGCCGGGGGCGCCTTCCTGGCTGCCATGGAACAGCCGGTAGCAGTCGGTGCCCTGGTCATGGAGTTCGGCCAGCAGTGCCTGGCGGTTATCGAGAGCGGCGCGCAGCGCCTGGTGGAGAGCGGATGACATGCGCGGCGTCTCGCAGAAAGGGGCGCGCAGTTTAACAAAGGGAGAAGAGGCGGAGCCTTCACAGGGTGGAAATCGCAACGCGATTTCCACCAGTGGGAGGTGTGTTCTGCTTGAAGGCCAGAAAAGCGCTGTCCACCCTGCGGAGCGAAGTCCCGGGATAGGCGCTCAGCGTGGCGCCAGCCCCATGCGCCTGCGTGCGCGATGAACCGCGCCGTTGCGCATGGCCCAGCGCAGCAGCGGCGCCACGCGCCAGACCCAGGCACGCACGACGCGGCGCTGCCAGGGACGCTGGTGGAGGCCGAGCTTGGCGCCGGCCCAGTCCGGGAGCAGGTCGATACCGGCCTGCATCATCAGCAGGCCGAATGGCTTGGTCATGGCGCTGGGCGCGGGAGCGGCGAGGAGGATGCGTACCACCTCCAGGCACCGTTCGTCGCAGAATAGCTGCGGGCGCATGGCCTCGAGGTAGTCCGCCACTTCCTGGCGGGACTTCGGCACGTCGCGAGCGCCCAGGCGTTCGGCCACGAGGGCGATCTCGGCGTAGTAGCGGTCCTGGTCCTCGCCGGAAAGCCGCGGGTTGAGGTAGCGCAGGTGAGCCTTGAGAAAGCAGCTGACTTCGACGACATGGACCCAGGTCAACAGGGCGGGGTCGCTGGCCGCGTAAGGACGGCCGTCGGGGGCGACGCCGATCACCTGCTGGTGGATGCCGCGTACCCTTTCGATCAGCCAGTCGGCGTCCTTGCGGGTACCGTAGGTGGTGCCGGAAATGAACTGGCCGGTGCGGCGCAGGCGGCCGAGCATGTCCTTGCGGAAATTGGAGTGGTCCCAGACGCCGGCCAGGGCCAGGGGATGCAGCATCTGCAGCAGCAGGGCACTGATGCCGCCGATCATCATCGAGGTGAAGTCGCCGTGGACCTTCCAGGTCACCGAATCCGGGCCGAACAGCCCGGGATCGCCCTTGGGGTTCTCTAAGTCCAGTTGGCCGAGGGCGAGGCCGGTGAGTCCGATGATCTGGCGTTCGATACGGCGGCGGATGAATTCCATGGGCAAGCGTCAAGCTTCAAGCCCCAAGCGGCAAGTGGGGCACTTGCCGCTTGCCGCTTGAAGCTTGCGACTCCTTTACTGGTTGAGGCGTTTGTCGATCAGGTTCTGCACCACCGACGGATCGGCCAGGGTGGAAGTGTCGCCGAGATTATCCAGCTCGTCGCAGGCGATCTTGCGCAGGATGCGCCGCATGATCTTGCCCGAGCGGGTCTTCGGCAGGCCCGGGGCCCACTGGATCAGCTCGGGCTTGGCGAAGCTGCCGATCTCCTTGCTGACCAGGGCGAGCAGTTCCTTCTTCAGGTCCTCAGTGGGTTCCAGGCCCTTCATCGGCGTGACGAAGGCGTAGATGCCCTGGCCCTTGAGGTCATGGGGGTAGCCCACCACCGCGGCCTCGGCCACGGCGTCGTGCAGCACCAGAGCGCTCTCCACCTCGGCGGTGCCGATGCGGTGCCCGGAGACGTTGATCACGTCGTCGACGCGGCCCGTGATCCAGTAATAGCCATCCTCGTCGCGGCGCGCGCCATCGCCGGTGAAGTAGTAGCCGGGGTAAGCGGAGAAGTAGGTATCGATCATCCGCTTGTGGTCACCGTAGACGCTGCGGATCTGGCTCGGCCAGCTGGCCTTGATCGCCAGCACGCCTGAGCCTGCGCCCTCGATCTCCTTGCCTTTCTCGTCCAGCAGCACCGGCTGCACGCCGAAGAAGGGGTGGGTCGCCGAACCTGGCTTGAGGGTGGTGGCGCCGGGCAGCGGAGTGATGAGGATGCTGCCGGTTTCGGTCTGCCACCAGGTGTCGACTATGGGGCAGCGCTTGTCGCCGACAACGTTGTAGTACCACTCCCAGGCTTCCGGGTTGATCGGCTCGCCGACGCTGCCGAGCAGGCGCAGGCTGGCGCGGGAGGTCTTTTTCACCGGGGACTCGCCCTCGCGCATCAGGGCGCGGATAGCGGTGGGCGCCGTGTAGAAGATGTTCACCTGGTGCTTGTCGATCACTTGCCAGAACCGCGAGGCGTCCGGGTAGTTGGGCACGCCCTCGAACACCAGGGTGGTGGCACCGTTGGCCAGGGGGCCGTAGACGATGTAGCTGTGGCCGGTAACCCAGCCCACGTCCGCGGTGCACCAGAAGATGTCGCCGTCGTGGTAGTCGAACACGTACTTGTGGGTCATGGCCGCGCACAGCAGATAGCCGCCGGTGGTATGCAGCACGCCCTTGGGTTTGCCGGTGGAGCCGGAGGTATAGAGGATGAACAGCGGGTCCTCGGCGTCCATCCATTCCGGTGGGCAGTCCTCGCTGGCGCCGTGCAGGACCTCGTGGTACCAGAGGTCGCGCCCCTCCACCCAGTCGATCTTGCCTTCGGTGCGCTGGACCACCAGCACCGAGGAGACGTTCGGGCAATCCTTCAGCGCCTTGTCGACGTTCTGCTTGAGCGGGATGTATTTGCCGCCGCGCACGCCCTCGTCGGCGGTGATCACGGTGCGGCAGTCGGCGTCGAGGATGCGGTCGCGCAGGGCGTCCGGGGAGAAGCCGCCGAACACTACCGAATGCACGGCGCCGATGCGTGCGCAAGCCAGCATGGCGTAGGCGGCTTCCGGGATCATCGGCATGTAGATGCAGACCCGGTCGCCCTTTTTCACGCCGCGGCTCTTCAGCACGTTGGCCAGGCGGGTGACATGGCTGTACAGCTTGCGGTAGGTGATCTGCGCGGATTCGCTGGGGTTGTCGCCTTCCCAGATGATGGCGACCTGGTCGCCGCGCTGTTCCAGATGGCGGTCGATGCAGTTGTAGGCGACGTTCAGCTTGCCGCCCTTGAACCACTCGGCCTCGCCCTTCTTCAGATCGCTGCGGTGCAGTTGGTCCCAGGGCTTGAACCAGGTGAGGAAACTGGTGGCCTGCTCGCCCCAGAACAGGTCGGGTTGTTCGACGGACTGCTGGTAGAGGCGCAGGTAGGCATCGTTGTCGATGAGGGCGTGCTTGTGCACGGCGTCCGGCACGGGGTGAAGGCTGATCTCGTACATGGCGGGTCCTTGTTGTTGTGCATCCGAGATGGCGATAAGGGTGCATCCAAGCCATTGCCCGGTTCAAGGGTTGTCCATGGAGTTTTGAACGCCGGGAGCGGCGAATCGTTCAGGGGCCTCTGTCGTCGGGGGGAGGGGCGAAGTGGTGCCGGGTCTCGAGGGACCGCCTGGTGTGCGTGCAGCGGTGCTGCTGCTTCATTCGCGATAAAGGGCCGCAGGGCGGCCCCGAATATTCACTTCAGCCGCGATGCCGTGCACGGAAGAAGTCGATCAGGCCCTGGGTCGAGCCGTCCTCGGCCGGGGCGCCGTCCTGGCCGATCAGCCGCGAATAGACGGCCTTGCCCAGCTCCTTGCCCAGCTCCACGCCCCACTGGTCGAAGGCGTTGATGCCCCAGAGCACGCTCTGCACA